>CAJWTO010000038.1 GCA_913047675.1 uncultured Pseudomonadota bacterium | reverse complement strand
TACCTAAAGCCAGCTTTCTTTTACTCATGAAATGAAGTATCAAAAACAGTAAAAGGCCCTCTAAAAATGCTTCGTACAATTGCGTAGGGTGCCTACTAACACCACCGGCAGCTGGAACAGTAAATAATACACCCCACGGTAAATCCGTAGGGGCACCCCATAATTCCTGATTGATAAAATTCGCCAACCTACCTAAACCTAAACCAATTGGTAAAGCAGGGAGAATAAAATCGCTCAATGTGAATACACTACTCTCGACTTTTCTCGCCTGCCATATCAGTGCGAGTGCGACCCCTAAAACACCTCCGTGAAAAGACATTCCACCCTTCCAAATAGCCAAGATACTTAGCGGATCGTGATAGTAGGCGGCAAGATTATAAAATAAAATATAACCGATTCTTCCTCCTGCGACTGCGCCTAAAGCCACATAAAAAACCATATCTGAAACATTTATAACCTTTAAGTTCGATGCCCGCGCACGAGTTTCAAGATAATACCAACCTATGCCGATACCTAGAATATAAGAAACTCCGTACCAATGAACCTGAAAAAAGCCTATTTCTAAAGCAACAGGATCAATATTAGGGAACGGAATCATTGTGGTTCAATCAACTAAAAATGAGGCTTAGAAATTCTACCACTCTAGAACACTCCCAAACTCAACCTCATAACGACGCTCAAAATCAGAGCGATTGATCAAGTGATTCTGAGTTCCCTCTTTTTCGATTTTTATACTACCTAACAAAGATGCCACGCGACCCGTTATCTCCCAGCCCAAATTATGCTCGATACCATAAAGTATTCCGGCTCGATATGCATCACCGCAACCAGTAGGATCTACCGCATGCATGGCAACAGCAGGAGGTATCATAATGGACTGGCCTTGTGTGAGGATTTTCGACCCCTTTTCACCCTCGGTCACGATCAAGGCCTCGACTTTTCTAGCTATTTTCTCCAAAGAGAACCCGGTCTTGCTCTGGAGCATTTCAGCCTCATAAGCATTCACCGTTATCCAACTTGCGATTTCGATAAATCGCTCCAACTCTTTCCCATCGAACATGGGAAGACCCTGTCCTGGATCAAATACAAGTGGAATCGCTAGCCTATGAGCCTGCTCTGCATGATATATCATCCCATCCTTACCGTCGGGCGAGATAATGGCCAACCTACTACCCGCAACATCTTCTAGCGAGTTACGTGCGGAATACTCCATCGCACCAGGATGGAATACGGTTATTTGATTCCCATCGTTATCCGTTGTGATAAAAGCCTGAGCAGTCATTGCTCCTGAAACAGTATTAATGAAATCGGTCGGAATAGCATGGTCTTTTATCCATTGCCTGTATGGTTCAAAATCCTCCCCTACTGTCCCCATAGGTAATGGATTTCCTCCGATCATCTTTAAATTATAAGCAATATTTCCGGCGACTCCTCCATATTCACGCCGCAAACTTGGGACGAGAAAGCAGACATTTAAAATATCAAGCTGATCGGGGAGAATATGATTCTTAAATTGGTCGTTAAACTCGGTAATATTATCGTAGGCAAAAGAACCACATATCAAAGTGCTCATATAAATATATCCAGTAATTTGTTTTCCATCGTTAGCCCGCCATACTACTCACGGCGTGACGTGTCTTTAGCAGCTTGGCAAGATAGTGCCCAGTATAAGAGCTTTCATTCTGAGAAACCTCCTCAGGTGTACCAAACGCTACTATTTCTCCTCCATTCTCCCCGCCCTCTGGTCCAATATCAATAACCCAATCAGCCGTTTTCACAACGTCAAGATTGTGTTCAATTATCACAACGGTATTCCCATGATCACGTAGTCGATGGAGAACCTTTAATAGTTGCTCAATATCATAGAAATGCAGGCCCGTAGTAGGTTCATCTAAGATATATAACGTGTTGCCCGTATCTCGCTTAGAAAGCTCTTTGGAAAGCTTCACTCTTTGAGCTTCGCCGCCAGATAAAGTCGTAGCATTTTGGCCTATACTGACATAAGACAGTCCAACTTCGGTGAGAGTTTTTAACTTGGACCGGATTGTCGGGACAGAATCAAAAAATACCAGCGCCTCCTCAACCGTCATGTCTAAAACGTCACTTATAGTCTTTCCTTTATAAATTATTCCCAATGTTTCTCTGTTATACCGCTTACCTTTGCATTCATCACACGGAACGTATACGTCTGGTAAGAAATGCATTTCCACTTTTATCAGCCCATCCCCTTGGCAGGCCTCGCACCTCCCACCTTTGACATTAAAGCTAAATCGCCCAGGCTTATAACCTCTCGATCTAGACTCTGCGGTAGCAGCAAATAGTTCTCTTATTGGCCCAAACAATCCCGTATAAGTCGCAGGGTTAGACCGAGGTGTCCTTCCAATAGGACTTTGGTCTATATCGACTACTTTGTCAAAATGCTCTAGACCGACTATTTCATTGCATTTCGCTGGTTTGGTAGACGCGCGGTTCAGTACTTTTGCAGCCGTACGATATAAGGTATCGTTTATCAGTGTCGACTTGCCCGATCCGGATACTCCTGTGATACAGGTCATCAAGCCTATCGGTACAGAAACATCGACGCTTTTAAGATTATTCCCGTTCGCTCCGAGAATAGACAATACCCTATTTTTATCAAGCGGTGTCCGGGATACCGGAACCTGAATTTGTCGCGCTCCTGAAAGATACTGTCCAGTGAGCGATGCTGGACTGCTAGCAATAGTCTCGGGAGTGCCTTCAGCGACGATCTCTCCACCATGAATACCGGCGCCCGGACCTATGTCTACGACATAATCAGCCATCCTAATAGCTTCTTCATCATGCTCGACTACTATTACCGTATTTCCTCGATCGCGAAGACTAACCAAAGTATCTAATAGCTTCTGATTATCTCTCTGATGCAGTCCAATCGAAGGTTCGTCCAAAACATACATCACTCCGACTAATCCTGCGCCAATCTGGCTTGCAAGCCTGATCCGTTGAGCTTCTCCTCCGGAGAGTGTATTCGCACTACGATCAAGCGTTAGATAATTTAGTCCCACATTAATCAAAAAACTTAAGCGCAATCCAATTTCCTTTACTATTTTCTCAGCGATTTCGCCACGCTTGCCTGAGAGACTGAGATTATTAAAAAATTCGCTAGCATCTTTAATAGACATCGCTGTCAAATTTGATAGATTCATTTCAGAAATAAAAACATTTCGAGCTGCGCGATTAAGTCGGGTTCCTTCACAATCAGGACACTTCCGGCTACCTAAGTAACGACCTAGTTCCTCGCGAACAATATTCGAGTCAGTCTCCTTGTACCGGCGCTCCATATTTGGGATCACGCCCTCGAAAGGATGCTTTCGCTTATATAATTTTCCGCCAGACTTTATGTATTTAAATTCGATTTCTTCAGTTCCACTACCGCGAAGAATCACTTCACGAATGTCCGAAGATAGTTCATTAAAAGGACTATCAACATCGAACTTGTAGTGTTGAGCTAGAGAATCAATTAGCCGAGAGTAATATGCATTACGTCTATCCCAGCCCCTAATCGCGCCTCCTGGTAAGCTTACTTCGGGCTGCTGAACCACGCGATCTGGATCAAAATACTCCGCGACTCCTAATCCATCGCAACTTAAACAAGCTCCGACCGGATTATTAAAAGAAAATAGTCTAGGCTCTAGCTCTTCAATTGCGAAACCACATTTTGGGCAGGCAAATCTAGAGGAAAAAAGAATATCACTAGACATGCTATCACTATCAATTGGGCAAACTCGTACGAACCCCTCCCCCAGTTCCAGCGCAGTCTCGAAAGACTCAGCGAGTCGCTGTTCTAATCCAGGTTTCACCTTAAACCGATCAACTATGACGTCAATATTGTGTTTTTTCCTTAGTTCGAGCGCCGGTGGATCATCTAAGGAAATTATATTCCCGTCTACTAATGCCCTGACGTAACCCAACCTAGCTAGATTATCAAATACCTGCTGATGTTCCCCTTTGCGATCTCGCACTATCGGTGCCACAAGCATCCATCTTTCATCGCTCGCGAGTTTAAGAACCGTATCAACCATTTGGGCAATCGACTGAGCTTCAAGACTCTCTGAATGGTCAGGACACATTGGTTGACCCACTCGAGCAAACAGTAAACGAAGATAGTCATATATTTCGGTTATTGTACCTACCGTAGAGCGAGGATTATGACTTGTAGATTTTTGCTCGATCGATATAGCGGGAGACAAGCCTTCTATATGATCTATGTCCGGCTTTTCCATTACCGAGAGGAATTGCCTCGCATATGCAGACAGTGATTCAACGTATCGCCGCTGCCCTTCTGCGTATATCGTATCAAAAGCTAAAGAAGATTTCCCTGAACCAGATAATCCGGTTAAGACGATTAATTTATCCCTCGGTAAGCTTACGTTGATATTCTTAAGGTTATGAGTGCGCGCACCGCGCAAGTTAATTTTGTCCATGAGCTCCAAATACATCTTGCCGACGAATAACGTTGCGACGCCGTCTGCAGTAATTATTTAACAACAGACTACTATACGATGTTTTTCCGTCAGTGGCCTAAATTGTTTTCAATAATACGTAGGAAATTTGCAGAAAAGATTCTATTATTAAGGTGCAACTTGATTAATTAGGAGAAAGTAGAATGGCTCGTGGCGTTAACAAGGTAACTTTAATTGGTAATTTAGGAAACGATCCCGAACTGCGTTCTACCCAAAGCGGCAGTGCAGTCGCAAATATCACTCTAGCAACGTCGGAATCTTGGCGTGATAAAGAGACCCAAGAAACGAAAGAACGCGTAGAGTGGCATAGAGTCATATTTTTTGGACGGCTTGCGGAAGTGGTCAATGAGTATCTGCGCAAAGGTTCGCAAGTTTATGTCGAAGGTCGGATCCAAACTCGCAAGTGGCAAGATAAGGATGGAAATGATCGGTACACAACAGAAATCGTAGCTAACGAGATGCAAATGCTAGGAAGTCGAGGCACTAATTCAGAATCGCCCGCCAATCAACAGTCCGCATCCACTAGCCAACCCGCGTCACAGAGCGCAATCGTAAACGAGCCATTTGATGACGATATTCCATTTTAATTTCAGCGGATTTTCAGTCCGCCCCAGTGTGCGCCATAAATATTAGTCCTTCAAGCCTCGGAAAACTATTCTAGTCCACTAATAATGTCGTCCTTTTCTAAAGCCCTTTTCTCGTCTTTACTTTTTACAAAACGCTTCGGCCCTCTTTTTTTTACCCAGTTTTTAGGTGCATTCAACGATAATCTTCTCAGATTTTCTATCATCATGTTTTTGATTCTTAACGTTTTCGACGGCGACTCGGAGAATAGTAGGATCTTAGTTGCAACTACTGGTGCAATATTCATCTTGCCTTTTTTCTTATTTTCTTCGCTCGCGGGTGAAGTTGCCGATAAGTATGAGAAGTCGAAATTAATTAAACATATTAAATCTGTGGAAATATTCATTGTGGCCATTGCTTCTCTCGGTTTCTTGATAGCAAGTTACTATTTATTACTTTTCGCTCTATTTCTTATGGGTACACAATCGACATTTTTTGGCCCATTAAAGTATGCATTATTACCTCAGCTATTAGAAAAAAAAGAATTAACCCCGGCGAACGCAATGCTGCAGGCCGGTACTTATTTTGCCATCATGACAGGTACGATCCTCGGAGGACTTTTAGCAGGACTAGATGGGTCGACATCCAAAATTATTATCATCCATATTTTAGGCTTGGCGATAGCCGGCCGGACATGTGCTCATTTCATACCGATTGCCACGGCAAGCGATGACACCATCGTAATCAGAAAAAATTTGCCTAAGGCAACAGTATCTATTGTTAAAGAAGCTATTTCAGATCGCCTCAACCTAATATTAATATTTCTGATATCGGGATTTTGGTTCACTAGTTCGGCCTTCGTTGCAGCAGTTCCAACATATGCAAAATTACTTTTAGGAGCAGATGCAAACGTTATAACGATTCTGAATGTAGCCTTTGTCATAGGAATAGGACTAGGTGCATTTCTGTGCACAATGCTTACCAGAGGACAAATTAGACCTTATTTGATCTTATTAGGAGCCATCGGCGTTGGTCTCACGTCTCTCACTGTCTTAGCTCAAGGCACACCTCCCATATCATCGAATTTGCTCCAATTGGATAACTTTTTATCGTCCCGCTTTGCGATAATTTTCTTCACGCAATTAGTGCTAGTCGGTACCTTTGGCGCCCTTTACGTCATTCCACTTTACGCGTGTCTACAAATCAATCTCCGAGCAACTCACCGTGCTCGAACGATCGCTGCGCTCAACGTATGTAATGCCTTTTTTATGGTGCTATCTGCGCTTTTTACGGTGATAATCTATCGTCAGGGCGCTAACGAACCTCAACTTTTCGGCGTCATAGGTCTATTAAATCTTGCGGTGATAGGAACTGTATACCCGATGTTTAACAGAAACTGGAAAAATCTTCAGAAAACTTAAACCTAAATGTTGGATCTATTAACCAAATCGAACTAAAAATTCTCGTCCTTTTCTAGTCAGAAACCCATCCTCGCTAACAAAACCCTCTGAGATCGCCCTAGACAGCGCTGTAGCCTGATCTTCATCTTGAGTCATATACACCGCGCCGTCACCATAGTGTCTTCCTATGACACGCGCGATATCTAACTCATTCGCATCCGGTATATCATATTTAGTCGCCACTTCAGATCCGCTCCCTTATATCTAAAGCCTAAGTTAATTAGATATAGCGTATATAAATAATTTGAATTGTCAATAAATTGACTTAACTTAATGTTAAATATCGCTTTAATCTAATTTATGTGGCAAAGCTAGATACTCATGCGATTGCATTTCTTCTAGTCTACTCGCTGTGCGTAGGAAGGACTTTTGCAACCGACTCCCACAGTATAGGCTCTCTGGTTTCTCTTGCGCAGACACTATTAAATTGACATTCCGGTCGTATATTTCATCTATAAAATTAATGAAGCGCCTCGCCGCGTCATTGTCATCATTCCCCATGATGGGTATATCGCTTACAAAAATCGTATTATTAAGACGAGCCAACTCGATGTAATCTGCTACAGAGCGCGTGCCCTTGCAAAGAGCATCAAAAGTCAGCCAAATCAATCCATCAGCTCTCATTTGAACTGGTATTTTTCTAGAATTAATCACAATATAAGCCTCGGAGAGCCCCTGACTATTCGACAAAGCTTTGAAGCTGGCTTCTAATTCACTATATTGCTCACCCGCATTACATTGATAATACACTGGTGCTTTTTCCAAGACTCTCAATCGATAGTCTGCATTGCCAGTCAACTCACAAACCTCCAGATGACGTTTAATAAGACTGATCGCTGGTAGGAATCTATCTCGCTGAAGACCCCCTCGATATAAATCATCGGGCGCATCATTTGAAGTGGCTACCATAGTGACTCCTTTCTCAAATAGACCTTCAAACAAATTCGCCAAGATCATGGCATCCGTGATATCTGCGACATGCAATTCATCAAGACAAATAACACGAACCTGTGAGGCCCATGCCTCGGCGACTCTTTGGAGAGGATCTGGCTCTAACTTAAAATTAGCCAACTTTTCATGAGTATTCTGCATGAAAGCGTGAAAGTGCAGTCTCACTTTGTACTGAGTGGGAAGGATATTGTAGAACTGATTTACGAGATAAGTCTTACCCCTACCGACACTACCCCAAACATAGAGACCTCTTACCGGCTCCCAATATGGCCTCCTCTTACCAACTAATTTGTCTAAAATACTAATGCTTATTCGGTCAGGCTCAGCCCTAAGCTGATGATAAATATCTTCTAATTTATTGATCACCGTATGCTGTGATTCGTCGTAGGTAACTCTGCCAGATTCAGTATCTGCTAAGTAAAGTGCTTCGGGTGATTTCGCCATAGCTTTTTAGTATGTTTATTCCTTGACTGTTACATATTAGACTACGAATTGGTTTCACCATAAAGTAATTCGCTCAATGCAAACGATCCTCACTAGTTCCCAGTTAAGTACATCCAGTACCAATCTACAATACTCCAGATCAATGTCTCGTGACGTAATTATTATCCAATCTACGAGGGAAAAATGGTCCTAATACTAATTTTAATTGTCGTAGGACTAATACTAGGACCGCAGATCTGGGCTCGCCGAGTCTTGAGACAATTCGCAGAAAAAAGAGATGACATTAAGGGTACCGGTGGAGAACTAGCGACCCATATACTAAAAGAAGCCGGACTAAAACAGTACACGGTGGAGCTCGATGAACTAGGGGTAGGAGATCATTTTAATCCCCTCAATAAAACTGTATGCCTAAGCCCAAGTTCCTATAATGATAATTCCCTAACAGCTATCGTTATTGCTGCGCATGAAGTCGGACATGCTATTCAAGATCATATTGGGTTTGGTCCACTAAAACTCAGGACTCGCCTCGCAAGAGTCGCCGGAGTATTTGAGCGCGTTGGTTCAATCCTTCTCATCGCGATTCCGATAGTAACCATGATAACAAGAGCACCTCAAGCTGGTGCAGCGTTGCTAGTAATTGGAATGGCGGTAATGTTACTGCCAGTTTTAGTGCACCTCATAACTCTCCCTGTCGAGGTGGATGCGAGCTTTAATCGAGCGCTACCCCTACTGTCTGGACGCTTCCTGTCCGACAGCGACATCCCTAGAGCTCGTAAGATCCTGTCCGCTTGCGCACTGACATATTTGGCAGCATCTCTTTCTAGTCTATTAAATGTTTGGCGCTGGATCCGCTTCTTAAAAAGGTAATCCGATCCTAGTCTATGGTAACTAACGCAACCTGACGGCCACGCCTCACTGTTACCCTTAATCGATCAGTAAATTGCGAAACTGTCTGCACAAACTCGCCGACCGATCTAACTTTTCTCCCATTGATTGCCTGAATGATGTCCCCTTTTCGCAGTCCTGAGATCCAGGCAGGACTAGAACTCTTGATCTCTTCTATTTGTACGCCAGCGACACGGCCGTAAAAACGCGAACTGCTTGGGATTTCGCCGATAGTACTGTCCGCGAAACGACTATTTTTAAATGGGGATAGCCGCCCACTATGTGCCTCAACCTCGATAAAAAATTCTGTATGTATTTTGCGTCCTTGTCTAAGAAGAGAAATTGGTACTTTTTCCCCCACCGGAGAGAGCGCTACTTGAGTATCGACCTCAGCTACCGTTTTGACTGCACGATTATTAATGCTTGTGACAATATCACCCACTTGTAAGCCTGCGACATCAGCAGGAGATAATTCGGCAATTCGCGCAACAATTGCGCCGCTGGGAATATCTCCCACACCGAATGCTTCGGCTAGAGAAGGGGTTAGATCTTGGAATTGAGCACCAATCCCACCTCTTTGGACGGTACCATATTGGACCAACTGCTCCATCACATGTCTGGCCATATTAATCGATATAGCAAAGCCGATCCCAATATTGCCGCCGTGCCTCGAGTAAATTGCAGTGTTTAACCCAACGAGCTCTCCCTCAAGATTCACCAAGGCACCCCCAGAATTACCAGGATTTATTGAAGCATCAGTCTGAATCAAATCCTCGTAACCAGATATACCTAAACCCGAACGTCCTAGCGCACTAACTATGCCTGATGTTACAGTTTGTCCGAGACCAAAAGGGTTCCCAATCGCGACTACAAAATCTCCAACTCGCAGATTATTAGAGTCTGAAAACTTAATGTCCTGTAGGTTTTTGGGTTCAATCTTCAGGACGGCTACATCGGTCTCTGGATCAGTACCTACTAATTCTCCATTAAATTCTCGGCCATCTCTCAGAGTTACCTTAATGGTGTCAGCGTGAGCAACTACGTGAGAATTCGTCAATACTATTCCTCTGCTTGCATCAACAATTACTCCTGATCCTAAACTTTGTGTCTTCCTTGTCCGCGGACGCATCGGGATGTCAAAAAAGTCTCGAAAAAAAGGATCAGAAAAAATCGGATTTTCACGCGTAACTCGTCGCCCTTCGGAAGAAATATTAACAACCGCCGGCGTAATATTCTCTAACATTGGAGCAAGACTTCGTGAAGTCTCTAAGGGTATCGCTCCGAAACCGATTCCAGAGAAAGATAGAAGACATGTCGACAATAAAATCGGCGCCAAAATTTTCCTAAAATCAAAACTCAAAATCTTCACACTAATTCGCTCATCCTAGAATTGTCAATTGAGACCATTTTATATTTTAGAGGCCACTGTCGTCATTATTTTGGCCTGAAACTGCATTATTTTACGAGCCCAAGGGGGCAAAGTCTTACCACCTCTTAATGACGCATTTTTAGCGTGTCTTGCTTCATCCGAGCGCATCGCCAACAATATGGCCCTACTGGCAACATCTTTTTCAGGTAACTCAAACAAATGGTTGTCAAGATGCTCCACCACCTGATTTTCAGTCTCTTCAACAAACCCTAAACTCCAATCATCACCGGCACGAGCGGTCCACACCCCGATACATAGAGAGCCTAAAAACCAAACGCCGCCCAACATACTCGCTCGACCTTCTAGCTCTTTTAAACGGATTTCGCACCAGTGAAGATGCTCTTTTTCTTCATTTGCTGCTTCCATTAAGGAAAAAAAAGTTTCTGTGTTACCCGATAAAAGAGATTGACCTAAATACAAGCCCTGGGCGCTCACCTCTCCAGCATGATTAACTCGCATTAAACGAATACTTCGCAGGCGCTCCTCTTTCGAAAGTACAGGACTACTTACATTGCTCGCCGGGTATGTTGAAGTATCTTGACTGTCATCCACAAAAACTGAGCGCAATCCGTAATCAAGACATGCAATTGCTTTGTCTAGCATCGAAAATTGCCTGATTTTACGCATATACACCTCAAAAGATGAGAAAATTCTGCCATCTGTGGGCCAATTGTCAATCACAGATTGACAGGAACCCTCTCAAAACTTACCATTGCCCATCATTTTTACGAGTTCGGACGCGCTAATGAGAACGTTTACTGCCACCCCTGAGACAATAACTAATGATTGGTATGTTATCGATGCCACAGATAAAGTGCTTGGTCGACTGGCTACGCAAGTGGCGCACCGACTAAGAGGTAAGCATAAGCCAGATTATACACCTCACATGACTACTGGCGACTATATAGTGATTATTAATGCGGAAAAAATCAGAGTTACCGGTAAAAAGGTTAGCGACAAAATTTATTATAGCCATTCGGGTTATCCAGGGGGTCTTAAGCATATTAGCTATGAGAAACTTATGGCAAAGAATCCAACCGCGATTATTGAAAAAGCCGTCAAAGGTATGCTACCTAAAGGTCCTCTCGGACGCGAAATGTTTAGGAAATTAAAGGTATTCTCTGGCTCAACGCACGGACACGAAGCGCAGCAACCAAAACCATTGGAATTATAAATCATGGCGACAGAAATTTGTTACAGCACCGGACGAAGAAAATCTTCGTCTGCACGAGTTTTCCTCAGCAAGGGCACTGGAAATATTGTGATTAACGGGAAGTCTATCGAGGACTATTTCCCTAGAGAAACTGGCCGAATGGTTGTTACTCAACCACTAGAGACCGTAGATATGACAAAAAATTTCGACATAAATGTGACGGTATCTGGCGGCGGTATCACCGGTCAAGCCGGAGCTATCAGGCACGGTATCACCAGAGCATTAATCAAGTACGAAGAAACTCTTAGAAAACCTTTGAGAGTAGCAGGCTTCGTTACTCGCGATGCGCGTGAAGTAGAACGAAAAAAAATTGGCCTACACAAAGCACGCAAGCGGCCGCAATTCAGTAAACGGTAGTTCGCTGGCTCACCGTATGGGTTGTAATCGTTTTACTACACAACACTAGTCGAAAAACATAGAGCTTAGCTCGAAGCCAACCCGTGAGGTTAATAAAAGTTTGACGGGTCCATCAAAGTAAAAAGCTATCTGACATTAGTCGCGCCTAATTAAGACTATCTAGTCTTTTTCCAGAAAAAATAACTTCAAACTCACTCTATCTTCTAATTTGAGATTTACTTGGTTCGGCTATACCATATAAATAGTCCTGTTAAACTCGCTTTGCTCAGGGGTTAGACCAAGTCATTAGTATAAATTTGGCTCAATAATTGCATCTTATATATTTGAAGACTCATAGGTAGGGCGAATTATCGGTCATTTAAAATGGCTCAAGTTTCTTTAAAAATCAGTTGAGGGATTAATATGTGGCGAGTGGGTATCGATGTAGGTGGAACCTTTACAGATTTATTCGCATGGGACGAGGTCGATAATAGACAGATAAGTTCTAAAGTACTTACGACTAAACCCGATAGGTCTTTAGGTGTTATGAATGCGCTTAAAGACGCAAATATAGAAGCGAGTGATATCTCCCACTTGATGCATGGAACCACTACTGCAACTAATGCCCTGATCACTCGAGACTACCCCGAGGTAGCAATGGTCACGACTAACGGATTTAGGGATACGATCGAGATTGGTCGCCAGCATCGAGCTGAACTTTATAACCCCTATCAAACTAAGCCTAAACCGATTATCAAGAGACGGTATCGTTATACCCTAGACGAGAGAATGGATGTACACGGAAAAGTAGTCAGACCACTGGATCAAGCCGCCGCGAAAGACATAGCCAAGAAGATCCAGGATAGTAATATTCAATCAGTAGCAGTTGCGTTCATAAACTCATACGTTAGCTCAAAACACGAAGATGAGATGCGAGATATCATTCTCCAAGAAAACCCGAATATCTACTGTATTACCTCCTCAGATACTCGGGCTCTTTTCAGAGAACATGGTCGCTTTGTAACTGCGGCTATAAGAGCGGCGACAATGCCTGTGATGGAGCAATACTTCGGTCATTTAGAAAATAGTTTAAAAGAAGCTGGGTTCTCTGGAAGGCTGCTAATTCTAAAGTCTAGTGGCGGTATTACGGGTGTCGAATACGCGAAGAACCATCCGGAAGAGTTGATTGAATCGGGACCAGCAGGGGGGGTAGCTTACGCCGCATACTTAAATGAGGTTAAAGGAGACTGCCCCAACATTATTCATACCGACGTGGGTGGAACAAGTTTTGACGTGTCTATCGTGGAAAATGGGAAAGGTCTTGTCACTCGTGATCATGAAATTGAATGGGAAGTTCCTGTAATTGTGCCTATGCTCGACATTCATAGCGTTGGTGCAGGAGGTGGCTCCATAGGTTGGATAGACGAAGGGAATAGTCTCAGAGTCGGACCTCAATCTGCCGGATCAACACCAGGGCCAGTGTCTTACGGACTAGGCGGTGAAGAACCGACTATCACAGATGCGAACCTTCTCCTCGGACGCATTGAGCCCTCTCTAGGCGGAAAGATGATGCTAGATAGTAAAGCCGCTGAAGAAGCTATCGAAAAGGTAGGACGAGAAGTCGGACTATCGGCCATAGAAACTGCGGATGGAATGGTTCGTATCGGATGCGAAAACATGGCACAAGCGGTTAAGAAAGTCATTACAGGTCGGGGTCGAGATCCACGCGACTTTATTTTAGCGAGTTTTGGCGGTGCTGGCGCTATGCACGCTTTCCTAATCGCGGAATCCATGAATATTCCGAGAATCATAGTGCCTGCAGCGGCGGGGGTAGCCTCAGCATTCGGTGCGACTGCAATGGACCTAAGACAAGATTTAGAGTCATTTTATTTTTCTGCCGTAGTAGACGCTGATATCGGCACTATTAATGAGCTTTATGAGAAACTCGAAAGTGACGCATTGGCGCTTTTGTCCGCTGACGGAGTGGATGAGAACGACGTGGTAATCACACGAACAGCGCAGATGCGTTATGTAGGACAAAGTTACGAGGTAGAGACACCAGTCCCTTCTGGTAAGTTAGATGATAGCGACTTAGTAACTATTTCGGAACGATTTCACGAATGTCATAAACAAGAGTTTGGAGTTAGCTCCGACGATTTCGAACCGTCCATCGTCGTTTTAGGATTGGCGGCAGTTGGTAAGACAAAAAGACCTCCATCCGTAACCGTTGTGGCAAGTGGCGAAAATATAGAAAAAGGCTCTCGCGATGTTTACTTTGATAAGCAATGGTATAAAAGTATTGTGTATGATGGGCACGCATTGGGGGCTCAGTCAGAGGTCACCGGGCCTTGCATTGTCGAGTTTGAGCATGCATGTGCTGTAATACCCCCTTGCGCGATCGGCACAGTGGATAATTACGGCAATATGATTATTGAACTTAATAAACTAACTAAGTGAAGGAGCAGCTATCTAATGGACACTCTGGTTAAACCAAATAATTTAGTAGAGGACGGTTCCAAAGTAGACCCAGTTACGTTTGAGGTCTTGCGAAGTATTTTTGAGTATGCGGCCGACCGTATGTCCTCAGTACTGCAACGAGCATCATTCTCTCCAATATTGGCGGACATGATAGATTTTTCTAATGCGATCTACGATGCCGATGCTCAATTATTAAGCCAGGCAGCCAATTGTCCTATACATCTAGCCGCCATGAAATTTAGTGCTGAGGCAATTATTGACAAATATCCAGTCAATCAGATGAAACCTGAAGACGTCTATGTAGTCAATGACCCTTACAAGGGAGGCACTCACATAAATGATATCACCTTCATGATGCCAATTTTTTTCAATGGGAAAATAATTGGCTTTGGAGTGAGTCGAGGTCACTGGATGGACCTAGGCGGCGGTGCTGCTGGTGGTCAGGCGATGGATGGAACGCACATAGCAGGGGAAGGGCTCAGACTGCCACCACTCAAAATTTTCAGCCAAGGCGAAGTTAATCAAGATATATTAGACATAATACTAAATAACACAAGAACCCCTCACTTCGTGAAAGGCGATCTGCAGGCTCATGTAGGGTGCTTAAAGGCAGCCGATACAGAATTGCGTGCCGCGGCCGAGCGTTACGGTATTGATGTGTTGACAGTTGCGATGAAGCAATTGCAAGAATATACCGAAAATATTGTTCGAAAAGGTATTCTAGATATCCCAGACGGGGAGTATTTTGCGGAGGAGTACGCGGATACCGATGGACATTCTAGCGAGCCAATACCTATAAAAGTCAGGCTAGTGGTAGAGGGTTCAGACATCAATATAGATTTTTCTGAAACCGGTCCTGAAGTGAAAGGAGCCATCAACTCTCCTTATGCCAATACCGCATCCGCAGCCCTCTACTCCTTGCAGTTTTTTTTAGCGCCGCACGCGCCTCAAAATCAAGGAATGTTCAACCCGATAAAAATTACTCTCCCGGACAACTGCTGGCTTAACGCAAAATGGCCTGCACCTACTATAGGCTGTACCACCCTGACGTCGGCCAAAATAACGAGTGCGGTATGGCAAGCTCTAGCGCAGGCGTGTCCGGATAAAGTTACAGGATCGACGAATGCAGATTGTAACTGGTTCGTTTCTTCAGTAGTTGCACCTGACGGTACTACTGACGTTTTTTCAGACTTGCCGGCAGGCGGTTGGGGAGGTACACCGTTTGGCGACGGGATGAATGTTACCGAGGACCCGCTCGGTAATTGTATGAATATGCCGGCAGAATCTGCCGAACTCTTATTCCCAATAGCTTATGAGTCATTTGAACTGCGACCCGATAGTGGCGGGCCTGGACGATATAGAGGCGGACTCGGAGCGGTATTCAAGGTGCGCTACTTATCTGATGGTCTACTGAGTATGGAGTCTGCTAGAACGTTACAAGGAAGTCCTGGCGTCAATGGCGGAGAATTTTCAGATGTGCAGAGACAGACGAAAATATATGGTGATGGTACATCGGAGGTCATCGGAGGGCTTGACGAAGCTGGAGGATGGAAAAGTCCCCTACTCTCTAATGTCCCGTTCACTCATGGTGAGACATTTATGTTCGAATCAACCGGTGGCGGTGGCTGGGGCAAACCGCTTGATAGAGATGTAGAGGCTGTCCTAGACGATGTATTAGACGAATACATTACCTTCAATACGGCCTACGATGTATATGGTGTCGTAATCGATAAAGAGGCTAAAACCATAGACCTGGAAGCTACCGAAGTTCGGCGCTCCGAGCTTAGAGCTGCCTAGTGCTCATTTAATTTCTAAGAGCATTCTAATCATAATAGTTATGCCGGAGCTCATTATGTGCTCCGAACAAAAAGAAATTAAATTTTTAAAGCCATGTAACAACTGTTGGATAGAATACGGAAAATTAAAAAATGAATTACTCTCACTACCTAATATTAGTAAGCTTACTGTTGATCGCAGGCTGCGATAGCAAAGTAGATACAGCAGCAAACAAAACTACTGAAAAAATTGAGGCTCCACTATTTAAAGGACTGGGAGATCACTCTCATATAATTACTACTCAAAGCCCAGAGGCACAACGCTATTTTAACCAAGGACTAATACTTGCATTTGGATTCAACCATGCCGAGTCAATTCGAAGCTTTAAAGCTGCGCAAAAACTAGATCCGACCTGTGGCATGTGCTTTTGGGGAGAAGCCTTGGCAACTGGTCCTAACATAAATGTGACAAGTAGCGGTAAAGCGATAATGACTGGCGAGCAACGAGTGAATGCGCTAGCCGCAATTACTAAGGCTAATGAAAATACTGCTCACTTAACTCAAAAAGAACGTGATTATATTACTGCATTGAATACCAGATATAATGGCGACCCGTCTACTTCCAGAGAGCCTCTAGACATCGATTATGCCGCTGCTATGGAAAAACTAAAAAACAAATACCCGGAAGATAACGACGCCGCATCACTATTCTCCGAAGCACTTATGAATACCATGCCATGGAACTATTGGTTAGATGAAGGCAAAGCCAAACCCGATACCGAGAAAGTATTGGAAACGCTAGAGTTTGTTTTAGCGAGAAACCCAGATCATCCACTTGCAATTCATCTATATATCCATGCGGTAGAAGCTTCGAACGCTCCCGAGCGAGCAGAACCTTATGCAGATAAATTAGGATCGCTCGTCCCCGGATCTGGCCACCTTGTGCACATGCCATCACATATTTTTTGGAGAGTGGGTAGATATCATGATGCATCAGAATCAAATATTGCAGCAGCAAAAGTAGATGAAGAGTACATTGCACAGTGTAATGCGCAAGGCTTTTATCCTGCTGCTTACTACCCTCATAACATACACTTTCTTTGGGCTTCGGCAGCCATGGAAGGCCGAAGTACTTTGTCCATTGAATCTGGTATAAAAGTATCGAACTACGTGAGAGTGGAAATGATAAAACAGTTTCCTATGCTTGAGTACTTTAGGACGCTACCTTTATTATCAATGGTTCGATTCTCACGGTGGGATGATGTTTTAGCGTTTCCTGAGGATCTCGCTGAATTCAAATACTCAAAAGGTATACGTCATTACGCGAGAGGCACCGCATTTGCGGCTAAGGGCGATGTGGGTAAGGCTAAGGCAGAGCTTTCAGAAATCCCTTCTCTAATAGAGTCAGAGGAGGTTGCTCGAATCGTCAGAGCCTCAAATCCCGCAACCACCTTGCTTAAAATAGCTCAATCACTTCTTGAAGGAGCTATTCATGAAGCCGAAGGACAGTATGACTCAGCGTCCGCGTCTTATGGAACAGCTGTTGGCTTTCAAGACACACTTCCTTACATGGAGCCTCCATTTTGGTATTACCCTACTCGGCAGTCTCTTGCTAAATCGCTTATGCTGGAAAAAAAGTTTTCACTAGCTGAGCAAACTTATAAAGAAGACTTAAAGTTTTACCCTAAAAACGGCTGGTCAATGTTTGGGCTTGCAGAGTCTTTAGAAGCACAAAACAAAACTGAGGCAGCCGAGAGCATCAGGGAAAAAGCACAAAGTATTTGGCATATGGCTGACGTGGAAGTTAAGCAGATAACGTACTAGATCATAGGAAAGTATATATTTTAATAACATTTGGGATATCGTCTAACGGTAGGACAGCGGACTCTGACTCCGCCGGTCGGGGTTCGAATCCCTGTATCCCAGCCAATTCTCTAAGCTAAATCCCCCGAGTAGGAAAGTTAGTCTGAGTGAAAGATTTGGCTATTAATCGCTAACCTTCCTTCCGTTTTTAAATGTTCCTGACCTCTCGCTGTTAATAGTTCCATCCTTTCGATAGTCAACCCACTCATCTTCTTTCTCCCCGTTCTTGTAACTTCCTTTCCCGTATAACTGTCCATTGTCGTGATAAAAAATCC
>CAJWTO010000037.1 GCA_913047675.1 uncultured Pseudomonadota bacterium | reverse complement strand
TACCAAGTCACTACTGCAACCTTCATTAGAAGCTAACGCGCGATTGGAAGATAGTACAAATTGTTCAGACTGTATTTCAAAATTAATCGCACTCATCGCATCTTTTAAAATACTGTGAAACTTTGTTTGAGCAACCTTATCACCCTTAACTTGAATCACACAAAGCTTTACACTGCTCACATTCCTGCTACTACAAGATAGAATATGCAGGGGAATTCGTCTATTTTCCCTTAGGCTTAAAGGTCTGATTCCTAGAGCAGACAGAATATTTGGCTTCGGCCCGCTTCTTTTTATTCTCATCAATATGCCTCAAACAATGACTCTAACGAGAGATCTTATCTTTTAATTTCAGTACGACACCAGAGAACGCGTAGGCAGAAAAAATACAAAAAAGAACAGTAGCGGGTTCGATCGAAACAAGCACAAAAGCCATCACTATTGCAAGAATTGACACAAAAGGAACTTTATTCCTTAGATCCAGATCCTTGAAACTATAGTAAGGTAGGTTACTCACCATCAGCAAAGCCATCAAAATAGTGACCAGCATTGTACCTAAGGCTACTCCTGTGATGTTTGGCGCGATAAAGCTCTGAGATAGCCAGACTGTTGCACCTATAACGGCCGCAGCAGCTGGGCTCGGTAATCCCTGAAAAAATCGACTATCACTGTTCTCACTTTGAGAATTAAATCGAGCCAATCGCAACGCTGCACCCGCCGTGTACATAAATGCGGCGAGCCAACCTAATTTTCCCAGATCAAATAACGCCCATTCATAAACTATAATACTAGGGGCTAAGCCAAAGGAGACCACATCCGAAAGACTATCGTACTGGGCCCCAAAATCGCTTTGCGTATTAGTCAACCGTGCAATACGACCATCTATTCCATCTAGAATCATCGCAACGAAAACTGCGATAGCCGCTGCTTCAAAACGGCTATTTATAGCGGCCACTATTCCGTAGTAACCTGCGAACAAAGCTCCTGTGGTGAAGAGATTTGGAAGTAAGTAAATACCAGCTCGACGACGCCTCGAAGCCTCGCTAGAATCAGGCTTAGCATCTTCGGTACCGGAGCGAGATCTTATCATACGCATATTGCACCTCTTTCAATAATGGCCGAGCAACGTTTTTAAAAAAACTACAGCGCTGTAGGTACATCGCACCTAATTTAACAAACAAATTACCTGATTTTTCTACTTTTTCGAACTAGTTTTTGTTTTTATCTACTAATTTATTGTTTCCAATCCATGGCATCATCCCTCTGAGTCTAGCTCCAACTTCTTCAATTTCATGCTGGCTAGAAATTCGTCGTTTTGCCTTAAGTACAGAAACTCCTGTTTTGTTCTCGCCTATCCATTCTCTAGCAAATTCACCATTCTGGATCTCAGACAAAATCTTCTTCATTTCTTCTTTAGTTTCATCTGTAACAATGCGCGGACCTCTAGTAAAATCACCATACTCGGCAGTGTTAGAAATCGAATACCTCATATTCGCGATGCCACCTTCATAAATTAGGTCGACAATCAATTTGACTTCATGCAAACACTCAAAATATGCCATTTCGGGAGCGTAACCCGCTTCCACTAATGTTTCGAAACCTGCTTGAATTAAAGCCGTAACTCCACCACAGAGCACAGACTGTTCGCCAAACAAATCCGTTTCCGTCTCTTCCTTAAAGCTGGTTTCTATTACTCCGGCTCTGGCCCCACCATTGGCCGAAGCATAGGACAAAGCAATATTTTTAGCACTTCCAGACGCGTCCTGATGTATCGCTATTAAACTAGGAACGCCACCGCCCTCAGTATATGTAGAACGAACTAAATGGCCGGGTCCTTTAGGCGCAATCATAATGACGTCTATGTCATCTCTAGGTGAAATTTGACCGAAATGTATATTGAACCCGTGTGCGAACGCTAATGTAGCCCCTGACTTAATATTTGGCTCTATAGAGTTCTGGTACAGGTCTGCCTGAGTTTCATCAGGCGCCAAAATCATTATCACGTCAGCAACTTTAGTCGCATCTTCAACAGTAGCCACTTCTAATCCGGATTCTTTTGCCTTAGTCCAAGAAGAAGAACTTTGTCTCAGTCCGACTACGACATCAACACCTGAGTCATTTAAGTTATTAGCGTGCGCGTGGCCTTGCGAACCGTAGCCAATTATTGCAACCTTTTTTGCCTGAATTAAGGATAGATCTGCATCTTTATCGTAATAGATATTTAAAGCCATAATAATTTTTCCTACTAAATATACTGATGATTATCTTAAGAATATGATTAGGTCGTCAAAGAACGATTACCAATTTGAAGGCCTAGCACTCCGGAACGGACAAGCTCTATGACATTTCGAGATCCCGCAGCCTGAATGAATTCGTCGATCCGGCTTGGAAGCCCGGTAATTTGAATGGTATAACTATCCTCAGTTATATCTACTATCTCGCCCGAAAATATATCAGCCAATCTCTTGAATTCAGAGCGTTTTTCAGGATTCGAACAATGTAACTTTATGAGCAAAAGCTCTCTTTCAATTCGCGCACCATCGTTCAGATCGACAAGTTTGATGACGTCAACGAGCTTATTTAGTTGTTTGGTAATCTGCTCGATAATTGCGGGCGAACCTGCTGTGACAACCGTCATTCTCGAGACACTAGGATCTTCTGTGGGCGCCACCGAAAGGCTTTCTATATTATACGCTCGGGCAGAGAATAGTCCGGAAACTCGAGAAAGCGATCCAGATTCATTCTCTAAAAGAATAGATATGGTATGTTGCTCAATCACGCTAACTCTCTATCGTTCGGCGCCAAGTGCATTTCGTGCTGCCCCTTTCCCGCAGCGATCATCGGGAACACATTTTCTGTTTGATCGGTAATAAAATCCATCACCACAAGGCGATCTGTCATTGCGAATGCTTCATCGAGCGCTGCATCAACATCTGCGGGACTATCTATACGCATTCCTATATGTCCATAACTCTCAGCTAACTTCACAAAATCTGGCAGGGCGTCACTATAAGAATGAGAATATCTGGATTCGTAAAAAAACTCCTGCCACTGTCTCACCATCCCAAGGTAACGATTATTTAGGCTGACTATTTTTATCGGGAGTCTGTATTGCAAGCACGTAGACAGCTCCTGTATGCACATCTGAAAACTTGCCTCCCCAGTCACACACGCGACGGTTGCATCTGGAAATGCCAGCTGCACACCCATAGCCGAGGGCAAACCGAAACCCATTGTGCCGAGACCTCCTGAATTAATCCAACGGCGCGGCTGATCAAAAGAATAATACTGAGCTGCCCACATTTGATGCTGGCCGACGTCAGACGTCACGTAAGCATCTCCGTTGGTGACTCGATGTAGCGATTCTATCACCGACTGTGGCTTTATAAGCTCACTAGTCCGATCATAATCCAGACATTTAATCTCGCGCCATTTATCGATTTGACGCCACCAGTCATCGCTATTCCGCTCAACAGCTTTATGGCCCGTAGCCTTAATAACCTCAATCAAATCCGCTAATACACTAGAAACCGCACCTACAATCGGCACGTCAACAGACACATTTTTGGCAATAGAAGCAGGATCAATATCAATATGAATGATTTTTGCCTCGGGACAAAATTTTTCTAAGTCGCCAGTGACTCGGTCATCAAACCTCGCGCCAATCGCAATCAAAACATCACAGTGATGCATCGCCATATTGGCCTCATAGGTCCCATGCATACCTAGCATGCCAACGAACTGAGGGTCAGATCCGGGATACGCACCTAATCCCATGAGTGTATTTGTCACCGGATAACCGAGTAGTCTACAAAACTCTGTTAGTTCGTGGGAGGCGTCTCCGATGATAGCGCCACCGCCACTGTATATCATTGGCTTCTTAGCACTAAGTAATAAGTCAGCAGCTCGCTTTATTTGTCCCGCATGGCCTTGAGTGGTTGGTTTGTAGGACCGCATTTCAACCCGCTCCGGATATTCATACGTTGTTAGAGCCGCCGTAACGTCTTTGGGTATATCTACAACGACTGGCCCAGGTCTTCCACTGGACGCAACATAAAAGGCTTTTTTGATGATGATCGCCAAGTCTTCTACACGCTGGACCAAGAAATTATGCTTTACGCATGGCCGTGTAATACCCACGCTATCCACCTCTTGGAACGCGTCGTTACCTATCAACGCCGTTGAAACCTGGCCTGTGAAGACAACCATCGGAATAGAATCCATGTGAGCAGTTGCTATACCCGTGACGGCATTGGTCGCTCCCGGCCCAGAGGTGACTAATACTACACCTGGTTTACCTGTAGCACGCGCATATCCATCAGCGGCGTGAGTCGCTCCTTGTTCGTGACGAACCAACACGTGCTTTATTGTGTCCTGCTTGAATATCTCGTCATAAAGGTGCAGGACGGCCCCACCGGGGTATCCGAACAAAAACTCTACACCTTCGTCAGCTAGCGCCTTGACAAATATTTCTGCGCCTCGCAATTGATTACTCAATTCACCTCACCTTAACCCTTCAAAGTTAGTTACAGCGCATCAAAAAAAGCACGCCTACAGGGGTATTTATAAAACCATTAGTTACAATATCAAGTCCTAGACCACTTTTCGATGCGTAATTACCGGATTTAGTTGGATACTACCGATGCATCGTGGGGAAATCCTTCGGAGCGGGTAACCTAATGACATTATCCCCTATAGTCAAGCATAATGGTACGTTTTAAAATGAAATATCAAAATATGATAGCTCCCTATAAACGTAGCAATTATCAGTAGAAATCAAAATTTCCGAGTTAGAGTAATAATTAATCTCGATTACAAGTAGCACCATGACATGAAAATAACAAATTTTTTGATACCCACTCTGAGAGAAGCACCAGCCGATGCCGACATAACTAGCCACAAATTAATGATAAGGGCAGGGCTTGTGAGACAAGTAGCCTCAGGTATCTATACTTGGTTACCACTAGGACTAAGAGTGCTTCGGAAAGTGGAATCTATTATTCGAGAAGAGATGGATGCAATAGGCGCGCAAGAATTGCTCATGCCGGGGGTGCAACCGGGGGAACTATGGGAAGAGTCGGGTAGGTGGATGGACTATGGGCCTGAGCTACTAAGAATAAAAGATAGGCACGACCGCCCCTTTTGCCTAGGACCTACTCATGAAGAAATAATAACATCTTTGGCGCGTGGCGAACTTAAAAGCTATAAGCAACTCCCTTGCGCTTTCTATCAGATTCAGACGAAGTTTAGGGACGAAATCAGACCTCGTTTCGGAATAATGCGCGCTCGAGAATTTTTAATGAAGGATGCTTATTCATTCCACATCGATGCTGAATGTTTAGAAAAAACCTATAATGCAATGTACGAAGCGTACTGCAATGTTTTCGATAAAGTTGGCCTTAAGTACCGCGCCGTTATAGCTGATACTGGCAATATAGGGGGCTCGAAATCGCATGAATTCCACGTACTAGCAGATTCTGGTGAGGACAGGATAGCGTTTAGTTCTGATAGTAATTACGCCGCAAATGTTGAAATGGCTCCTGTTATTTTAGAAAAGCGAACAGCCGCTCCCCCTAGTGCAAAAATGGTAAAAGTCCATACTCCAGGTCAACACTCCATCCAAGACATAAGTGTTTTCCTAGATATATCCGAGAAGCAGTGTCTTAAAACTCTGATAGTTAAAGGTATAGATGAAAAGATAGTTGCCCTAGTGCTTAGAGGAGATCACGAACTAAATGAGATCAAGGCACAAAAATTAGATACCTTAGCAAACCCGCTACAATTTGCGTCAGATGATGAAATACGTGAGTTAATCGGCTGCGGGCCTGGCTCTATAGGACCGATAGGTCTTAAATGCAAAATCATCGTAGATCAAGATGCAGCAGTTTTGGAGGACTTCACCTGCGGTGCAAATGAGTCAGGATATCACTTGACCGGAGTCAATTGGAATCGGGATGTGGGGTTACCACAGGTTAGTGATCTTCGAGAAGTCGTGGTAGGAGACATCAGTCCCGATAAGCAGGGACTTCTGGAGATAAAACGTGGGATTGAAGTCGGACATATATTTCAGTTGGGAACTAAATACAGCTCTGCAATGAAAGCTCAGGTTCTTGACAAAAATGGTAAATCTGTCGCGATGACGATGGGATGCTATGGCTTAGGAGTATCTCGTATAGTAGCAGCTAGTATTGAGCAAAGTCATGACGATAAAGGTATAATTTGGCCAGAAAAAATCGCCCCATTTTTCTGCGCGATAGCACCCATCAACATGCATAAGTCTCCAGAATTGGCTGAAAAAGTCGAATCGCTGTATACAAGTATAGTAAAAAATGGAATCGACGCATTGCTATATGATAAGGACGATAGAATGGGGGCTATGCTGACAAACCTAGAATTAATAGGAGTTCCGCATATATTAATAATCGGAGAACGAAGTCTAGCAACAGGAAAAATTGAGTATAAATCTAGGCATAATAGTGAAAAGCTAGAAATTGATCTGGATAATATTATCTCCTTTTTAAAGGAACTCTGAAAAATCGTGAGTTTGAAAATTTTACATAATGCTAACTGCTCGAAATCAAACGCTGCCATAGAAGTCCTGCGTGACAGAAAAATAGCGGTGGAGGTAATCAATTACCTAGAGAAACCCCTAAATAAAAAAGAAATAATTGAGCTATTAAATGTATTAAAAAAACGTCCTATAGAAATCGTCAGACATAGGGAAATAGCTTGGGTCGAAAGCGGACTTGGCGAAAATTCGCCAGATTGCGATGTAGTTAATATCCTAACGATTCACCCGCACCTCATGGAGAGACCTATTATCTACAGCGAGAACGTCGGAGTAGTAGGTAGGCCGGTTACAAACCTAGTAGATTTTCTCGACAACGAGTACGTGTGACGATGAAAGTATTAATCCTTTACTACAGCCGCAGCGGGAAGACTGCTTCCCTAGCAAGAGAGATCCGTTTTGGCGTGGCTGAAGTGCCTGGCGTAAGCGTGGCAATGAGAACAGTCCCGTCGCTGTCAGAAAACGGTAACTCTGTTCCGGAAAATGGCCCGCCTTATGTCACAAAAAGTGATTTAATTGAATGCGATGCACTAGCCTTAGGGTCGCCTACTCGATTCGGAACAATAGCATCACCGTTAAAAGCCTTCTTTGAATCAACAACTGATATCTGGATCTCAGGACAGTTAATTGGTAAACCTGCAACTGTGTTCACCTCAAGCACGACTCTCCATGGCGGGCAAGAATCAACACTACTTTCAATGCTCGTTCCGCTTTTGCACCATGGAATGCTCGCCATGGGAATTCCTTATAGCGAACAAGCTTTGAGCGAAACCAAAACCGGGGGCACTCCTTATGGGGCAAGTCACGTCGCCGGATCGAAAAACGAATGTGAGATAAGCGAACATGAATGTTTGATAGCACGGACGCAAGGTAGGAGGCTTGCAGAAGTCGTCCAGAAGCTAGCCCTTTAACATTAATTAAACCTAACTCTATTGTTCAACTGAATTAAGGATTTCTTTCGCGAAAGGCACCGTTAGAGCGCGTCCATATTGGAGAGACGCACTATCTAACAAATTTAAAATGACACACAAGGAATTCATGTCGCGCTTAAAAGTCCGCATTATGAAATCCACTACTGGGCGCTCGAGCTTCAGTCCCCTGCGCTCTGCCATGCTGATCAGAAACAAAGCCTTTTGATCCTCAGCTAATTCGTGCAACTTATACACATAACCTGCGTTCAATCGCGACACTAAATCTGGGAGTAATGAGTTCGCACCACCCGGCTTCACATGCGATGAAAACAAAATCTTACCCTCTCTTTCTTTCGCTCTATTGTAAAGATTAAATAACGCATTCTCAGCTTCAGTCTCATAAAAAGACTCAATATCGTCTAAGGCTATTAGATCCATAGTCTCTAGACCTTCAATAGCTTGTCGGACATCTCCCTTCACATCCTTCACTGGAAGATAAATCGCCCTCAAACCCGATTGATTAATTTGTCGAACCGCCGCCTGGAGTAGGTGAGTTTTCCCAGTACCTTGACTACCCCAAACGCAGAAAGACAAAGGCTCGCTTTTCTCGAGCCAATTTTCCAATGTAACAATGGCCTCTCCATTCTCGCCTGCAATAAAATCTCCAAACGCAAAATGGTCTGCGCTAAATAAGTTGAGTGTCAATTGGGAGACTAAGCTAATCACTAGAGAGATTTCGTAGAGGAGGATCCAAAGCGAGTTCGATTAATAGAATGACTCAGAAGTACTCTCGCAATAGCACCTACCGGTAACGCCAATAGAATTCCAATAAAACCAAAAAGATGCCCCCCAACCATCACCACTAATATAACCCAAACTGGATGAAGTCCAATTTTGTCTCCAATAAAAACAGGGGACAACACAATTGACTCTAAAAGTTGTCCCAATCCAAAAACGACCACGATGCCTAAAAAAAGCCATGCCTGTTCCAATTGTCCCAACGCTATTAGGCTAGCTAGTAAAACACCTACAGCCGGACCAAAATAAGGTATAAAACTTACAATACCGGCAACAAAGCCGACAATTAGTGCATATTCCAAGCCAATGACCCTCAA
This sequence comes from uncultured Pseudomonadota bacterium, assembly GCA_913047675.1. Classification (GTDB taxonomy): domain Bacteria; phylum Pseudomonadota; class Gammaproteobacteria; genus UBA4457. The sequence continues at coordinate 9,801 of CAJWTO010000037.1, read as the reverse complement.
AGCTAAGCCATAAAAGAGACCTAGCAATATCATGATCAAAAACTGTCCTCTCAAAAACTCAGACAATACAATATCTATATCTTTTGCAACCGACTGTACCGTATGAACTTGCCTCTCAGGAACTAGCTGTTCCAACGTCTGAATCAGCTTATTCCAATCTCGCAGTAAATAAAAAGTAACAACTGGCACTAGTACTCCGTACCCAAATATGGTCAAAATATGTCGACTAGAGCGCCCTAATTCTGAGACTACTGAATTTGCTACCGAGCCAAGCTCTCTCCAATGCGAAATGAACGTATCTCTTACAACATCTCGACTCACACCAGAAAACTCTAAGTTCAAGCTTGTCGCAATAGGTTTAATAATGACGGACTGTGCCATATCAACCACATTGGGTATTGCCATGAGAAACCCACGTATTTCACCCCATAAAATAGGTATTATAACCGTAAGGCTGAACGCGAGAATAAGAAGCAAAAATCCGAAGGTAACGAGCACTCCTAGCGTTCGCGGTATCCTCATACCTTCCAGCCAAGTTACAAACGGATCTGCCAAATACGCCAAGACCAAGCTCAGTAAAAACGGAGTAAGAACCGGCGAGGTAAAATATACAATTACAAAAAAACAAACGGTACCTATGCCCCAGAACCATTTATCAGAATCAGCTAAATCAACTTGCGACATGCATCACCTAAATCCGTAATCAGTTTTGACTTTAAAATACGCCTTAGTATGATTATACAATTTCTGGGTCTCCAAAAATACTCTCTAATATATACGCTGGCAGGACAAGCTAATTCGGCATAGCACGGTAAATTCATTCCACACGGCTGAACGCTGAATGGTGGGCCGCTAGACATTACATGATTTTTCTGCAGCCAAAATTCGTTGAACGCGCTACTATATAGTCAGTTAAGTACTGAAATAATGCTAAGAAATTAAGGTTCAATAGTAAACAATCGAAAATATTATGAAAAAAAATGACACTAACCTTTCCTATAGTGATGCAGGTGTAGATGTAGAGCGTGGCGAAAAATTTGTAACAAACATAACACCCTTAGCATCTAGCACTGCTCGACCAGGCTCCCTCGGAACTCTTGGTGGGTTTGGCGGGCTCTTCGATCTAAAGCAAAGTGGTTACCAGGACCCTATCTTAGTCTCTGCAACCGACGGTGTAGGAACTAAATTACTATTAGCAATTGAACTTAACCGTCACGAAACGATAGGAATTGATCTTGTAGCGATGTGCGTGAATGATATTATTGTACAAGGTGCTGAGCCTCTTTGGTTTTTAGACTATTTTGCTACAGGGAATCTGTCCCTTGAAATCGGCCAATCAATTCTTAACGGTATAGTAGAAGGTTGTAAATTAGCTGGCGCCTCACTTCTTGGGGGCGAAACAGCTGAAATGCCAAACGTGTATGCTCCCGGACACTACGATTTGGCTGGATTTTGTGTAGGTGCTGTAGAGAGAGGAAGCCTGATAGACTCAACTGGAGTTACTGAAGGCGACACAATTCTCGGACTTGCATCAAACGGGGTACACTCAAACGGCTACTCACTTGTGCACAAAATTCTTAAACATACTAGCACCGCTCTCTCAGAAAAAATTGATGGCGACTCGATAGGTGCCATTCTACTGAAACCCACCCGAATATACGTAAAACCTATCCTAGATATCATTAAAACAAAAAGTATTAAAGGCATAGCGCACATCACCGGTGGCGGACTAACTAAAAATGTACCGAGGATTTTACCTACGAATCTCGATGCCAATATAGACTTAAACAGCTGGTCTCCCGAGCCCATTTTTTCTTGGCTAAAAAATAATGGAAGAATCATGAATTCTGAAATGCTAAGTACTTTTAATTGTGGAGTTGGACTGGTCGTAATAGTCGATAAATCGGACAGCCAGAATATTTCTAATATGCTCACTGACTTAGGGGAAAAAGTTTTTGAAATAGGAGAAATAGTCTCGGGTAGTGGAGAAGTAAAGTACCAAAACTCTATTTTTGCAGAGTTCGAAAATTAGTTAATGATAGTTATTTTTCCTTTGAGAGCTTATTTTCTATAGCAGATAAAAAGCCTCGGGCTATTTGTAACTCGCTGTGTCTTACCTCTGCGCTATTAATAAATCGCGCAAGTCTGCGTTCTAGCAACTTTGGATGATTTGGATCAAAATATTCTACCTGCTCCATTACAGACAAGAGATGTTTTTTCATGCCTAATACTTGATCGGCGGAAACTAGCTGGTCGCGTTCACCTTCCGCAGCCTCGTCTGAAGTTTTACCTGACTCTAGGTAAGCCATCCTTAGTTCATAAGACAAGATCTGAACTGCCTGTCCCAAGTTCAGTGATTTGAAGTTTTCTTGAGTAGGAATCCGAATTGATTTTTGACAAAAATCTAACTCGCTATTTTTCAACCCTGCTTGCTCTCGTCCAAAAATAATCGCCATACGGCCTCGACCCCCTACTATATCTCTCGCAGCAGCGCGAGGAGAGACTACTGGTGCGCCCATCTGTCTTGCCCGAGCAGTCGTTCCATAGACATAGGCTAAGCCTTCGGTCGCGGATTCCAAAGATTTACAGATTCTCGCTTTTTCCAGCAAATCAATGGCACCTACCGCTCGAGCATTCGCTTCTTTAGCGGGAAACCTAACCGGATTAACCAGAGTTAAATTACTTAAGCCCATAACCTTCATGGCACGAGCGGCTGCACCAATATTCCCCGGATGACTCGGTTCAATTAAAATTATCTCTAAATCTTGCAATCGCATGCTAAACTCCCCAAACGATATACCTAAAAAGTATTTTAATAATGATGCCTTTTAAATAAGGTAAAATAAAATTTTCACTCACGTGGCTTCAAATTATGCATCCAATGTTAAATATCGCGATTCGCGCAGCACGTAGAGCGGGCGTAATAATCTCCAGAGCACAAAATCGCTTATATGATTTGCGCGTCAGTCAAAAAGGACTCCGCGATTATGTGACGCAAATAGACGTGGAAGCAGAAAAAGCAATAATAGAAACGCTTTCACAAGCTTACCCAAGCCACGCTATTTTAGCAGAAGAGTCCGGTGAAGCTGGCAAATCCGACTACACCTGGGTAATTGATCCTCTCGATGGCACACTTAATTTTATTCGTGGATATCCTCATTATGCCATTTCTATCGCGCTACGTATAAAAGGTAGGCTGGATCAAGCAATAATTTACGATCCTTTAAAAGATGAGCTATTTACTGCGTCTCGCGGGGAGGGTGCGCAAATCAACGGGCAAAAAATACGTGTTAGTGTAAACCAAGAACTTGAGTCAGCATTACTCGCTACCGGTTTTCCAGTTAGGGATAAACAACGTTTGTTTGAGTACCTCAATGGATTCTCTAGGATATTAGGACTGAGTGCTGATATTCGTCGTTCAGGATCGGCCGCGCTTGATCTAGCATATGTAGCTTGCGGAAGACTAGACGGTTATTGGGAATATGACCTAAAGGAATGGGATCTAGCAGCAGGCGCGCTGCTGGTGCAGGAGTCTGGAGGCCTTGTAGGAGATATCACGGGGAGGGAGACTCACTTAGAGTCTGGCAATATAGTAGCCGCTAACCCGAAAATTTTCCGCCAATTAGTAGTGCTATTGTCATCATCGGATCGGGAAGGATAATAGCCTAGAGGTATAAAATTAGGAAATGAGTCGCTAACGCAGTAGCGCCCAACAGGATCATCGATTCGATCACTGTCAACCGCCTGATTTTAAACTTCATGATTCTCAGCATGCATACTGCTGCAATATACCCGACCATGGTACCTGACAGCCTCCGATTCCGGAATATAAACTCCACAGTCGGCGCAAGCGAGTATCTTAGGCTCTGTTTTGTTCCTGGCTTTTTGGTCCCGCATAGCTCTGTATTTCCGGATCAAAAATACGCAACTCAGTACGAATACAATTATGAGAACTAAACGAATTAGCATTTATAAATACCTAAAAATGTCCTACCCTAACAAAATAATTCAAATGACAAATTATCTCGAAATTGCCATACTTACGCTATTGTTACGTATACCTAAAGATACTATATTGTCATTTTTATCTAGCAATACACAAGTGCAGAAGATCCTATAGATTTCAACGCCTATTTAATATCGAACGAGCCAGTGCAAAAAAAAAACAAACGGAGATAATATAAATGAACTTACACGAGTATCAGGCCAAGCAGCTATTCGCAGAATACGGAATACCAGTCCAGGATGGCATGATAGCCCATGATGGCCCCGAAGCACTCAAAAATGCAAAAAATCTTGGAGGAGATGCTTGGCTGGTGAAAGCTCAAGTTCACGCTGGCGGAAGGGGTAAGGCTGGGGGGGTGAAGTTCACAAAGGACATAAATGAAGTTAAAGAAACTGCCGATAGACTGATCGGATCACAACTCGTTACCACTCAATCTGCTCCAGATGGGCAGCCAGTCAACTGCGTTCTGATAGCGGCGGCGGCTGACATAGCGAAAGAACTTTATCTCGGCGCGGTAGTTGATCGAGGTACGCGTCTTGTCACATTCATGGGCTCCCTTGCTGGAGGAATGGATATAGAGGAAGTAGCAGCAAAAACGCCGGAAAAAATTATCACCTTCAGTGTTGAGCCTGGCTTAGGGATCCAAGACTTTCAGTGTCGTCAAATGGGGTTTTCGTTGGGACTAAAACCTAATCAAATTAAAGGACTGCAGGTCATTTTACGCGGCCTCTACAAGCTATTCGTAGAAAAAGATCTTAGCCTAGTAGAAATAAACCCATTAGCAATCCTGGAAGATGAATCTCTATGTGCTATCGACGCGAAAATTAACGTAGATGATAACGCCTTGTATCGACAAAAGATTTCGGAATGGAGAGATCCGTCACAAGAGGATTTGAAAGAACGACAAGCAGCTGAATTTGATCTTAATTATGTGACTCTCGATGGAAACATAGCCTGTATGGTAAACGGTGCGGGATTGGCGATGGCTACAATGGATATCATTAAGCTAACCGGCGGGCAACCTGCTAACTTTCTCGACGTTGGCGGAGGTACCACAGCCGAGCGAGTAGCAGAAGCCTTTAAAATTATAGTGTCTGACCAAAAAGTCGAGGCTATATTAGTAAACATATTTGGTGGAATCGTTCGATGTGATCTAATTGCAGAAGGAATTATCACTGCTGTAAAAGAAGTTGGAGTCGAGGTTCCGGTGATTGTCAGACTTGAAGGGACTAACGTGAACGAAGGAAAGGAAATGTTGGCTTCAAGTGGACTAGCGATTATAAGTGCTGAAAATTTGGCAGATGCTGCCACAAAAGCAGTGACTGCCGTAGGAGAAAAAATATAATGTCAATTTTAGTAAATAAAGATACCAAGGTTTTAGTCCAAGGTTTTACTGGAAAGCAAGGGACGTTTCATGCAGAGCAAGCAATAGCTTACGGTACAAAAATAGTCGGTGGTGTGACTCCAAATCGTGGCGGAGATACTCACTTAGAGAGGCCAATTTTCGACACGGTTGCGAACGGAGTAGCGGCAACAGGTGCAGATGCATCAATTATCTTCGTGCCCCCTCCATTTGCCGCAGATGCCATCGTAGAAGCCGCAGAAGCTGGAATCAAACTTATCGCCTGTATCACCGAAGGGATACCGGTGCTAGATATGCTAAGAGTTAAAGACAGCATAGGAAGAGATAAAAGTATCAGACTTATAGGACCTAATTGCCCAGGTATAATAACTCCGGGGCAATGTAAAATTGGTATTATGCCAGCAGCAATCCATATGAGTGGGAAAATTGGTATAGTGTCACGCTCGGGAACTCTCACCTACGAGGCAGTACATCAGACCACTTCCGAAGGACTTGGGCAAAGCACTTGTGTAGGAATAGGGGGAGATCCTATCCACGGAATGAACTTTATAGACTGTATCGAGCTATTCCAAGAGGATCCAGAAACTAAAGGTATAATCATGGTCGGGGAAATTGGCGGAACCGCGGAAGAAGAAGCAGCAGAGTATATAGGAGAACATGTTTCGAAACCGGTAGTGGGATATATCGCTGGTGTTACCGCGCCTCCCGGTAAACGTATGGGCCATGCTGGCGCAATAATTTCAGGCGGTAAGGGAACAGCTGACGATAAATTTAAAGCGCTTGATAAAGCAGGAGTAATTACTGTTAGATCTCCTGCTGAAATGGGGCCAGCTATGGCAAAAGCTGTCAAGTAAATCCACTGTAATGTTCGCGCGACAGTTCTCCGCCAAGGTACTCGTATGTCAGAAACCTTAAATGTAGTGCTGGCACAGGTTAATCTGTGTGTAGGAGATATCTCGGGAAATACTCAAAAAATTATCGAAAATTGTGAGCGCGCAGAGTCAGAATTAGCCGCTGATGTGGTTGTCTTTCCTGAGCTAGCCATTACCGGGTATCCTCCTGAAGATCTTTTATTACGTCCCTATCTATACGAACAGGTCAAAAATGCACTGTCTAAAATCGCTCGAGATACAGGTCGGTTATACGTGATCTTGGGCTATCCAGAAATGGATGACGAGAAAATTTACAATAGTTGTGCGGTTTTATATGGAGGTAAAATAAACTCGCTCTATCGTAAACGAGAACTTCCCAACTATTCTGTATTCGACGAGAAGCGCTACTTTAAATCTGGCGATAAACCCTGCGTCACTAATATCTCTGGCTTTAAACTTGGGTTAAGTATTTGTGAGGACATCTGGAATCCTCTAACCGCTCAAGACTTAGCTCGCGAAGGAGCTGACGTAATTTGTAATATCAATGCATCACCTTTTCATAGCGACAAAATCAATGATAGGAAAGCTGCTCTAAAAACAGCTGCAATTTCTAGCAACCTGCCGATCATGTATTTAAATACAATCGGCGGTCAGGACGAATTAGTGTTTGATGGTGGGTCCTTCGTAATAGATAAAACGGGAACTATCGTGGGACAAGAAGAGTCCCATGTTGAAACTCTTTTTCTGGTTGAACTCAAAAAAGAGCAAAATGAGATACTTTTCACAGCTAAAATCAATGACCTCCCTAGTAGTGAGGAGTCAATCTATAAATCTCTAGTCCTAGGATTGGAAGATTACGTAAATAAAAACGGTTTTGCGGGATGTATTATCGGACTATCAGGCGGTATTGACTCCGCGCTATCATTAGCTATTGCGGTTGATGCGCTGGGCTCTGAGAGAGTAAGAGCTATTTCTATGCCTTCGAAATTTACAGCAGAAATGAGCATAAATGATGCCGAAGAAGAAGCCACACTGCTCGACTGTGATTTCTCGGTGATCTCAATCGAGGATATAGTCAAGTCATTTGAAACTACTCTCACACTTGCTGAACCCAATAAGACGCAAGGGATAACGGGAGAGAATATTCAAGCTCGCAGTCGAGGGGTACTCCTTATGGCAGAATCAAATTCTTCCGGCTTTATGGTCATTACCACTAGTAATAAAAGTGAAGCTGCAGTTGGTTACTCGACCCTATATGGAGATATGGTTGGCGGATTTGCTCCTTTAAAAGATCTAAATAAAACCTTGGTTTACTCACTTGCCAAATGGCGAAATTCTCGTTCATACGTGATACCGACTAATGTTATAGAAAGAGCACCTTCCGCTGAATTGGCACCCAACCAAAAAGACTCTGACTCCCTACCACCTTACGAAATACTCGATGAAATTCTTGAGCTGTATATTGAAAAGGACTTAACTCCAACCGAAATAAGCCAACGAGGGTTTGAAAAACAGATAGTAGAAAGGATCGCACGATTAGTAGACAAAAGTGAATATAAGAGACGACAATCGGCGCCTGGTGTCAGAATCACTAAAAGAGCCTTCGGCCGCGATAGGAGATTCCCTATCACCTCAAAGTATAGTGAACTTTGAAAACTTGCTACTGCACTTCGGTTTGCTTAACCTCTTCTACCCTCATATGGTTAGGATAATTAAGCTCTAAAACTTTTAATGCATCGTCTGCCAAATCATTTAATTCAAGTATTTTGTAAGATTTAGCCAGTAAAATTAGGGCCTCTGGTACTGAGGGGGTCTGCTGGTATTTCTCTACCACATATCGTGCTCTGTTAGCGGATGCGACGTACGCTCCCCTCCGCATGTAATAATTAGCGACATTAACCTCATGTTGAGCCAGCTGATTCCGTAAAAATCTCATACGTAGCCGCGCATCCGTCACATAAATACTTTCAGGAAAACTTTTCACTACTTCACTAAAGTCATTAAAGGATTCCAACGATAACCCTGGATCTCGCTGCGAGCCGTCTTTCGGTAACCATCGATCAATTAGCCCTCTACCTCGGCCAAAGTTGATCAGTCCCCGCAAGTAGAAGGCATAAGCCATATTCGGGTGGGAAGGATACAATTTAATGAATCTATCGATAGTCACCATTGCCATGTTGGGATCATCTGTCCGGTAATAACAAAAAGCAAGCTCGATCTGTGACTGCTGCGTGTAAATACCGAAAGGATATCTAGCTTGCAGTTTTTCATAATATTCAATAGCGCCAGTGCAAGAACCAAAATCTAGCTTCTCCTTGGCCATTTTATATAGCCTTTCTTCAGGCCACTTACCTTCCTCGCGATCTCTATCCGACTGACTTTGAAAATACCCGCACCCGGAGATTCCAATAATTAGCAGTAAAACACTAAAAGATCGAAGACCTTCTTTAATTGTAATTTTCATACTTGATAAAACACACTTAAAAAATTAATTTTTTATTGGTTAAACGACTGATTAAACGGAATTTTAACTTATTTGATACAAAATCGCACAGATAAAATATTATAGTGACTAATATTATATTAATGTCAGATAGCATGAACAGAAGTAATGAAACTAAAATTTCTGAAATACGAGCCAGCGCTATACCAGAACGCTTAAGTGGGTCTAGATTAGATCATGCAGCATGCGAGCTCTACGCTGAATATTCAAGGACGGTGCTAAAAAAATGCATTGACGGTAATACTTTAAGACTAAATGGGGCTGCTGCGAAGCCAAGTACAAAAGTTAAAAGTGGCGATATGATTGAACTAGAAGTTCCCCAAGAAATAAACGGTGACCAGAAAATATTACCGCAAAAGGTTGACTTTGATCTTATCGCTGAAAATCAAGACTTTATAGTAGTGAATAAACCGTCAGGAATAGTGGTCCACCCAGGTGCTGGTAACCCTGATAGAACTCTTCAAAACGGTCTCATCAATGAGTTCCCAGAATTACAACATTTGCCTCGAGGCGGTCTGATACATCGTATAGATAAAAATACCTCGGGCTTACTTCTTGTTGCACGTAATATACAAAGCTATGGGTTCCTATCAAAAATACTGCAAAAACGAGCTATTAGCAGGATTTATCTGGCCGTCGTTAACGGCGTTATGGTGTCTGGCGGTAGCGTGGAGGCAAATATTCGTCGAGACAACATAGTTCGTACTAGAATGAAGGTGAGTGATTCAGGAAGGTACGCGAAAACTAATTTCCGTATACTAAAAAAATATAGAGCTCATACTTTACTCGAAGTACAACTAGAAACTGGTCGAACTCATCAGATTCGAGTTCATATGGCGTCAATAGGCCATCCAATTCTGGGCGATACGGCCTACGGAGCTCGACCACATATGCCAAAAAACCCAACCGCTACACTTAAGGAGATCGTCTCCGCCTTTTCAAGGCAAGCTCTACATGCCGCTAGGCTCGAATTCATATTTCCTGAAAAGGGTAAGAAATGGTTTTTTGTGAGTCGCTTGCCAAGTGATCTAAATGCTTTAATAGATGCGCTAGATAT
>CAJWTO010000036.1 GCA_913047675.1 uncultured Pseudomonadota bacterium | reverse complement strand
ACAACCATTTCACCCAAACCATAACTAGATGTCACAAAGACGACATCCTTAAACCCAGATTCCGTATCCAAGGAAAACATCACACCGCTCGAGCCTATATCGCTCCTAACCATTTTTTGTATGCCTGCTGAAAGAGCTACCTCGTGATGAGCAAAACCATGATGTACGCGATAAGAAATAGCCCGATCGTTAAACAGGGATGCGTAAACATCTTTTATTCGTTTCACTATTTCCTTTAACCCACTCACATTGAGATAAGTCTCTTGTTGCCCAGCAAAAGAAGCGGTAGGGAGATCTTCCGCCGTCGCCGACGATCTGACTGCTACAGAGAATTCGCCACCATTATTATCACTTTCCATCTCTAAAACAGCGTGTTCAATCTGACTATGCAACTCTAGAGAAAACGGTGCAGCAGTAATAGCGTCTCTAATAGTTTTTCCGACCGCTGATAACTTAGCTAAGTCGTTTACATCTAGGGGTTCCAAAAGAGAGCGGATTTTATCTGCCAATCCGTCTTGATCAAGAAAATCTCTAAAAGCCTCGGCAGTAGTTGCAAATCCAGTTGGGACTAAAACTCCTGCTGCATCAAGGTGCTGAATCATTTCGCCCAGTGAGGCATTTTTCCCTCCCACACGCTCCACATCTCCCATCCCAACATTTTTAAGAGACACAATATATTCTTTCATGAGTGTTTTATTATCCTTAATCACTTTGTACTTTTATCGAAAGCAAACTTACACCAATTTGTGTATTATTTAACTACATTGTAACCAAGTAAACCCAAAGCCCAAACTCAATGAAAAGAGACGTATTTTTTATTTCCGACAGAACCGGCATAACTGCTGAAAATTTGGGTGCCAGCCTGTTGACCCAGTTCCCAAATATTCAATTTAACCGAACCAATATACCTTTTGTGACTAACGAAAAAGCCGCTCAGGCGGCAGTACTAGCAATACGCCAATCGAAAAAAAATGGGGTTGAGCCTATTGTTTTCAGTACGCTCACTGACATGGCCACCCAAACCATCATTAAAGGCAGTTGTGCTCATGTTTTCGATTTATTTGGAACTTTCGTCGAGCCACTTGAGGAGGCTCTAGGAACTGAATCGTCGCATAAGGCGGGACGAATGCACGGTATTGGAGACACTAATGCCTATGATAAACGAGTGCATGCCCTAAACTTCACTCTCGGCCATGACGATGGTTTAAGCCTCAGAAATCTTAATGATGCCGATATCGTGCTAATCGGTGTGTCAAGATGTGGGAAAACACCAACCTGCCTATACCTCGCAATGCAATATTCGTTAAAGGCCGCAAATTATCCGTTGATCCAAGATGATTTAGTGGGCTCAACCTTGCCAAAAAGTTTAGATTCATGCCGGGGTAAACTTTACGGTTTAACTATTGAGGCCGAACAGCTCAGTCGCATACGAAAGGAAAGACGTCCTACAGGAGAGTATTCCACACTGTCACGATGCCAATGGGAAATAGCGAGAGCAGAAAAACTGTTCATAGAAGAACAAATACCATTTATTGACACAACCACAGTATCAATAGAAGAGATGGCCGCTATTGCTCGGCGAGACATGAAACTCCGTTGAATTTATTTTTTTCGGAGTGAATGACCTCAAACGAAATCAGCTGCCCTAAATCACCGTAGTCAGCGACATAGCATGCCTGCTTGGCAGGATTAATTCTCCCCATCACACCTGTGATAAGTGTATTCCCAGATTTAAGCGGCCAGCCTCTTCTTAATCTCTCATTTACTAGCCATAACAATGCTTCTAGCCTGCTTTGATTTGAAACAGTACCTAAATCAATAAGTTCGTCATCCTGATATAACTTCGCTGTAACTTGGCTAGTAAGTATATCGATATTAATGGGTTGCCCGACTAACCAATTTTTTGAAGCCATATTCGCGGCAACTAAGTCAGCAGCAGTCAGAGACTTTAACGATCTAAACGGTAAGTTAGGTAGCTCTATCACCGGCACCATATGCTGGATATATTTCATCAAATCCTCAACGGATACTACAGGTTGAGTTATTTCTTTAGCAAGTACAAAACCGATTTCCATCTCTATAAAAAGTTTCTGGTAGTCGGCTATATCTATAACGGGCGAACCTCGAAATTCTCCACCTGCAAAAAGTACCGCTGACACTGGACTCGAAACACCCCACTTTTCCTGAGCACCTGAGCTAGTAAAGCCAGCTTTATACCCTCCGATGGCCTTTGATTTTAGTTCGATCTCAACGTACGCATCCTGTATCTCATTTGCCTCGCCTAAACTAAGTCTAGGGTATTTTGAACTAAGCAAGTCAGCGGAACCTTTCGATATAGAAGCGTGCAGATCTCTTGCTACCGTCTCAGTATTTTGTTGTCCTACGACGTTTGAACACCAGAAACTAATTAACAAGCTAGCTATAAGAAATCGAGGCGAAAGCATGTAAAATTTCCTCTGATATGAATATTAAGACAAGAATATCTGAAACTAGCGACTCGATTCAATAAGAGTCCATATAATGTTTATAGTAAGCTATAGCAACGTTTGAGCTCCCAAAGTTGTAAATGTGTTGTTGTGTAATATTATTTAATCAGGTGACATATCAAGGTAGCTGATCATTTTAAATTTAAAGTCTAAAATCATACTAGGCGTTATGGCAGTAGCTATAGCTATATCTGTAGTAGTTTTTTCTGCCCCTCTTTACGAAGATTGGCCTGATAGTGAAATTTACTCCTCTGTGATAAATCATGGATTGGACTCTCACACAGAGATAGTAGTGATAGCAGAAAAGACCTCAGGATCGATTTCGGAACTTGGTCCAAATAATGAAGTTGAAAAAATTACAGGGGTACTCGGCATCGAAAAAGAAACTTATGTGAGCTGGGGGAAGCGCAATCGTGAGAAAGTCAATTTTAACTCTGTTCTCGACCTAACTGTTCCATATGTTCTTTTATCCGAGGAGAAACAAGAAGTAATATTCGACCAACCGGATGTAAAAACTGCCTGGCTTAAGTTCTCAAACACCTATAACGGGGCGCGCAATTTACTTAGATTCTCGCGAGTAGGGTATAACTATAAAATTACAAATGCGCTGGTGTACGTCGAACATCTGTGCGGAATAGAATGCAGCAGTGGAAGGTTTATAGCGTTAAAACTAATGGATGGTCGGTGGGTAGTTAAGGGCAGTAACTTAATTTGGGTAGCCTACTAGCCTCCTCTGGCGAGATTAACACTTATGGTGACTTCAATCTGTGTTTTTTGTGGCTCAAGTTCTGGTAATAATGTCAACTACGAAAACGCGACCGACGCTATCGGTCGTGAAATAGCAGCTCGAGATCTTAAATTAATTTACGGGGGAGGCGGACTAGGATTAATGGGTACTTTAATCAAGGCCGCCCGAGAAGTGGGTTGTGAGACATTAGGAATTCTTCCAGATTTTCTTACTGCTAATCAACCGGCAATTGACGCGTTTGGAGATCATATATTGGTCGATGATATATTCGAGAGAAAATCACTCATGCTGGAGAACTCGGACTGTTTCGCAGTCCTACCGGGCGGTATAGGAACGTACGATGAATTTTTTGAGATCCTTGCCTGGAAACAGCTAGGTCAAGCCCGGCAGAATATAGGTCTTTTAAATATAGATAACTTTTTCGATCCACTTATCACGCTAATTGATCAGGGCGTGACAGAGGGATTTATCCATCGAACCGTAAGACAAAATATTATTGTCGAGGTCCTGCCTCAGGATCTACTAAATAAATTAATAGACTAAAGATAGGAGAATAGACTGTCGAATATGAAAATTTTTCGAGCTGTAATATTTGATATGGATGGAGTTCTGGTTAATTCGGAACCAATGATTCGAGCATGTGCACAGGAAGCTGCAGCTGAGCTAGGGTTTTTAATATCAGACGAGACATACATCACATGGATGGGCCTCCCATCAGTACAACTACGAGACGCTATTCGTCATAGCATGGGATCAAAATTCCCAATGGAGGCCTTTTACGAAGAGTATAAAAAACGATGGGTAGGAAAAGTTAAATTGGGTAAATTACTCGCTAATCCTGGCATCAAGACATTATTAGAAGTACTTAAAAAAAAGTCTATTTCGATAGCAGTCGCGACTTCAACGGTTCGTGAGCAAGCCATCGAAACACTGCGGACAACTGATTTGCTGACTTATTTTGACACAATTGTGGGGGGCGATAACGTTAAAAACGGCAAACCTGCCCCGGATATATACCGCTATGCTGCTAGAGAAATCAATGTACCAACTAACCAATGTATCGCTCTAGAAGATTCAGCAATTGGGGTGAAGTCGGCAGTGTCGGCAGGACTACACGTAATTATGATTCCAGACTTAATAGCGCCAAATTCCGACATCAGAAAACTACCCAGACATATCGTTGCTTCAACCGTCGATGCGGCCGACCTTGTGCTAGAATTAATTACATGCGGAATATAATACTTCGGACAAAAATATTGTCGAAAAACTAGAGCTTCAGTGAGTCTTGTAGGAAGATTGATGTGGATATCTTAAGCAATGAAAAAAATGACTAAGTTTAAACAAAATGTGATAGCGCTAGTGTACGACTTTGACGGGACGCTCACGCCCGAGCCCATGCAAGAATATACTGTTCTTCCCGAGCTTGGCGTCAAGCCTAAAGAATTTTGGGATCAAGTCGACGAAGAGGTTAAAAATACTGGTGCAGACCCAATTTTAACCTATATGCGTCTCTTGGTTGAGCAAATAGAAGCCAACAAAGCGCACCTAAGCAGAGAGGCACTGCGCAATCTTGCGAAAGAAATCAAGTATTATCCTGGGGTTTTCGACTGGTTCGAGCGTATAAATCAATATGTTAAAACCACGTCAGAAGGGCTGATCGAAATAAAACATTATATCGTCTCGGCGGGACTCCACGAGATTCTTCAAGGGGTAAGTATAAAAAGACATTTTTCTCAAATTTATGCTTCACAATACTATTTTGACCATCACGAGGTGGCACGCTTTCCTACTATAGTAATTAACGACACCGCTAAAACACATTATCTCTTTAAAATAAATAAAGGTAGAGAAGGCGCACTAGAAACTGTGAACGAATACATGCCCGAAAGTGAACGTGCTATACCGTTTCAAAATATGCTTTACTTGGGTGATGGACTTACCGATGTACCGTGTATGACTGTAGTTAAAAAATACGGTGGATTCGCTGTAGCAGTTCATAAAGAGGAGCATCAGGATGGAAACAAAACAATCGAAGCCTGCAAAACTCTAGCAGAGGCTAATCGTATCGATTTTTATGCTCCCGCAAATTATTGTGAGGGATCTGTGCTTGAGCGACATGTTAAAAAGATCCTTAAATTAATAATGGCTCGTATTGAGTTCCAACTAGAAAGAAAAAAGTTCTCTGAGACCATGACGGATGGTCATTAGATGAACAAATCATATCGCAGTAGCTGCTGCGCGTTTACTAAACTCCTACTAGTGTTAACAATCCTAAGCGGCTGTTCTAGTGTCACAGTACCTTCTATTTCTCTTCCTAAAATACCCGAAATGACACTGATGAAAAATAAAGCCACTCATTCCACCCCCCGAGCGCTACTTTCAGCCCGAATTGTGAACACTGGCTACACAGATCAAGTCCCTAAAATGACGGTTGGAAAATTAATCGAATATGCCGAGCGTAGTTTCGCATGCGAGTGCCACCGTGAGCGCTTTGTAAAAAGTTGGGATAAAAGCTCTACAGGTTACGTCCTCTCATCAAATTTGAAGAAGTTTAAAACTATTAAATTTTCTTGTGAGAAACAGGAAGACGAATATGCGTGTTTTATCAACGAGATTGAAAATACAACTAGCCCCGAGTTAAGCCAACGCTACTTTTCAGGAGACGACTTTATAAAAGCTATTTACGCAAATGGCCGGGTATGCAAAAGACAAGAACCATGCGAAGGTTAATAAAACTATCCGACAAAAAATAGGCTGCTATTCGTCCTGAGAATTTGCGAACTGATAGTAAATGCATGCTCAGTATCGAGCCACCTCAGCATCTATCTCGACCGACCAAGCATCTATGCCACCAGACAAATTATAGACTCGCGTAAAACCTTGATCTCTGAAGTATTCAGCCGCCGACTGACTCCGTGCCCCAGTATGACATTGGAAAATCATAATCGAATTGCGATCCAATGTATCAATGAATTTTACGTTCTCCTCGCTTAAGAGGCGAGAGCCAGCAATAACTGCAATATCTCTCTCGCTTTGCTCTCTCACATCAAAAAGATAAAAAGTATCGCCAGACTCTTGAAGCCTTTTTAATTCGTGCACACTCATTTGAGATACCATAGGAGGTGCATTTGGATTGGTAATGCTAAAGACGCTTCCTTCAGGCGTCACTTCCATATCAATTCGTAGCCCATCAGTTTTTTTAGCCGTAGAACGATTGAGTAACAACTCTATCCCATTATTTTCTACTACTATCACTTGACCAGAATTAGGCGCTAGATTGAACTCATGAACCCAATCATCCGTGATATTTAAATGAACATTGAGATCGGGGTGCTGTAAACAAACTTCTCTTATAGATTCTGCAGCAGAGTCAGTAATCACAATCGTTGGAACCGACAGTGCTTCTTCTTCCCCTATTAATTTTCCTAAATCACCAGTTTTAGAAAGTTGCTCAATAACATCGCAGCCACCTATAAAGTCTCCGTCGATGTATAATTGAGGGATAGTAGGCCACTCAGAATATTCCTTTATTCCATTCCTAATATCTGGATCAGAGAGCACATCAATAGTTTTATAGTTGTCAGTCAACCCTTCTAACACCCCGACGACACGAGCCGAAAATCCGCACTGCGGTCCGTTGCGATCCCCCTTCATAAATAGAACAATTTTTTCGCCGTTTATAATACTATCGAGTCTTTGCTTAAGACTATCTGACATAGACATGGATACACCTTTTCTAATAATATTTTTAGTAATTAAAACACGTTAAAATTCTATATCCCTAACTAATTGGAAATTACGCTTACCCAACCTAATAGAGATAGCAATATCAAGCACACTATGCGCACCGAAGCATGAAAACAACTGAATTATTTTCTCCCTCTGCCTATCACTAGAGCCTTCGAAAACGTTCAACACTCTTTGCATCATCCACTGCCCGTATGTGGTGAGTTTCCGCTTTCCGCACACTTCGTGCGGATGACCGGCTCCTATCACGAAATCGACCTCACCAAAATATCTAGGCATTATGACATCGCTACTACTTTGGAGCCAAAGTTGCAGAGCTTGCACTTCTTCCACAATTACTGGTACGAAGTCTCTCGACAAATGGTTCAGCAAATGAGATAGCGTGTCCGGAATTGACTCAAAGTCAACCCAACTATGTTCTTCGATCGGTTGCTGTGAGTTAAAACTATTCATTCGTATTACCCAATCACAAACTTTAGGAGCAGCCTCGCGCATTAAAACTCCGGACGCAGGATCTCGATATAAATGCGCGTAAAGTGGACCGAAAAATGCGAAATCACCTAAGGACGGCTGACCACCGAGCAGATAAGGAAATGCCGCAAGGTGCTTTTCAAAGAGCCGTAAAAATTCAAGATACTCAGCCTCTATAGCTGCACCGGTATGATCTGTAATCCCATGTATGGGACACCAACCTTGAAAAGTTTTCGCTATTTTTTTTCCGACCCGCAATTGCTCATCGGCGGTCGCAGACGGATCATTATTCCGTCCCATTTCACGCACCGCAAAATCACAATTATACCTCCATCGATAATGCAGTGCCGGTAACTTAAGCCATTCATCGCCAATAAGTTCTAACCAGTAACTCAGGGCTCTACCAGGAGCCGCCTGGGGAAGCACGGATTTTTCCGCGCAGACAAGTTCATAGTGGTCAATCATGTCGGATGTATCTTGGAGCGTCTCACCTAACTCTGTCAGGATCACCGGAATGACTGGCCACCCTACTTTAGGTAAAATTTTAGCGGAGAAAACACCTCTATCCCCTAAGACCTCGGTAAAAGGTATGCTCTTATATTGCAAGTATGAGCGGATTTTTGCCCCGTAATAAGAAGCATCGACGTTATAAAGAGTTTCCATACTTCCTCAAGAAAAATGACCGATACTCGAAGCACGTCTGCCGACTACTCTTAAAATAATAAAGCATATCTACTAAACAGGTTTATGCTTTCTCAAGTTTACTCTCGTAGTCATGCTTCATGCGAGCCAACTCTTCCCAGCCTAAATAGGAAGTAAATCCATCATCGTCATAAAATAGAATAGATCCATTACAAATGAATAGATATTCTGTATCTTCCAAGGCCGTTGTTGCGCCGTGCAACATTCCATTAGGCTCGTAGACATAATCACCCGCATCTAACGTACCATCCCGAACTTGAAGTTTGCCAGATAGAATATAGGTGTGGGATGCAGATAAGTGTTTGTGCTGAGGTGCGGTAAATCCTTTCAGCCAACGAAACAAAACTGCCCAACTTCCGGATTCCGAACCCGTCCATAGAATTTTTATAAATGAACGTTCATCAAACTGTGGCATCCAATCCATCTGAGCTGCGTGAACAAGCGTGTCCATAAGCTCGGAATTAACTGGAGAAATGTCCTGAGGTAATCCCATTTTTTATCGCTCCCTGTTTAATAGTTTAGTATTTTCTATTGATGCTGCCGCTTACCAAGGCTCGGTGGCGGTTCGCACATCAACTTCAAAAGTCCAGCCACTCTTGGGTTGTTTCCACAAATATTCAAAGGCGTCGACGATCGATTCTATCTGCAATAACCTTTCCTGACCCAGCTGTTCCGCTATATCTGGGTATCTTGTTAAGACTTTTTCACCGTTAATCGCACCATCGATCACCACATGTCCAACGTGAATGCCGTTAACCCCATACTCCTTAGCGAGCGCTTGCGCAAACCCACGCAGTGCAGATTTGGACGAATTAAAAGCTCCAAAATTTGCTCGGCCGCGTAAAGAAGCGCTTGCTCCAGTAAAGAGTATCGCCCCCTGCTCTTTCGGCTTCATATACTTTAGCGCTTCCCTAGCAAAAATGAATCCTCCCAGACAGCAGACTCGCCATGCTTCCTCAAAATACTCAACACTCATCTCGTCGATACGACCAGGGGTATTATTCCCAGCATTGTATAGTGCTAACGACAAATCTCCGATTTTACTAGCTTGTTTAAAAAGATCAGAAACGTCTAGTTCGCTGGTAGTGTCTGCCACTATCGGTGTAGCGCTGCCGCCACCAGCTACAATATTGTTCGCTACCTGCTCTAATTTGCTCATAGTCCTTCCAGCAACCACAATATGTAAGTCATTCTGGGCGAACCGATGACACAACTGGGCACCCATTCCTCTATCAGGCCCCACCCCCATTATGATAGCTACTTGCATAACAAATCCTTAAGTTCTAATAAAAAAATTATCGGCCGCTAGTCAAGTTAGAGACATCAAAAAGTCGACGCACCTTGGATGGCTTGATCTCTATATACTCAGAAGGTCCGGTGGCGGCCCCGACACTACCATTCCGATCTCGAATATTTATCGCAACAGAGCTTCTCCACCTCGGAGTAGATAGAGCGGGACTGGGGTTGACGACGTTGTCACTGTATTGATACTGAGTGGTAAACAATTTCCAGAGGCTGCCGTCTTGGGAAAAAACCATCGTCAACATGATGGTATAAGTCTCCTGATCGACAAACATCAGCCGCTTTCCGTAAGGATGGTCCTTCCACTTTGGTATGGCTTCCACCACAAATGCTGGTCTGACCTGCCAGCGATCAAGTGGAATTAAGCTATCTGGTCCGTGTAAAAGCGGTGTGATGTTTTTCGAACTAGCCACATGTAAAATATCTTTTTGGCCTACATAACTCCAATCGTTATCCACGACCAGTCCAGAAAAACCCTCAAAGTCGTCCAAAGTCCAGTTAGTACCCACCCAACTATCGGCTCTTTCTCGAGCGGACAGTCGTCTCACCCTTCTCTCCGTGGGTAAATAGGAGTTGACCTGATCGCCACGACTTTGCTTCAGCGGTCTTTCAATCACAAACTTCATACCAGCCATATCAAATGGGGCGGAAAACCCGACGTATTCCTTGAAAAGCAACTCGTCACTGCCATCCACGTCAAGTGCGTAACCATTATTTGGCTTGGACGCTAGCTTCGACAGATATACTCGATGATAAAACATGGTGAAATCTCGATCGACATGTCCACCGCCCAGCATAACAGACTCGACCAAGTTCCCTTTCTTACCATTAGGCGATGGCTCAACGTTAAAAGTTAAATTATCAACTTTATAGCCGAAGTTTTGCCAACGGTGAATCTGGTTATAAGCCACCATTAAACCCGAAGATTGAATGCTTTCTTCCAAAATTTGCTCGCGGCTAAAAGGCATACCAGCAGTATAATTTTCTAAATCGCCTTCCTCACTAAGAAAAGGTTCTCCAGAAAATTTCTTGGTCGCATTTAAATATAGCTCATGCGCTTGATAGCGATTCGTTTGCATGATCTCTATACTGAGCTCCGGAAAATCGAACTCGCCAAAGTATCCAGGAGGAATCAAGTTTCGCAATTGGTTAAGTTCTTGGTGCCCATATTGTCCGGCTTCGACAGTACTTACTACTCCAGGCTCAGCTGATACCCAATCGATCACATCCTGATATGTTACGTCAGCCCAGGTCGAGCTAGAACAAAACAAAACCAACAATAAGAAAATACTTTTAGTCCTATTTTTTACAATACTGATCCCCATAGGCCCCCCTTATATCGCATCGCGAATTAGTCTCAATCGACACTTCCGAGAAAAAAACAAAGCTCCTATAAAATTTCAAACAGGCCTGCTGCACCCATTCCGCCCCCAATACACATCGTTACTACACTGTATTTAGCTCCCCGACGCTTTCCTTCAATTAGAGCATGGCCTACCAGCCGGCTACCCGTCACGCCATATGGATGACCTACAGCTATCGAACCTCCGTTAACATTAAGCTTGTTTGGATCGATACCGAGCTTGTCACGACAATAAATAACTTGGCACGCAAAAGCTTCATTCAGCTCCCACAAATCAATATCATCAATAGTTAATCCAGTCTGCTTAAGCAATTTTGGAATCGCAAAAACGGGCCCTATCCCCATCTCGTCCGGCTCACAGCCGGCTACCGAAAACCCTCGAAACACTCCCATCGGTGCCAACCCTTTTTGACTGGCAAGCTTATCGCTCATAACTACCTGAGCAGACGCTCCGTCAGAAAACTGACTCGCATTTCCAGCGGCTATGCAGCCGCCCTCAAATACAGGATTTATCTGAGAGATGCTTTCAAAAGTAGTACCAGGGCGGATCCCTTCATCCTGCGACACTGTTACCTGTTTAGTCGACTCCTCACCTGACTCTTTGTCGACTAATTTCATCGTGGTAGTCATCGGAGCTATCTCGTCATCAAACTTACCAGCTTCTCTTGCGGCAGCAGCCTTTATCTGACTGTTTGCTCCGTACTCATCCTGCTGCTCACGAGAAATATCATAGCGGCTTGCAACCTGCTCAGCAGTCTGCAACATACTCCAGTATATTTCAGGTTTAGCTGCCTCTAAATCTGGATCGCGAGTGAAATGAGAATTCATTTCATTTTGTACGCACGAGATTGATTCCACGCCACCTGCCACAAAGCAGTCCGCTTCTCCTGAAACTATCCTTTGTGCAGCCAGCGCTACTGTTTGCAGACCAGATGAGCAGAATCTATTCACAGTCATACCTGACACTGTGACCGGCATACCAGCACTTAAAGCTACTTGTCGAGCTATATTGTGTCCCGTGGCTCCTTCAGGATTCGCACATCCCATGATTACGTCTTCCACCTCTTGTCCCCCAATACCGGCGCGCTCGAGGGCATTTTTAACAACGTGCCCGCCCAAAGCAGCACCATGGGTCATATTGAAAGAGCCGCGCCAACTTTTACAAAGTGGGGTACGCGCTGTGGAAACGATAACTGCATCAGACATGAGAATTCCTTATTTGTTTTAATTTACTATATTAATTCCAGTATAGTGGCGAATGTGTTATTCATACAAATCAAATAGGCCGATTGTACAAAAATCACGCGGAAGATGTGCGTTATCGTAAACATATCTAAATTTAGGCTAACGCCAATGAAAAATGATTGTCCACCCACTAAGAGATTTGCATTAAATTTAATGTTGAATGAGCGTGACGAGCTACTGATGCTCCTCAGATCAAGAACCACGTCTCTTGGCGCCGGTCAATGGGGCGTTCCGGCGGGGAAAATAGAGAGCGGAGAAACACCCAGAGAGGCTGCACTTAGAGAGATGAGTGAAGAAATAGGTCCCGGTCATTTAGTAAAAGAAGTTGACTATATTGGTCCGGTTAGAGACACGTATTATGGTGGTCAATTTGAAATTCATCTGTTCAGGTATCTTTGGTCTGCAGGAGCCATTTTGCTGAATAAAGAACATTTCGCTTATGCGTGGGTATCTAAGGAGTCGATATGTAACTACGATGTGATGAAAGGCATAGAAGAAGATATCGCAATTCTAGATATTTGGCCTACCGAGTATCTAAATCAAACCCTGATACCAAAGCATTTATTGTAAGTAACGGAAGATAGCTATGAACCTGTACTACGAATGTAGCGGAAAAGGTGAACCTATTATGATTCTTCACGGCCTATTTGGATCTGGGCGAAACTGGTCAGCTATCGCTAAAATATTATCACAAGAGTTCGAAGTGTTCGTGGTAGACCTTAGAAATCATGGTAAGTCTCCACATGCACCTACGATGAGCTACTCAGATATGGCCAACGATGTGAACTCATTAATCACCAAATTGAGTATCGCGGGTTTGACACTTATCGGACATAGTATGGGTGGGAAAGTAGCCATGAAAGCGGCACTATCTAAACCAGATCTAATTGATGAGTTAATTATTGTTGATATCGCACCGGTTGCGTACCCTGATTGTTATAGAGATATTTTGAATGCCATAAATAATATGCCTGAGGAAAAACTTTGCTCTAGATCCTCCGCAGATTCATATCTGGCCACTCGAATAACAGACAAAGCTACTAGGCAATTTATCCTTCAAAACTTGATACTCGTTGAGGGCAAATTACAGTGGCGACTGAATGTAGTTGCGCTAATCAACGAGATGAAGAAAATAGTGGGTTGGGAGCCCGCTCCAGCAGGTAACTTTCTTAAACCTTCGTCCTTTGTCAGTGGAGAGCATTCCAGTCGAGTGACGGACACAAATAAAGCAATTATTGCTGCGCACTTTCCAGGTTATAACCATTACTTAGTGACGGGCGCCGGTCATTGGCCTCATACTGAGGCGCCCAAAGAATTCGTGCGAATTTTGACGAACATCGTTAGAGGAAAGAATAAAAAATGCTAATTCAAGGTGGACGTTACGCTAATTGCTAGGCAAAATGCGCTTCCTATATTGAGGATATTAAGATCAGATGCCAAAAAAGAAAGTTAAAAAAGTTGTCCTAGCCTACTCAGGCGGACTAGACACCTCGGTCATACTTAAATGGCTTGAAGATACATATAACTGTGAAGTAGTCACCTTCACTGCAGATATAGGCCAAGGTGAGGAACTCGAGCCAGCTAGGACTAAGGCAGAAAAAATGGGGGTCAAAGAGATCTATATTGATGATCTGACCGATGAATTCGTATCTGATTTTGTCTACCCAATGTTTAGAGCCAATGCAATTTACGAGGGCGAATACCTCCTTGGAACCTCGATAGCTCGCCCTTTAATCGCAAAAAGGTTAGTTGAAATAGCTAGAGAAACTGGCGCGGATGCAATAGCGCACGGCGCAACAGGTAAAGGTAATGACCAAGTTCGTTTTGAACTAGGTGCCTATGCCCTAGAGCCTGAGATAAAAATTATCGCTCCATGGCGAGAGTGGGACCTTAATTCGAGAGAAAAATTAATCAACTATGCCGAGCAAAACAACATTCCTATCGACTACAAAAAAGGTAACGCGTCTCCCTATTCGATGGACGCAAATTTACTGCACATAAGTTATGAAGGTGAGATACTAGAAGACCCTTGGGCGGCTCCGGAAGAATCCATGTGGCGCTGGACTACATCGCCAGAAAGAGCGCCAGATATTCCGACCTTCATTGAGCTTGAGTATAAAAAAGGCGACATCATTGCGATTGATGGTAAATCTATTTCGCCCGCTCAAGTGCTCACTGCGCTAAATGTGATTGGCGGTGAAAATGGAATTGGCCGCTTAGATATTGTAGAAAACAGATATGTAGGTATGAAGGCACGTGGGTGTTATGAAACGCCAGGCGGTACAATTATGTTAAAAGCTCATCGAGCTATTGAGTCGTTAACCCTCGATCGAGAGGTCGCTCATTTCAAAGATGAGTTAATGCCCAAATATGCCGCACTTATATATAACGGCTATTGGTGGAGTCCAGAGCGACTGCTTATTCAAAATATGATCGATGACTCACAGGAGAACGTGAATGGTAAAGTACGATTGAAGCTTTACAAAGGAAATGTGGACGTCGTGGGTAGAGCATCAGATTCAGACACTCTATTTAGTCCCGCTCTCGCGACTTTTGAGGACGACGAAGGTGCCTATAACCAGGCTGATGCAGAAGGTTTTATTAAATTAAATGCCTTAAGACTGAGGGTCGCAAAAAATCGAGGGGGGATATAAATTCTTGCGGCTGTAGTACTTCCCCGAGATGGCCGATATTAGTACTTTAGGCTGCTTAAACGATCACTATCTCTTAAGATATCTTCTGTTTCATTTGAGGGAACAAAAGAACATCCCGAATAGACGCTGCATCGGTGAAGAGCATCACTAGTCTATCGATACCAATCCCCTCCCCTGCAGTAGGAGGCATTCCGTACTCTAAAGCGGTAATATAGTCTTCGTCAAAATGCATGGCTTCCATGTCGCCCCCATCCTTAGCGGCCACTTGTGCCCTGAATCTCTCCGCTTGATCCTCAGGATCGTTTAGCTCGGAAAAGCCGTTCGCAATTTCTCTTC
Source organism: uncultured Pseudomonadota bacterium (assembly GCA_913047675.1). Classification (GTDB taxonomy): domain Bacteria; phylum Pseudomonadota; class Gammaproteobacteria; genus UBA4457. Next base: position 3,556 of record CAJWTO010000036.1, on the reverse strand, counting down.
CAGCGACAAAAAATTCAAATCGTTCCGTGACGAACGGATCATCGTCACACCGTCTCGCTAACGGACTGACTTCCGCTGGGTAATGTGTAATAAATACTGGTCCTTCGAGATTCGGCTCCACGGTTTTCTCAAAGATCTCAATCAAAATCTTACCTCGTCCATATGAATCTTCGATATGAACACCGAGCTTCTCGGCGACTAAACGAATTGAGTCGAGGTCCGCTAGTTCAGTTTCTGCAACACCATCATTATAGTTTATAACAGAATCCAGAACCGTTACCCGCTCAAAAGAGGCCCCAAAGTCATATTTAGTGCCTTGATAAATTAGGTCACTTTCCCCAAAAATTGCCATCGAGAGTTCTCTCAGCATATTTTCTGTTAGATCCATTAGATCCTCATACGTAGCGTAGGCTTGGTAAAACTCTACCATCGTAAATTCAGGATTATGTCGCGTGGATAGTCCCTCGTTTCTAAAGTTACGATTAATTTCAAATATTTTTTCAAAGCCACCAACAACTAATCGCTTCAAATATAATTCAGGCGCAACACGCAAAAAAAGATCCATATCCAGGCTGTTATGATGGGTCACGAACGGTCTAGCTGATGCTCCTCCTGGGATCGGATGCATCATTGGAGTCTCTACTTCTAAAAAATCACGCTTAGTTAAAAACTGTCTAACGAAGTTAATAACATGTGTCCTCTTCCTAAACAGGTCTCGAGAACTATCACTCATTATCAAATCTAAATATCGTTGCCGATATCGAGACTCCAAATCACTGAGACCGTGCCACTTTTCTGGGAGCGGTCGGAGTGACTTTGTTACAAGCGATATCTCGTCCACCAAAACCGATAACTCACCTTTCTGAGTCCGAAACATCTCACCTCGCGCAAAAACGATATCACCTAGATCCCATTTCTTAAAGTCTTGGTAAACGCCCTCAGGAAGGGAATCTCTTTTGACGTAAATTTGTATATCCCCAGTCATATCCCTAACGTGCGCAAACGAAGCCTTACCCATAATCCGCTGGGTCATCAGGCGACCAGCTATACTAACCTTCCGTTTTAAGGTTACAAGCTGCTCAGAAGTAGTATCCGAATATTCCGATTGCAAATTTCCCGCTAAAGAGTCTCGTTTAAAACCATTGCGATAAGGATTACTCCCCAATGATTCTCGCAGAGCCTCTAACTTCTCTCGTCGCTTCGCGATAAGTTGTTCTTCAGTAGAAATAGGATCAGACATCAATAAACCTCTTAATTAAAGACCTTTCTGTAAACTTGCTTTAATGAAAGGATCTAGCTCTCCATCGAGTACAGCCTGTATATTACCAGTTTCAACATTAGTACGTAGATCCTTAATCCGAGACTGGTCAAGCACATAGGATCTAATTTGTGATCCCCATCCGATATCTGCCTTACTATCCTCGAGTATCTGCTGATCTTCTTTTCGTTTTAGCATTTCTTCCTCGTACAGCCGACCTCTGAGCAACTTCATAGCCTGCTCTCGGTTCTTATGCTGAGATCGCTCGTTTTGACACTGCACAGCAATACCGCTTGGTTTGTGAGTTAAACGCACCGCCGAGTCAGTCTTGTTAACATGCTGTCCACCTGCGCCACTAGCCCGATAAGTATCGACTCTTAGATCACTAGGGTTGATATCTATGACAATATCATCATCTATCTCAGGTGCCGCAAAGACTGATGCAAAGGAAGTATGTCTGCGACTCCCTGAATCAAAAGGTGATTTGCGAACTAACCGATGCACTCCTGTTTCAGTCCTAAGCCAGCCGAATGCATGGTCGCCCGAAAATTTAACGGTAGCACTCTTTATACCCGCGATATCGCCGGCGGAAACTTCAATCAGTTCACATTTAAAATCGTGGGATTCGCCCCACTTTAGATACATTCGTAAAAGCATTTCAGCCCAATCTTGCGCCTCTGTTCCTCCAGAACCCGCCTGAATATCAAGAAATCCGTGACATTGATCTGTTTCACCAGAAAACATCCGACGAAACTCTAATTCGGAGATCAATTCCTCCTTCAATCCAAGTTCGGATTTAATTAATGCAATAACCTCGTCATCATCCTCGGTGCTGGCTAATTCTAGCAGATCCCGAGTCTCTTCAAGTTCAACAGATAGTCGCTCAATAATCCGAACAACCTTCTCAAGATGAGATTTTTCTCTCCCGAGCGCCTCTGCTACTTTTGGGTCGTCCCAAACATTCGGCGATTGCAACTCTAGGACGACTTCCGATAAGCGCTCGCTCTTGGCAGAATAGTCAAAGATACCCCCTGAGCAATTCTACTCTGCGGGTCATTGCTTCTATCTCAACGAATATTGCATTTAATTCCATAGCTAAATTTGCTTATCTTAACTTAAGGTATTGTATCGACATTACCAAACATAAGAAATCGTTAAAAATAATTACGGACTTATACACGCTCCGCAAAGTCTAGTTTAAGTTGCAGAGTTTCCTGTCCTCGGTAGCGATTTACTACCAAGTGATAAACAGCTTTAATCCGCGAAGCATTTAAAAACCAGTCCTCCTTCGCCGCACCAAAAGCGATGGCCGAAAGATTAGTAACATTTTCGTCAGTTTCTAGTAGAAGTCGAGCATGCAGCTCTCCCACAACATATCTTTCCTTTATAAAAAACTCTCCATAAAATTTTGGCTCGGGAAACTTCTGGCCCCACGGTGAGATATTCTCTATTTGCGATGCCAGCGCCAACGTAAAATCTTTTGCTTCTAGAACACCGTCTGTCGAAATAATCTGTTGTAAGTTCTCCTCATTAAGCAAACCCTTTATCGTTTCGGAAAAATATTCTCGAAATTCCACAAAATTAGCCAACTTAACCGTCAAGCCGGCGGCGGCAGCATGACCGCCAAAACTTTCAATTAAATGCGGATACTTCGTCGCTATCGACTCAAGCGCATCGCGTATATTAACCCCGGCAATTGAGCGAGCAGAGCCCTTCAACAGGCCATCGTCAACTAGTGCGAACGCTATAGACGGCCGGTGGAAGCGATCTTTTATGCGTGCTGCCACAATCCCGACAACACCCTGATGCCAATCCTTATGAAATACCGAAAACGCAGACGGTCTACTGTTAGATCCGGACTTGCCAATAGCCTCACTAATTAGGCCAAATGCATGCTCTTTCATTTCTGACTCTATGTCCCTTCGTTCTTCGTTTAGTCTTGTCAACTCTAAGGCCATTTCCAAACATTTTTCCGGATCATCACTTAGAAGACATTCAATACCTAACGACATATCAGATAGTCTACCTGCTGCATTTAATCGCGGGCCGAGAACAAACGCTAGGTCATTGGATGTTACGTATTGTGCCGTTTTGCCCGCAGCTTCTAATAATGCAAGCAAGCCAATTTGACATTTTTCTCGCTTAATTTGAGAAAGTCCATAATGAACTAAACGTCTGTTATTTAGGTCTAGAGGCACAACATCCGCCACCGTGCCAAGAGCAACTAGATCTAAAAGATTAGCAAGACGTGGTTCATCGATCAGCTTACTTTCAAACCATCCTTCCTTCCTCAAAAGC
>CAJWTO010000035.1 GCA_913047675.1 uncultured Pseudomonadota bacterium | reverse complement strand
CCCTCGCAATATGCGCAGCTACTAGCGTCGATGATGGCGATCTCGTAAAGACCGATATTCATCACTTCGGTGAATCCGACTTACACACTCCTCGTCACAGCGGACAGATATACTCTCTGAAGTACAATCAACAGCATGAATGGTATTACTACCCTGACATGCAAAATAACGAAGTGCTGCTTTTACGCAACTGGGACTCAGGAAAACCTTCTATTCATGGCTACACACCACATACAGGTTTCAAAAATTCACTTGCGCCAGATAACACAGTACCCCGCGAAAGTATTGAAATCAGAACATTAGTAGTGTTTTAGAACACTATTGTAACGTGGCGCTTTTCTGACGAATTGCGCTAAAATCGTCTAATACAAAATGATAAGGCTCCACTTTTGATGTCTAACTGCTGTCATGTTGAGGAAACTAAGCGCGATCGACTGCTTTGGATCACATCAATAACACTCGCAATGTCGTATATTCTGGCCCTGGGCCCTGGTGAGATTCTAGGACTACCAAAATTTATTTTAGTATTTACAGTCGCCATTTTCGAAATTTGCAATGCAATGTATTTGGGCGTTCTCATAGGAATGATAGGTGTAGGAATACTATCAAAGGTACCGAAAGAATTTGTGCTTTCAATAATGGGGACCAAGGGATTTTTCGGTATTTTACGCGCGTCTTTTGCAGGGATCCTGCTGGATATGTGCAATCATGGAGTACTGTTGATTGCTGGAAAATTGTATGAAAGAGGAACATCAACTGGCCAAGTCATCGCATTTCTAGTCGCCTCTCCTTGGAACTCAATATCGGTGACAGTCATCTTGTTTACTCTAATCGGCGTTGGTTGGACCCTATTATTCTTAATCTTATCCATCCTTATCGCGATACTTACTGGTCTTGCTTTTGACTATCTCGTTTCGAAAAATCGACTACCTAAAAACTCGAATGAAATGACAATGCCCCAAAACTTTCGATTCTGGTATGAGGCTAAGAAAGGAATCTCTGAAACTAGATTCGATATCAATATGTTTTTTTCAATCTTTAAGTCTGGGCTCACCGACTCGAAAATGATCCTGCGCTGGATCTTTTTGGGTATTGTTTTGGCTGGCATCATCCGAACAATAATGGACGCGGAACACTTTTCTTCATTATTAGGTCCAACTATCTCGGGTTTGGCATTGACCTTGCTAGCGGCCACAATTATCGAAGTCTGTTCCGAAGGAAGTTTACCAATCGCAGGCGACCTATTCGTGAGAGCAGGAGCTCCCGGAAATTCATTCGCATTTTTGATGGCCGGCGTGTCAACTGACTACACGGAAATACTCATCCTGAAACAATTAAGTAACTCATGGCGCTTCGCATTCTTTCTGCCCGCAGTAACGCTCCCGCAAATCACTTTGTTGGCAGTGCTCTTAAATAAGTTCGGATAAGTTTTTCAGAGAAGGACAAGGCATAAATTAGGATTAAAAATTAGCAGCAAGCAGACTAAAAAAGTCAGCATAGCAAACGGACTTGCTCCGCGAAAAATATCTCCTAAGGAAATACTGTCGTCATCGATAGATGCCTTGATAGCATAGATACTTAGGCCCAAAGGCGGCGTTAATAGTCCGACTTCAACACCTATGACCGTGACAATACCAAACCAAATGAGATCGCCTCCCATAGCATGGACCACCGGCAGGCCGATAGGAACCATAACGAGTAGTATAGAAGTGCTGTCCAAAATAGTGCCTAAAAATACGACAATTAGAAAATAAAGGCATACATAGGTTGTTAATCCTAAACCTGTCACTTGTGCAACCTGTCCCAGGGCTTCGGGGATGCCCGACAAAGTCAACATCAACCCGAACGCAGAAGCACCGATTATCATAAACAATAGTGAACTAGTTGTAGACGCAGCGGAAAAAACTAGTTCAATCAATTTCTTCACTTTTATTCTTCCTAAACTCAAAGCGATGACACAAGAAAGTGCCGAACCAACAGCACCAGCCTCGGTAGGCGTGAAAATCCCACCGTAAATTCCACCTACTATACATGCTACTAGCAAAAATATGGGCGGGCCGACACGCAGTATTTCTGAAATAGAAATAACAGGAAGTTCTTCTGTTAGATGGTATCTATCAGTCACAGCAAACCTTAGATTAAGGATCACACATAAGACTACTACTAAGCATAATAAAAACGCTAACAACAAGCCCGGGATGACCGCGGCGACAAATAATTTATTGATGGATACTTCAGCGATAATCCCATAAATAATTAGAAGTATACTAGGCGGTATCAACATACCTAGTACTGATGATCCAGCAACTAGTCCTAAAGCAAATTTAGGAGTAAAGCCTCGGGCTATAAGTTCGGGAGCTGCCACTTTACTAAAAATAGCAGCAGAGGCAATAGAGATTCCAGTAATTGCTGCAAAAATCGTATTTGCCCCAACAGTGGCTATACCTAACCCTCCTTTGAGGAATCCCACGAACCAGTACGCGACCCTCAAACTATCCCGGCCTATATTCGCAGACGCTACAATCAAGCCCATTAAGACGAAAAGTGGTACTGCAGCAAACACGTAGGATGAGACAGCGCTCGCAGAGACCATACCTAATACATCGACACCGATACCTAGATCGTGTTTCATGAAGCTGAGACCAACGACCCCAGTACATAAAAGGGAAAAGGCTACGGGAACTCCTGTAATTAATAGCCAGAGCAACAATACTATAGAGACTGATCCTATCTCTGTGTTGGAACCAGCGATATTGAACAATATACCTATTGATATGATAAATACAGAAAGGATAACTGCGGTTTGAGAACTCACTAAAGACCATCGCCAGTCTTCGACAACCTTGTAAGCAAAAAGTATAGCTACTAACAACGATCCGAAAAGAATTGCCAACCGCAGAGGCCAAACTGAGATGGTAAATACATCCGGTGTACCAAAAAATTCTCCACTATCGATAGCCGATAGTAGTAAAGGCATTGTTGCGATGGATATCCCCACCGAGATTGCCATCGAAACTACATTTGAAAAAAGTTCTAATGCAGAATTGCCTCCTCCCTTTCTCAAAAAATAATTATTCCGAATCAGTAGTCCTCCAGAAACCTGATAAGGCAGTGCGAGAAAAACTAATACTGGAATAGCTAGTGCAATAATTTCGGTCACTCCTGGAAGCGACCCATCGAATAACGTCCTGGAAACTATATCTAGATTAATCAGGAGAACTAAAAAGCCTAATAGTGCTGCAGCTAAAAAGGCATTCATTCTGCCAAGATACAAAAATAGCATGTGAAAATACTTTTGAGTCATAAGTTACTCGACTCAGTTAGTTATCCAGAGCAAGGAGATCAACTCCCCAAGAATTTACAGGCCGTATGCCTCTAGCCTTCAGTCCCAGCATTAATTTTTTCAAGACTAGTCGTGCAGGCAAATTACGAGCTTCAAGTCTATCTACCCAATTCAATGCTAACGGAGGTAGCGACTTCATCCATTTCTCCTTCTCGACAAGTGGTAACGTATACAAAATCGCTCCTTCGTTTTGCAACGCTTCTAGCGCTTCGACATAACGCTGGTTAGCTGCCTCTGCACTCAGGCGTGAGTAATCTCGCGCAACTTCTAAAAAAACATCTTGGACTGGCTGAGTAAGGTGATTCCAGACCTCTAGATTTATAGCTAAGGCGCCCACAAATTGAGCCCCAATTCCAACTAAGGTGACATGCTGTGCGACCTCATGCAGGCGGAAAGGATATGCACCACTTAGAATCGTAACAGCACCATCAGCTACGCCAGTTTTCAACTGAGTATAGTAAGTGGTTAGGGCGCCATTTACAGCAGTGGCTCCGGTACCCTCTAACCAAATTGAGGCAGCACCAGGTGCGAGAATTTTTTTTCCTTTTAAATCAGCAAGCGTCCGAATAGGAAAATTTGTGACTAAATGATAGGTATCCGTACCAGTTGCCGCAAGGAACTTAAGGTCGTTATCTGACCAGCTATCTTGCATTTCGGGAATATCATGGTGTAGATCATTCATAACACTCAGTAGGCTACTTAAGTCATCAGTAATAAATGGCAGATCATAGGTTATATTCTGTAGAGGTAGACGAGATGATTCCCAGAGGGAACCAACCCAACCAATATCAGATAGGCCGATTTTTAAGCCATTTAAGCTATCTTGCCATTTATATAATGTTCCATAAGCTTGATGCCATTCGAGCTCAATGTTCGGGTATATTGCCTCAATCCTCTTACTGGATACTGGAACAAAATAATCCCTCAATAAGGCCGCCCACGGCAGCGTGGTTGGATGTGTTGTCGCGATAGTAAAATTAAGCTTCTCTGTCGCAGCCATTCCCGACGAAATACAGAAAAATAAAATTAACGATATTAGACTTCGCAACTCCCCTCTCCCCAAAAATCAAATAACCAAAATGCTAGATGGGCAAGCAAGTCAAACCAGATCAACGGATTGAAGCTCGATAAATAAAATACTAACTCACTCTGGCGCTTGCCTCCTAGATAAGTTATTAATATCACATAATGAGATCAAAAAAATAATCAGGAAGGGAGTATGACCATGGGTAATCAATATGAAGGACGATGTTTCTGTGGTGGGGTAGAGATATCAGTTACCGGTAGAGCTGCCGCTATGGGGTTTTGTCACTGCGAGTCTTGTCGACATTGGTCTGCCGGGCCTATAAATGCTTTTTCGCTTTGGGCTCCTGAGAATGTAAAAGTTACGAAGGGTGCCGAACTTTTAGAGACTTTTGCCAAAACAGACGCTAGCCATCGTAAGTGGTGTAGAAGTTGTGGCGGGCATGTCATGACAGATCATCCTAAAATGGGGATGGTAGACGTATACTCTGCAATATTACCCGATCTCAAATTCGAGCCTGAAGTCCACGTTTTTTACTCTGAAAAAGTGGTAAGTATAAAAGATGGGCTACCTAAGATGGCAGACGTACCAGAAGAGATGGGGGGTTCTGGAGACACTCTTCCTGAGTAACTTAATTATTGATCACGTCGATCCCGACATCCCACCATCTACTGGAATCGTGGCGCCAGTAATATAGGAAGAAGCTGGCGATGCGAGAAAAATAGCGGTGCCGACAATATCGCCAGCTTCACCAAACCTATTTAAAGGGACTGCACTAGTGACCGTGTCGCTCCAACCTCCCTCTTTCATCGGAGCCATCATATCGGTGCTAAAAGGTCCGGGTGCTATGGTATTAATATTGATATTTTGTTCAGCGAGAGGTCGTACCAATGTTTTCGACAAATGATGTAGTCCAGCCTTTGAAGCTGCGTAGGAATAATTGTCCCAGATAGGTACCCTAATCCCGTCAACAGAACCTATATTTATGATACGACTCGGATCATCTGGGGTAGCACCCACCTTTAGCATTGGAAGGAATTTTTGAATCAAAAAAAACGGAGTTTTGAGATTCAAAGACGTGACCTTATCCCAACCCTTCTCCGGGAATTCTTCCAGCGAGGCGCCCCACGTGGCACCTGCGTTATTTACAAGTACATCTAACTTGGGCTCCAGCACTTGTAGTTCGGAAATAATCCGTTCTATCTCAGATAATTTTGACAGGTCTCCAGAGATCGCGCGACAAAACCCGATAGCCGAAAGTTCTCTCTCTACAGCAGCACATCGTTTCTGATCCCGCGATGTTATATAAACCCTAGCACCCGCTTTCACATAGCAAGAAGCAATCATGTAACCTATCCCTCTCGATCCGCCAGTCACGAATATTATCTTATTTTTTACTGCGAATAATGAGTCCATTCAGCTACCTAATTGAGAGATTTACAGTTCATGAAAAAATTATTTTTCATCAAGCCGCTATCTCTTTTCCGGGCTTAGTCGAACAATTAATAGCGCCTAGAATCGCTTTTAGAGAGGCTTCTAATATGTCATTAGAGAGGCCAACCCCACAATATCGAGTCCCTTCAATACTCAGTTGTACGTATGTGACAGCCTCGGCGTCGGCACCATCAGCTTGACTCAAGGTGTGTTCGCTATACTCGACCAAGACAATCTGTTTCGCGGCGTGGTCCTCCAAAGCACTTACAAAAGCACTAACGACTCCTGCAGACCGACCTGACAACTCGACCAGTTTTTCCTCAAAAAGAACCTCTGCCGTCAGATGATCTTCTCCATCAATTCTAGATAATTGATAATTCTTAAGCTCATAAGGTTTATTCATATCGAGATAGTGTTGAGTAAATAATTCTACAATCTTTCCTGGGGCAACTTCCGCCTCACTATCCTCAGCATACTTTTGTACAACACTACTAAAATCGATCTGAAGCCATCGTGGTATGTTTAATCCGCGCTCTTGCTCAAGAACATAAGCAACCCCGCCTTTGCCAGATTGACTATTGATACGGATCACTTCTTGATAAGACCTTCCTAAATCTGATGGATCTATCGGTAAATATGCTACCGCCCATTTGTCGTCAGGTTGACGTTTAGTTAAACATTTTTTGATAGCGTCCTGATGACTTCCGGAAAACGCAGTAAAAACTAATTCTCCCGCATAAGGATGTCTTGGATGAACAGGAAGCTGAGTACAAGCCTTCACACAACGAATAATTTCATCCATGTTTGACAAGTCCAACTCAGGTTCAATACCTTGGCTGTATAGATTCATCGCCATTGTTACGATATCCATGTTCCCAGTCCGTTCCCCATTACCAAGAAGTGTACCTTCAATTCTATCCGCGCCCGCCATGACTCCTAATTCTGCCGCAGCGACGGCACAACCTCGATCATTATGAGTGTGTAGGCTCAACACTACCCCAGCTCGTCTAGCTAAGTTTCTCGACATCCATTCAATTTGGTCAGCATAGATATTTGGTGTAGCCATTTCGACAGTTGCAGGAAGATTGATTACACAGGGATTCTCCTCACTAGCGTTCCAAACATCCAGCACGGCATCACATACCTCCACAGCATAATCTAATTCAGTTCCAGTAAAACTTTCAGGAGAGTACTCAAAACGCCATTTAGTGTCGCGGTATTTCTTTGACTCTGACAAGACCACCTTCGCTCCTTCAACAGCGATATTTTTTATACCATCTCTATCCAGTTCAAATACTTTGTCACGCTGAACGGTAGAGGTTGAGTTATATAAATGCATTATGGCGTTCTTTGCGCCCGACAAAGATTCAAAAGATCTAACAATTAATTCCTCTCTAGCTTGCGTGAGCACCTGTACGGTAACGTCATCAGGAATCAAATTCTCCTCGACAAGGGTCCGCACGAAATCAAAATCGGGCTGGGAAGCCGCGGGAAACCCAACTTCAATCTCTTTAAAACCCACTTTAACAAGCAATTTAAACATTTGCAGTTTTTGACTGACATTCATCGGCTCAATTAAAGCCTGATTACCATCTCGTAGGTCAACACTACACCACAAAGGGGCTTTTGTTATTTCTTGATCCGGCCATGTTCGATCTTTCAACCCCACCAATGGATAGGGCATATACTTTGAATGATTGAAATTACTCATAATTGCTTCTCTTTTTCCAATATCTCGGCTAAAACAACAAACATTTGCAGCTAAAGAATGATACATCAAAACGCTTAGAGATTTATTGCTATATATGGCAATAATGTTTTAATTTTTAGTTTATATATCTAAAAAAATATTTTATTTAGGATTTATTATCTAATATAATGGAAAAATGAAAAATTATTCACTTTCAAATGAAAGGCCAAAATTAGATAAAATCGATAGAAAAATCTTGTCGTATATGCAAAAAGATGCGCGGATTACCAATCTTGAGCTCGCAGAAAAAATTGGGCTCTCACCGACACCATGTCTTCGTAGAGTAAAAAGACTGGAGGAATCTGGCGTCATTTCATCTCACATCACAATTCTCGACCAAAATCTTTTAGGCCTAACTATCACTGCAATGATCAGTATCACAATGGACCGGCACACACCCGAACGTTTCACTAAATTTGAGCAAGAGATATCGACAATGCCAGAAATATTAGAATGCAGTATCGTCACTGGCCAAGCTGCCGACTATTTGATAAAAGCAATTCTACCCGACATGACCTACTACGAGGAGTTTTTGTTAGGTCGATTGACGCGAATTGATGGAGTTTCGGGCGTACACTCTAGTTTTGTGCTCCGAGAGGTAATAAAGACGGCAGCACTACCGGTAGAATATGTTCCGGACTAAACTGACTGCCCAACCTAGCGAATTTCTATAATTTACTATTTTTAAGAAAGGCAAGTAATGATAGTTTACCCATCCGAGTCCCGACCAAATGATATTTACAAACTTATGATTGGGTCGATTACCCCGCGACCGATAGCTCTAGTTTCCTCTATTAGTAAAACCGGAATTTTTAATCTCGCACCTTATAGCTTTTTTACTGGAGTGAGTGCAAATCCTCCAGCTATTGGATTTAGTCCATTAATTACTGGAAAGGATAAGACGCGAGATAGCCGGAATAATATTGAAGAGACCAAAGAATTTACGGTGAATATTGTTTCTGAATATCTAGTGGATCGCATGAACGTAGCATCCTCTGACGTACCCCCTGAAGTCGATGAGTTTGCGCTATCGCAACTCACACCCAAGCACGCCAACATAGTCTCATGTCCGTTAGTTAAAGAATCACTTATCAATATGGAATGTCGCCTCATTGAAATAGTGGAAGTAAGTAATAAGTTACTTGGTGGCGCCTTTATACTGGGAGAAATTATATGTTTCCATATCGACGATGACGTGGTCGAAAACTTCAAAATCGATCCAAACAAACTTAATACCGTTGGTAGAATGGGCGGTTCGTCATACACAAGAACTCGTGACCGTTTCGAACTAGTCCGACCCGAAGTAAAAAAAGCTGATGCGTAAAATGTTATCAGCCACAGCATCGAACAAAAATCGATTTGGCTTGTTCAAAGTATCCTTAGTCTCTCTGGGAATAATCGTACTATTAGTCTCAATAGCTAACGTGAGTAATATTAATTTACAAAGTACGTTTAACGTAAAGGTATTGCTTGGGTTTTTCATAAGCCAGGTAGCACTTTTTCTGTATTCTCTAAGGTTCCGACTAGTAATGAAGTCTACAGGGATCCCATTAAAAATAATCGATGCATTTCGAATCAATACTTTTGCAGTCTTTTATCATTTTTTTACGCCATTATCGATGGGCGCAGACCTCACTAAATTTATTAAACTAAAAAAAAACCACGACAGCGCAAGTCACCGAATTACCTCAATAATATTTGATCACGTAGTTGGAATTTGTTCGTTAGTAGTACTATCAACCTCTTTATTTATCTTAAGAAAACCTGAGCTTGGAGAGCTTAGTCTTAAAGGAAGCCAACCTTTACTAGGCGTAGCCTTATGTATACTAACGATTACGGTAGTAGTTTTTCGCAAAGATATAAAAAATGTTTTCGAAAACATGTTACTAAGCATCAAGGGAAATTGGTCACTCATTTTCGTCGCTTTTTATTTTTCTATAATCATGCATATGACACTAGCGGCAGGAATTTTCGTAGGGAGTCACGGTATAGGGGTGACCATACAGTATATAGATATCTTGTTTGTACTATCGTTATCGATGATCCTACAATCTGTTCCCGTAAGTATACTAGGTGTTGGCGCCACTGAAGTAGCCGGCGTAGCTATCTACACTGCGATCGGTCTCCCAATAACAACGGCTCTCCTACTGGTAGCGCTTCTCTATACTTACCGATTAATTACATCAGTAGCAGGAGGGATCTGGCAGCTCGTGGACAATAACGACGCTTATTCTTCTTCCGAGAAGAGCAAAAGCATTAGCGATTCGTCTTAAAAAGATTTCTATTCAAAAGCACTTTAGGTTTCATAAGATCGGGAATTAAATTGATGATAAAATTAACAATAGGATGTGTTGATCTGCGATATACGACCAAAGATTCTATATCTGCGCCTACAATAGACTTTCCATCATAAGAACCTAGCCCTAAGCTTATATATTTACTGCCTCTTTCAATTCCAATCCTAATAACTGAGTTAATTAGCTGAAACCACTCTCCCTGTGGAGGGCCACTCTCTCGCCCGAAGAACGTCGCTGTGGTAGTCTCGCGATCAAAAATGACCATACCGTGAGCGACTCTCTTGCCTCGATTATTTATAACTAACAATTTGCTATCATCACCTAGCAAATAATCCATATTTTCGTAATACAAAGGTGACAATGCCTCTCTTCGAAAGCCCCTCGTCTGCTCACGAATAACTGCAGCTTGCTTTGCCCATCGTGACGATTCGGAACCAAAACTATCAAGGACTTCGACACTGTTACCAGCCGACTCGGCTATCCTAATCCGTCGCCTTATATCCTTACGATACCGCGCCCTAAAACTACCTATATATTCATCATAACTATCCCATCTCACACGAATACGAGCAAGTGGGTAATTAGATCGCTGCTGGTAACCTAGGCTGATCAGCTGCTCATCAGAATCGTCTCGTCCGCTCTGAAGAAAGTCTCTTATCACCAAAAGGTGGCTCTTACTTTTCTCTGCTATAGAGATCATTGCATCGTTAATAAGCGGAAGTACGGAAGAACGACTCAATCCTTTTACTACAGATATGGAACAACCCCAGGACAATGGAGTCGCACACTCCGTAATTTCAACACTCAACAAGCTCGGCCAAAATTTCCTTAAAGATTGAACCACTCCGAAAAGTGGTTTGGGCAATAATTGGGCAAAATCGGTCCTGACAGTATAAATACATGCGTGCGCTACGATATTTTTATCTCGGTCATAAACTACGGGATAATAATACCGAGAACCCGAAATACTGCTATTTTGGATAGCAAGCAAATAATCAAAAGAGTGAGTAATAGAAGAATCACCAATTAAATGGTCCCAGCTTTTCCTAGAGATCTCCGTAATAGAGTCATGTATTACTAATTCACAGCGACTCAAGTCTACCGGGCAATCCTTCGTATTGAGAGCCTTGAGTGGACGCTGCTCAACTGAGGTAATAGGAATATTTAAAGTAGATGAAACAGATTGTTTTAAATTCATGTAGTTAGGCAACCACTAGTCCATTACGTTAAACACGTGATGCTCCCACGCACTAAGTATCTTGTGGCCCAATCATAACACTATATTTTCTTCTAACCGAAAGGAATTTTGACGACCTCAACCCATCCTAACTACTCTCACGTACCTACCAAATTGGATGAATACTAAACACTAGTTGACCTGGGTCCGATGAGCTGAAGAAATTCAGACCGAGTGCGATCAGACGTCAAAAACGTCCCTAACATAGCGGAAGAGACCGTTGAGGAGTTTTGTTTTTGTACGCCTCTCATCATCATACATAAATGGCGCGCCTCGATAACAACCCCAACCCCCAGAGGTTTTACTGTCTCAAACACTGCAGTTGCTATCTCATGAGTCAGTTGCTCTTGTATCTGTAGTCTACGACTAAACATATCACTTATGCGGGCTAACTTACTTAAACCTAAAACTTTGCCGTCAGGAATATATCCGATATGACAGCGGCCAAAAAATGGGAGCATATGATGCTCACACATACTATAGATCTCGATATCTTTAACTATAACCATCTCCCTCGAATCAGACTCGAAAAGGGCATCATTAACGATCTCCTCGAGACTTTCTTTGCTGCCTTTGGTCAGAAAAGACAATGCCTTCGCCGCACGGTCCGGAGTCTTCAATAGCCCATCGCGTTCAGGGTCTTCACCAATAGACTTCAGCAGGCTCAAAAATAAATCTCTCATCATAGGTTCCAAATTATTTATTAGGTTATACCGGCGGGATTAGACTGTTTTACGAAATACTATACTAAAAGGATCTGTAACTATGCGAAAACCGGTGATCGGACTCGTTCACCGATCACTTAATTTGCTGTTAATAAATTCTACCGCTTAATTGCCTCTCCTATCTCTTGCGACATTATCACTTCAATCAGACATGGCCCTGACCTCTCCATCGCCATCGAAAACTTATCATTGAATTCGTCTATTTGGTCAACTTTATATGCTTCAACTTTCATAGACTGCGCGATTTTTACCCAGTCAATTACGGGATCAGACAGATCTAACATCGAAAGAGTCTTTGCATTCGGCTCACCGGATCGTGTTCTAAGCAGCTCGACATTTAATATATTGTAACTGCTATTGTTTAACAGAACGATAACTACATCAATTTCCTCCCTCGACATGCTCCACAGCGCCTGGAGCGTATACATAGCGCTCCCGTCGGCTTGAAGCGCTATAATTTTACGGTCTGGGTCAGCGATACCAGCCCCTAAGGCTACCGGGAGACCGTAACCTATCGAGCCACCGGTGATAGCTAACCAATCGTGCTTTTTAGCCCCTATAGTTTGTGCGTATAGCTCTAGACCACTGCTAATCGCCTCATCAACTACGATCGATTCTTCTTTCATATGACGACAAACCACTGCACCTATAGTAGCCGGTGTCAAACTTTGATTGGCGACATCCGGTACTTCGTATTCCTGTAGAGCGGGGTCATTATTATTCGGGAAACTCCCCGAGAGACTCTCTAGCGCGCCCTCTATATCGTCATCTCTACCGGCAAATTCTTCAATCAAGCAGTGATCCGAGTACAAAGTACTTTTCACTCCTGGGTAGGCAAAAAAAGCCACTGGCGCCGGTGCTCCAATTAATATCAACTGCTCATATTCATCAAGAAATTCAATGGCCTGCTCAGCAAAGTACGGCACTCTATTTACTGGAACCCGTCCTTCGCCCCTTTGAAGACAAGCAGGAAAAGTTTCACCTAATATGGTCGCCCCCGTCGCACCTGCTATACTCCCAGCATAAGCGAGGCATTGCTCTTGCAGCGCACTTCCTCCGAGTAACAATCCAGTACGTTTTCCATTTTTCAGCAGTCTTTTAGCCGCCTCTAAACGCTCATCACTAATCGTAGATAACGGTACCGGAGGTATACGATCAAAGGATTTCGAAGAAGCTTCCCAAGCGTGATTTGCTGGGACAACTAACGTAGCAATCTTACCCGCTCCCGAAAGTGAGGCCGCAACGGCTTCAGCTCCGGCTAGAGAAAGATCCTCTGCGGAAGTAGTGGTTTTAAACCAATGGGAATGGATCTTAACGTGAGCCTCTACATCGGACGTTAACGGTGCGTCATGCTGATGATGCCAAACTGCATGATCACCCACGATATTAACAATAGCCGAATTTGCCCTTTTTGCATTATGTAAATTGGCCATGCTATTAGCATAGCCCGGCCCGAGGTGCAGTAGCGTGATCGCAGGCTTACCACTAATTCTAGCGTACCCGTCGGCAGCTCCACTCACAACTCCTTCGAAAAGACACAGGATTGGTCGTACTTTATCCGTCTTACCAATTGCTGTCACGAGATGCATTTCGGACGTACCAGGATTAGCAAAACAAACCTCTACGCCGGCCTCCATGAGAGTTTCAAGTAACGTATGTGCACCGTTCATTCACACTCCTCCTCTGTGAAGAATAGATTAAAAATACTCCAACTAACCATCGACAAATCGTGATTCTTTAATTAATTTTATACGTACTATATTATTGCTGAAGACTTTAATTTTCTATCAATATGTTCCACTGGATGCTTTAAAAGTTTATACAGCTCCAATCTAATTTCATGCAGGCTTACTAATTCGAGAATAGCGTTCCAAAACTACCGAAAAACACTCTAGCAAATCTAAACCCTCATGTCATTTATGTCACTGATTTTAAATAATATTACTTCCCAAGACGCAAAGTTTTTTTTAGTCTCGGCCGGAAAAATAATCATCGTGAAAAAGAAGTAAAACACATGAATAAAAGCGAGAGAGTAAAATTTATATCGGCCACACTAAATAATATCTATCCGACTACCCCAATACCTTTACATCATAACAATAATTTCGAACTCCTTATTGCAGTATTACTCAGCGCGCAGTGTACCGACGAACGGGTGAATAAGGTAACGCCAGAGCTTTTCAAAAAAGCGGATAACGCTTTCGATATGCAGAAACTATCTACCGATGAAATCTACAAAGTAATAAAAACCTGTGGTTTGGCACCAAAAAAATCAGCAGCTATTTCCAGTTTATCCTCAATCTTAGTAGAGAAATTTTCAGGACATGTCCCTGAGAATTTCGGTGAACTCGAAAAACTACCTGGTGTTGGTCATAAGACTGCGAGCGTCGTAATGTCTCAAGGTTTCGGACATCCCGCATTCCCCGTCGATACGCATATTCATCGCCTAGCACAACGATGGGGATTAACTAGCGGCAAAAACGTATCTCAAACCGAAAGAGACCTTAAACGACTATTCCCCAAGTCCAATTGGAACAAGCTTCATCTACAAATAATATTTTATGGGAGACAATTCTGCAGCGCGAGGAACTGTTACGGCCTAACCTGTCAAATATGCAAGGCTTGCTACCCTAGACGCAAGAATGCGATAAACACTATAAAGGCTTAATTCACGTTTAACCACTCAAAGCGAAGGACGACTACTCACAGCACAACGGCACATCGACGGCTCTAACTGCAATCTAAGTTACGAAATGTCGAACCTTAAAATTATCAGTCGGTGTGGCATTGACAATCAGTGTCACGACAAAATCGATAATTACGTAGGTGCGCCCCGGCGACTATAACTGAACCGATGACGGTTACTAACTTCTCTCCGAATTGGCCAAGATTGTGTTCGCCAAGAATAACCGCCGCGGCTAACACCAAAAGACCAAAAATTCCCAAGATCATTAACGAGTAGCGTCCATGCTTGCGCGCGCCCGTAGTAAGCGCAACTGCACTAACAGGAATAACTACAACTAACATCCATAGATGTACTGCTTCACTATCAAGTCCGAATAATCCGAAAGTAGGAATTAATACCCACAGAGACGGTAATACTGCACAATGCAGGGCACAAAGTAGAGAAATACCAATCGCGAATTTATCAGCTTTTTCCTGTAATGCCAGCACTTTAAATACCTATATTTTTTTATCCGGAAATTGATTTTAAAATGAGACCTGTAACCATTCAACCGCCTAAAACAAATTGTTCAAAATCTGTTAAGACTTCCTTGTTACCGTGACTCAGGCGCAGTCATCACATAAGCAATTCATTTCCAATTGTGGATTTACAAGTTTAAAACTAGCATCCTGGACCGTCGCCTGAAGCTCAGCCATCATAGATGGTTTAAGTCCGACCTCTTTGACTTTACTACAACTTCTACAAATCAAAAATTGGGAATAACATCCAACCTTATCGTCCTCAATATTAGCGCATGAAGCATATTTACTGGCGGTGTTAAGCTTATGCACCAAATGCTCACCTTGAAGAAAGTCTAAAATTCGATAAACCGACATAGCAGGAATATCTTCGTCATATTTTTCTTTACAAACAGCTATAAGTTCATAAGCCGATAGCGCTTTGTCAGATTCTAAAAGTCCGGTCAATACGTATTTTCTTTTTTTAGTTAACCGGGTGCCCCGGCTTGCGCACTGCTTCTCAGCGCGCCTAATAATACTGTCAGTATTTCTCATCAAATCACCAAAATACCTTTATCTGGATCGATGTTACATCATAACATCCAAATTTAAAAACCAAGGTAAAAGTCCTTCATCTAATCTATTTACAAGAATGCTTGCAAAGGGTCTCTATTAACGTAATTTAATTACTAGCAAAATCAAGCGTCAGTAACAGCCGCTTTGAATCGAGCGGTAAACGGGGTGAGCGGTGAATAAGTCCCGAACCGAGATTGTTCTCCCAAGTTTCGCCCTTCAGTAAAGCCACATCACCTCGATTCAGCTGTTGAATACCAGCCACACTATCAAAAAGTCCCGATCGCTCATCAGGTTTACCCTGATTTCCAGTACCTAGTTTGCTACGGTCGGCCAGCATATTAGGCAACCATTCCGTAGCAACACCTTGATAAGTGGTTATTAGCCGACAGGGAATCCTATCTACATGAAACCTTGGACACATGGCGTGATTCAATGTCGTCAATTTTAAACGCGCGTGATTCAAACTGAATAAATTACAGAAAATATCAACTAACCGCGTGATATCTTTGCAGAGTATTGTCCATTCTTGATCGGACCCAAAGATGTTTTCAATAGTCTTATTCACCTCTTCCGGTGTGACGACCTCGGATACTTTAATTGCAGGCCATTTTTCCAGAATTTTTTTAGCCGAAATTAGTAAATGACTGGAAAGTACACGTTGCCAAATAGCAATATTAGTGTCGTCTTGAAAAATATTCGTAAATACATCTGAATGATCTGCCGCCGCACATCCGTATAGGCTGCCTTCTAATACAGAAGGCTTACTGATTTGAGCTAGTATGTTCATGTATTTTCCACCCAAGCCGGGAAAGGATCTGCTAATGTTTTCCAATGTTGTTTACCTTCAAGCAAATCACTATCAGATAAAAGACAGTTATCGAGGGCAGTAACCATGGCATGTTCATCAAGCGATTGGCCGATAAAAACTAATTCTTGGCGCATATCTCCAAATGGTTCCTCCCAATGCGCCCCTATCGCTTCCAGAGATTCTTTATCATCCGGCCAATCCCGTTTCGGAATTGATTTCCAAAACATTCCTGCGTACCCGTAACGAGCCATTCCACCAGCTTGGCTCCATTGCCCGACAAATTCAGGGCGGGTACATAGCCAAAAATAGCCCTTTGATCGAATTAACTTTCCAAACTTCTCACTACCATGCAGGAACTTATAAAACTTTTCAGGATAAAACGGACGACGAGCGACATAACTGAAACTACTAATCCCATATTCTTCACTCTCCGGTATATGTTCTCCTCGCATTTCTTTTAGCCAGCCCGGGGATTGCTGCGCGCGGTCGAAATCAAAGTGACCAGTATTCAATACTTCATCAACTGCTATCTGTCCGTGCGTAATCGGCACTATCCGAGCATGAGTGTTAAGTGTCTTAAGTATCGCTGAAAGTCTTTGAACTTCTCCCGGTTTAACTAGATCTGTTTTACTAATTAGCAGTACATCGGCAAACTCTACTTGGTCTGCAAGCAAATCGGCAACACTGCGCTCATCGTCTTCGCCCAACGACTCCCCAGCGTCCTGCAAATATTTCGCCTCATCATAGTCTTTCAAAAAGTTAACCGCATCAACGACTGTGACCATAGTATCCAGCGTTGCTACATCCGAAAGCGAAACTCCATCTTCATCAGCAAAAGTGAAGGTTTCCGCAACGGGCAAAGGCTCTGAAATACCTGTCGACTCGATAACTAAGTAATCAAACTTATTGTCTTTAGCAAGTTTTTTAATCTCAATCAGTAAGTCTTCGCGTAGCGTACAACAGATACACCCATTACTCATTTCAACTAGCTTTTCTTCCTTGTGATTTAGAGATACTTCGTTCTTCACCATTGCGGCATCAATATTAATCTCGCTCATGTCATTGACGATTACCGCGACTCGTTTGCCTTGTCGATTATTGAGAATGTGTCTAAGAACGGTAGTCTTTCCCGCACCGAGGAAACCAGAAAGAACAGTTACTGGTAATGAATTTAGCATGTGAGAAGCTCCCGATCACTTATCTCGCAAAATATTTCCTAATGAAATGATATGATATATCATCACATTTATTAACTGCAAATTTTCACCAAAAGGTTTAGTCGTTAGCATGCAACATTGCGGGGTAAGAGAAGAAAGTCACTTCCCATATCTTCGATGACTATTTTGAATCATCCAGTGATACTGTCAGATAGGGTAGCTAAACTCGAATAGTATAAAAAATTTTCAAAAATCTATATGTAGGCTAATAACTTGATATATAAAATGATTATCCCCACCCAAATATTACTGGCAGCGCCAGCAATCTTTGTTAAGCCGCTTGTTGCAAATATGAGGTCATAAAATCGTGAATGCTAACATCGACTCTAGTGCTTAAGTCATCGTTCAATATGCTGTAGACCAGGTCCTCACGTGCCCGAATATTTTGGTACACGATACAGCCATCGGGTCCGGCTCCTTCGATATGTGTCTCCACGCCTTGGGCGATCGCGAAATGACCGGTCGGACGAATTTCGTGACGTTCGCTACCATCTTCTTGCGGTTCCCAGATATGCTGTTCACCGTGCAGGACTATGGCCGAGCTAGGTTGATGATGGCGATGGTAGAAGCATTTTTGATTGGCATTAAAATTAAAGAGAAGATCGATCACCCGCGTTTCCACATCAACATTCAAGAGGTAGTAAGAAAAACCCGTGTAGGAGCCAAAAGCCTGCCAAGCAATATTGGCTGGATTGAAGTTAAGTCGATCTAGATTCCGGTTCATAAGCTCATCCTTGGTTTTATACAGCGAGCTTAAAATATCAAATATGTCAGTTTAATACCAACTGCTTTTGAACCATCGCAGACTAACTCCGTAATAAAAATTATAATAAGTAACTGATTTTATGAGCTTTATTCCCATTCAATAGTTGCAGGTGGTTTTCCGGAAATATCGTAAACAACTCGCGATACTCCCTTAACCTCATTAATAATTCTTAAGGAAACCTTATCTAGAAATTCATACGGTAAATGAGCCCAACGCGCAGTCATAAAATCTATCGTTTCCACAGCGCGCAGCGCAATTACGTGTTCGTAGCTTCTAGCATCACCCTTTACGCCTACCGACCGAACAGGAAGAAAAACGGCAAAGGCCTGGCTTACTTTCGAATACAAATTAGCAGCCCTTAATTCGTTAATAAAGATAGCGTCTGCCTCCCTCAAAGTATCTGCAGCACTT
>CAJWTO010000034.1 GCA_913047675.1 uncultured Pseudomonadota bacterium | reverse complement strand
CCTATGGCGCCGGCTAGGAAGTACGCTATGAGGTACGAATAGATGGAATTCTTATCCAACTGAAAAAAATCTGTGATTACAAAGGGAAGTAGAACAGCTGGTATACCGTTTGCAAGACTATTTAAAAACCAGCACAGGAATAGCTTTCGACATGGCTGAAATTTGAATAGGCTTCGCATGTGAGCGGCTTTAATACTTTCGAATGGGGCAGTGAAGGAGGGCTCTGGGATCCACCGGATAAGAAGATAAATACACGGAATCGCGATAATACTGGCTACGTATGCGAGCGTTTTGAATGGAGAATAATCTAAATAACTCACTGCCACTAAGGAAATAAAAATACTCAATAGTAGTCCGATCATGCCAAATAGTTCTCGCGCTCCCGTTAGTCTGGTCCTGTCGTAACTATGAGTTGATATTACGGCTCCCCAGCTGGTGTAAGGTATTTGGAATAGGCTCCACCCGGTATAAAGAATGAACAAGCCCAACCCCAAGTGCCAACCTGTAACCGGTGAGCTAGGATATGAGAGAAAGATAAAACCAGCAGAGACCAGAAGCGCCCCTAGTATAATAAATGGTTTGTAGCGATATCCTCGCCACCGAACGCGATCTACTAAAAATCCGATTATTGGATCTGTGAATAAGTCTAAAAATCGAGCTAGAGCGATGATGATACCGGTGGTTACTAACCCTAAACCAAGGTCCCGTGCATACCACTCCGGTAAAATTATCGCGATAGGCAACAATGGTAGGGATGATACTAACCCCGATAAGCTGTAAAAGAAGACCGTTTTCGTCGAGAGTCTGCTAATTCCCACTACTTGTGCTCGACTTTAATCTGTACCACATCGATACTTTTTTGAAGGAATCCTACTTCGCAGTACACCAGATAAAATTCCCAGAGTCTTTTAAATTCTTCGTCAAAGCCTAGCTTATGTATGTCCGCCCATGCTTCGTTAAAATTTCTCCTCCAAATACTTAGGGTTTTTGCGTAATCATTGCCATAGCTTTGGTCGTCCGTAATTCTCAACCCGGCTCGTTCAAAAGTTGACCTTAGGATCTTGTACGTGGGCAGCATCCCACCCGGAAACACATAGCGCTGTATAAAATCAGGAGTACGCCTATACCGTTCAAATCGAGCATCTTCGATGGTGATAATTTGCAATGCCGCGGCGCCATCAGATACTAGTAGATCTTTTATTTTTCCGGCGTACTCGTCCCAGTATTCTTCACCGACTGCTTCGAACATTTCTATAGAAACTATATGCTTATATTCCCCCGTAGTGTTTCGATAGTCTTGAATATCAACTCTGGCAGTTTCTGCTATACCCTCGTTCTTAAATTGGTTTCTAGCATATTCTGTTTGGGCTTTTGATAACGAGATACCGGTTATATCAGCTTGTAAATTTTTAGCGGCATAGGTTGCGAAACCACCCCATCCACTACCGATCTCTAGAACTTTTTCGCCTTTTTGGATATTTAGCATATCCGAGAGTCTTTTATATTTTTCCTGCTGCGCAAGTTCCAGGCTAACATTAGCGTTGTCGAATATTGCAGATGAGTATGTCATCGATGGATCAAGCCATGCCGAATAAAATGTGTTGCCCAAGTCGTAATGAGAAATTATATTTTTAGATGCCTGTTTTTCGGTATTCGAATTTTCTTTGTGGTATTTTCTGTCCTTAAATCTAAGCAGATCGATCCCCTCGAGTGCTTTTAGTAGCGATTTTTCATTTGCTGCGATTAGCGTCAGCAATGCCTTAAGATCGCTAGTCGACCAATCTCCTTTAATATAACTCTCTCCAAGACCGACTGAGCCTCGACGTAATGAAGCCCAGATTGGTTTCCAATTGTTGAAACGCCAGTCAGCTCGGATATCGCTCGCATGACGCCCCGAAAAAGTAAGGGTCTGATGGTTTGGAAGTATCACCTCTAAATGTCCGATAGTCAGGTTTTTAAAAAGTGACTTCAAAAGTACTTTCATTCCATACGTAAGGCTCATCTTTTTTATAAATTTCATCGAATGTCAGATCCAATAATCACTGTTTTCTCTGTAGACTTGATGTGCTTCACAAAGGGCACTCTTTTAAATAGCAATTTAACCGCTTGTAAATGTATGCTAATGATCACTTTAGTGGTTAGAAGTGGATATGTTAAAAGTAGCCTAGCTAAGGTCCTGACTGTGAATGGCTTCTCTTCTCCCGAAAAAGTCGCTCTCAATCGTGTTTCTTTTTCATGTTTATAGTCAATGACAAGACTGACCCGATGTGTTGGTTGGCTTACGTGGAAATTGTAATATCCTGACATATCAAAGAAGGGAGAAACGAATAAGTTTTTCCTCGAAGTTTGGTGTATTAAATCAGATATACTATCCACAGGAATAAGGTAGTGTACCCTCTCACCGAAGGTGTTATTGACTTCGTAAACTATCGCTTTCAACTCATTATTTTTGTCGGAGCAGTACACTACAGAGATTGGATTAAAGGCATACCCTAGTATTCTTGGCATACATAAAATTCGGTACGTGAGTTGCTCTCCACTTATATTATGCTCTTTCAATAGCGTGTTTAACCAAGTTTTCAGATTTTCACCGCCATGACCATGGTCGCGGTCAAAAAAAGAAAACCACGCGAAGCGATTATAGCCAAACAAGAAGTTACCGCTAGCCAAGTCCTGTAAGCGATCAAGATCAAGCAGAAAGTAGAACACTGAATATTTGAATGAATGCCGCTTAGTCACGTACCTGGCGTGAAACACTTTCCCTTCGTAAACGCGACTGGAGGAGTTCAGACTATTGTCGGTGAGTTCTGTCTTATTGTTCATAGCTTCTTGGGATCCTATCCCATGGAATGCCCGGCAGCCAATTTGGCCCACTTTTAAACTGTTGGGCAACCCATAAACCTGCTTGGACACCATCTTCGTGGAAGCCATGTCCCAAATAGGAACCGCAAAACCAAGTATTATTCTTTCCTTGGATCTCAACAGACTTAATTTGTGCGTCGAGAGTTTCTTGGGTGAAGATTGGGTGCGTGTATACGTATTTTTCTATCACACTTTCTGCCTTGGGTGCGACCGCAGGATTGAGGCTAACAAAGATATTTTTAGGTCTGACAATATTTTGAAGTTGATTCATCCAATAGGTTACTGATGCAGAATTATTTGATCCTTGCTCTGATTCAACGTAATTCCAGCTCGCCCAAGCATTTCGGCGTTTAGGCATGAGCCTTGCGTCTTGGTGCAGCCAAGCATTATTTGAGCTGTATTTGAATGGAGAAAGGATCCTTATTTCCTGTTCCGAGGGTTCTCTTAGAATTGCCAACGCTTGATCTGCGTGTGTCGCGATTACGACATTATCAAAGCTTTCTGATCTCCCTTCAGAATCTGTACATGTCACAAGACCTTTGTGTCTAGTAACGTCCGATATCTCAGTTTTCGCGCGTATCTCGAAATTCGCATCTTCGACCAGTCTGCTCACGTATTCTTTACTTCCCCCGCGGACGGTCTGCCATTGCGGACGATCCGTTATTTTCAATAGACCGTGGTTTTCAAAGAAATTTAGAAATGATTGTGCCGGATATGACAGAATTTGGTCATTCGCCGATGACCAAATGGCCGATGCCATCGGAATTAGATGACTATTTAAAAACGCCGCGCTGTAATTCTCTAAGGTTAGCAACTGTCCGATTGAAACGTTATCAAGGTCACGCCGCATGTACTCTTCAGATTTTCTGTAAAAACGCGCAATATCAACCAGCATTCTCCAGAAGTAAGGTCTGAGTAAGTTTTTCTTTTGCGCGAATAGACCTCTCAGATCTCCGCCAGAGTACTCAAGATCTCGGTCAGGGAACGATGCGGAGAATGACATGTTGCTGTTTTCTATTGGAACTTTCAGATGCTCGAACAACATATTTAGATGCGGATAATTCCGATCGTTAAACACAATAAACCCTGTGTCTGTGACAAATCGTTCACCTTTGCGGGTGCAAACGGCCGTATTAGCATGCCCCCCTAGGTAATTATTGGTCTCAAAAACAGTCACATGATACTTTTTACTTAGAGCCCAGGCCGCGGCTAAGCCAGATATTCCTGAACCAATTACAGCTATTTTTGAGCCGTTTAACCGGCTTTCGTGCATTTTATTTCCAGTAGTTTAAATTTGCATGCACCGAATACGTTTTCAGGATCCGGTAGGATCAGGTTTCTGAGCACCCCGGGTGATCCTTTTTTTTATCGTTATCGTAAACCTTATTTTCAACGTGTATTATAAAGTATGTTAGCTCAACAAGAAGTGCTCCGTTCAAATAAAATGGGAAATATCATTAAATTAACACCGTCGGGTAAGCCAGACACTAGTGTGGCCAGAGCTGAAGAGACCCGCTTGCTGGTTGATGTACGAGACAACGCTAGTACAGAGTCATTCGATAAATTTTTTGGAATTTTCACTCCAAAGCTTGTCGCTTGGGTTACCTCAAGAGGGTGTGCGATGGGGGAGGCCGAAAGTGTAGTGCAGGATGTGATGGTGTCAGCGTGGTCCCGAGCAAAATCATTTGACTCGTCGAAGGCTTCGGCACGAACCTGGATTTATACTTTGGCGAGAAACAGGATGATAGATCTGTATCGTTCTGGAACACGTCGAGCCGCCGCTCACGAAGAAGTAGGGACCCTCGCTGAAACTATGGAGCCAATGCAAGACGAACCGCAGAAAGATCTCGCTCGCAATCAGGTTATTGATGCGGTTGAGACTCTGCCGGCTGAGCAGAGAGATGTCATTTTTAAAGTATATTTTGAGGGCAGGTCGCACCGTGAAATAGCCGAGGAGTTGGATCTCCCCCTGGGAACTGTGAAATCACGAGCTCGGCTCGGTTTTCAGAAATTACGTAAGTCTTTCAAGGATTCGATATGAATATCCAACACCACCCAAGTGACGCGTGGCTTCTGGATTTCGCATGCGGTAATTTACCCCCATTATTTGACCAGATCATAAAAGCGCACGTAGATGTTTGTCCGGTTTGTAAGGAAGTAGTGAAAGATGCTGAGCGGTTAGGTGGCGAACTGCTGAATGCGTTTGGTCAGTCTCACTCTATACCTGTTGAGATGTGTCACGAGAAATATGGGGATATTAGCCATACTTCATATGATGCGTCCCGTGCCGAAAGTACAGGGCATGTGGCTGACTTAGAAAAATTAGTTTCGACTTACTTAGATAGTAGTTTCAATGCGTTGCCTTGGAAAAGTTTTGGGGAAGGTCTGAAATTGTGTCGATTAATTAAGGAAGACAACGTACAGATGTGGATGTTGCGAGGACAACCTGGCGTCACTTTACCAGTTCATTCACACAAAGGGAGTGAACTAACGCTAGTCATGAAGGGCGCATATTTCTGCGGTTCACAGATCTTTCAAGCTGGCGATATTGAAGAGGCAGATGAGACAGTAGAACACCAACCCGTCATAACAAGCGGAGGAGAATGTATTTGTCTTGCAGTCACCGAAGGGCAGTTAGAGTTTAAGAAGGTATTGCCTAGAATTGTTCAAAAATTTGTAGGGATTTAGTATACAAGTAAGTTTCTGATATCAGGTTTCATTGACCTTAGTTCCTCTTATTATGCTATATCCTCCCGACAATAGTGTGCGAGAAACTTTTTCTAGCCCTGCCGATATAAAAAAATTATTATATTCACTCTCAGTGTATGCTTGGCCCTCCTGATAAACATTGAGGAACATAACGTTGACTGCTACAGAATCTATCGGAGTCAATCGAGAATCATCGAGTACTCTCCCAACCATATAAAGTTCTCCATTCAGTCTCAGACCACTGGCAGTATTGCTCAAAGCAGCCTCCGCTTGTTCTGGCCCCAGCACCTGCAGGACAGAACGCATAATTATTGCATCATAGGCTCCTTGTACTTTTTGGTTTACCAGATCGCAATCTTCAACGGAGATTCGTTCCGATAAGTTGGCCTCTTGGACACATTCTCTAGTCACCGGAGTTACATTCGATAGATCTGCAACAGTTAATTTCACACTAGGGCAGAGTCGCGAAAGTGCAATGGCTAAACCGCCCGAGCCACCACCTGCATCTAGTATATTCTCGAAGCGTCCCATATCGAATTCTTTTTGCAATCTGCGCGCGGTCGCAGAAGCTCCGGCATCTAGACCGCGAATAAACGCTCGAAGTTCGTCCTGTGACATATTCCCAAAGTCATGCTCGGCTTGGGGGTGTCCTGTACGAATAGATTCCGCAGTATGCATTGTAGAGGCCCACAAATCGGAGTAAGCGCTATGCATGCCGCCAATATAGCGAGGCTTTCCTTTAATTAAAAATTCCTTGGCTTCTTGATTATTTTCAAAGTTGTTGCCGTCGACGATAAGTAGCCCGGCAGTCACGAGTGCGTAAAGTAGGGGACGCAGTTTCGCTGACCTCACTTCGAGAATTCCTGCTATTGAATCCAAGTCCTTACTTTCCTCACCGATTGCAGTAAAAACTTCTAGCTGCATTCCTGCCATCATTGCTAGAGAGGGGTATACGTTGGCAAGATGTTGGTTTATTACCACAGGCATGAGTTTAGTGTTTGATTTTTCATTCATATTTCTACCCACTTTATTTCGATGTTTCTCGAATAAGTATTCCCGATTAATCGATCATTGTCATAAAAATTTAGTTTTTATTAAGTAACTTAGCAGGTGTCAAACTTCAGCTATCCCGTTGTCTTTGAGTTAGTTCAACTTTTGTCGTATGTCATAAAAATGTCATAAAAATTAAATATCTTAGGCGGGTAATAAAAATATGTGATTAAAAACCCACTATGTTGGTTTTTAGTTGCTTCGTAACTAAGCAAATAATAAATCTGGAGATATAACCGTGAGCTTGATTAGAAAGCGTTTGGCATTGTTAATTTCATCAGTATTTTTCACTTTAGCTACCTTCTCAATGTCTGCAAGCGCTTCTAACGAAGCTCTTTTTGATTTATTGAAAGTGTTGGTTGATAAAGGGACTATTACATCTGATGAGTATTCGATTTTAAAAGGGGCCGCGTCCGCGGACCACGAGAAGGCTTCTGTGGTGGCGCCAGAGAAAGTGGCTGGCATAGAAAAGAAATTGGGTAAATTAGAGAAAAAGACTGAAAAATCGCTCAAGAAAGTAAAATGGGCTGAAAAAGTTAAGGTCAAAGGTGACATCCGAACTCGTTACCAGTTTGAGTCTAAAGATGCTAAGGACGATAGAAGTCGGGGACGAATTCGTTATCGCTTAGGTGTTATCGCCAAACCAATCTCTAATTGGGAAGTGGGTGCTGGCCTTGCATCTGGTGGAGATGATCCGCGTTCTACAAATCAAACTATGCAAGATGCATTTTCGACCAAGGGTATCCAACTAGACTACGCTTATGCGCAGTATACTCATGGGAACACAGGGTTGAAGGCAATTGCTGGTAAATTTAAGCGTAAAAAATATCTTTGGGCACCAACTGACGTAATGTGGGATGGCGATATCAACCCTGAAGGTGTGGCAATGAGCTTCGCTCCTAAGGGGGGGCCGCTTTGGTTGAACGCAGGTATCTTGGTACTAGAGGAAGACAAGACTTCAACGGGTGGTGATCACGATTCACACATGGGATATGGCCAGATTGGAACGAAATTTAAATCTGGAAAGATGTACGGTAAATTAGCCGGTACAGTCTACACTTTCGGCAAAATGAAAGCTGCCGGATCCTCTGACTACACAGGGGCTGCAGGGACGAATACGGATAATAATCTAGGTTCATTTAACTTGGCTGGTGAGATCGGTACAAAAGTAGGTGGTGGTAAATTCGCGCTAGTTGGTGAATACATCAATAACTATGAAACGAATACTAACGAAGATACGGCATGGATTGCCGGCTTCAAGTATAAAATCGGAAAATTCAAGATGAAATATTTGTATGCTGATGTTGATCACAACGCAGTGCCAGATTTTCTCCCAGACTCCGATCGTTTCGGTGGTGATACAGGAATCAAGGGCCATGAAATAGCTGTTGGATATAAAATCAACAAGCGTGTTTCAGTAGGTCTTGATTATTATGCGACTGAAGACCCAGTGACGAATGTTGACCAAGATATCTTACAATTAGATCTTAAGGTTAAGTTCTAACAGAGGCGATTTATGTGCAAAAGGGGTCTCGGTAGTGTCTTCCGAGGCCCCTTTTTTTTTGGCGACGCGTTGATGTTTGTTTCTTCTTTAGGTAATCTTTTAGCCTTAAGAATTAAGGCAAAAAGCATGTACCGTGGATTCTTTATATTTCTTTTAGTTACTTCGTTTTATGCGAGCAGCGCAAATAGTATGAATGTCACTTGTCGAGCTGAGTCAGCGGCGCTCACTGCTGAAATGAAAGCTTCAAGTTCGAAAACTCTAACTCCGACTGAGCTGATCCTTTTTCGGCAGGGAGCATTAGGTATGTGCAATCATCTGTTAACTAACCGCGATTCCGTTGTCGACAAAACAACCGAAACCGGGGCGTCAGGTACGAGCCACAAAAAAGGACTGTTAGGTTTCTCTCTTGGTCCATCGGTTCGCAATGAAGGTCACAATCGGGCCACCAGAATAAAAAAATAACTAATTTAGTCTGGTTTAGGTACTATGCCTGTTAAGGATGCGCGTGCCGAGATCTCTATCCAATTGCCGTCAGGATCTGTCACAAAACCATAGCGCGCGATCTCTCCAATGGTAACCGGCGCTTGCACAACATTTCCGCCTTTTGCCGCAACTAGATTACATTCTTCATCTGCATCAAAAATCTGAACCGTAAGATATCGAAAGTTAGGACCAATAAAACTGTCAACGTGTCTTCCCGATTGTCCCTCAGTGATAAATAGAATTGTGTCACCGCACTTCACAGTAGTGTCATTAATATAATCAAAGCCCATGATCTCTACATAAAAATTCATGAGGGCATTTATATTAGTTGTCGAGATAGTTATCCCGATCCCGACCACGCCGCGAGTTCCATGAGGCACTAGTTCGACCGAGTCTCCTCCTGGATGCTTTAGCATCTGCGGATCAGAGATATCCTTCGCAATAGTGAGTTGGCTAAAGCCAGAAGGAGACACATTGGTAAGCACACCCTTATGTTGGTTTACCTTGATGACCGATCCGTGTGCGTCGTATCGATGCTGCGTTATCTCCTGATTAAATTTTAGTTCGTGGTCTAATTCTAAACCTACAGGACCAGACCAAAAGTCATGATGACTATTGATGTCCGTAGTAAATAGGCCAATGTCTAGGTGACTTTTTGCCAGCCGAATCATAATATCTACAACAAATCCAAGGCATCATTATCAAGTGCTTGGTAAGCACCGTCAGTGATCATTTTGAGAAAAAGTTCGTCGCCTCTTGGAGAGCGTTTAACGATAACTGCTGCTGCGATAGCTACTGCTAAAACTGCAAAGCTATAATGTCGGTAATCATCAGTTAACTGCGAAACGGAGTAGTCTCTAACTCCTTCGAGCTCTAGAACCTTATGATACTCCGCTAAGAGATCGTGCTCTATCGCTCGTCGTTGGTCTCGCGAAAATGCACTTCCAATAAAATATGCGACATCCATTCCAGTAGCGAGGTAGTTACTGGTTTGCCAGTCGACTACAGCCACTTGCTTATCATCAAAAAGCATATTATCGACGCGATAGTCATTATGAGAAAAGCATTTAGGGCCTTCCCGTGGCGCATTCCAAGCGGCATGCGAAGAAACGTATTTATCGCACACTTTAATCACGTCCTCATCCATCAGGCTAGAGAAAGTATCTTTGTAGTAGTCCCAAGAACTCTCTATAAGATCGGTAGTATAAAACCCTTGAGCACCTTCTGGGACATAAAGCCAGTTTTGCTGTTCAAGCTCTGAGTCATTCCAAAATGCGGCGTGTAAAAGCGCAGCCTCTTTAATAGCCACGAGTGCATTTTGTTCTGAGCATCCTGACATATGATCGCCGGGGCTTGCTGGCGCAAGGTCCTCCATTAACAGCACAAAATTATTTTCAGCATTAATTTCAGCGAGGTAGCATTTTGGCGTGTTGATTTTAGTTCTCTCGGCCAGTTCGCGATAAAACATGACCTCGCCTCTATAAAAACCCATTTCCTTTCCGGTGGACGCGGCAACCTCATTGTCGGAAGGAAATTTACCAATCAACGTCCGCGGCAGATCAACATGCTTTTGTTTATAGCTTATATGGAAGCGTCTTGTTTCGCCGAGCTGCCCGGTGCCCACAGTCTCAATATCGACATTTTGCACTCCCGCCTCAATACCGGCAGATAGGAGCGCTTTTTCGACCCATGACGCATCAATATCTAGCGGCGATGAGATTAAAGATATTTCTTCATTCATAATTGAGAATAAAGCTGGTTAAAGCTTCGCAATGATCTCATTACCGAATTCTCGGATGATCCCTCGGGCGTCTGTGCCGCAAACATTCAAAGCAATATTAGAGATTCCGGCATCTTCAAGCTCTCTTATCCGATCGATTATTTCACCTGGCGATCCCGTTAGAGTGGCAGTTTTGATAAGTTCCGGCGTTAGGTATTTTTCTTCACCTGGTTGAAGCTGAGTCAGATGGCCAGCGTGCATTTGCTGATATCTTTTAGCCATCGGAGTCTTCATTTTTTTGATATGCTGATTGAAGTATTTTTTGGCTAACTCTGCGACCTCGGGAGGGGCAAAAGGACCAGCAGCCATTTTTTTAGGGGCCCAATTTGTGTGGAGTAGTAGAATGGCAGAGGGGCCTACTTGCTTGATCACCCGGCGCGACATAATGTCTTCCCCCGGCCTCAGGACACAACCGTTTGTGAGGTTTGTTGTATAGAGCGATCTCGCATTACGCCCATGTTTTTTTGCCGCGGTCTTGATTTGCTCGACGCCCGCTTTTATGTAATTTGGGTCGAGCCCAATAGTAACCCAGCCGTCAGCCAGTTCCCCCACCATATCATTTGCTTTTGGTCCATTTGAAGCCATATAGAGTGGAATATTATCTTTAACATTTATATATCCGTTATTGCGATTTAGGAAACGAATATCTCGCTTAAGGTTGCCTTCAATATAGCGCGCTTCCTCTCCCTTGATTAGCCTTTTGATTACTTCAATTTCGTGCCGCATAGTTGCCAGTTTTGCCGGTGGCATACCCATGACGTTTCTCCCGGTAAAACCCGATCCCACTCCTAAAATCACTCTTCCGGGAGCGAGCTCGTTTATGGTTGCAATCGAGTGTGCGGTGACAGGTGCTATCCTATTACCCAGGATAGATACTAGTGTCCCTAATTTAATGTACCTACTATGTTCAGCTGCAAGAGCCATTGTTGCATAGACATCGCTATAGCACATTTGTGAGTCGTAGAACCATGCATGGGTGAAGCCATATTCTTCAGCCATTTTTACATCATGGTAGGCCCGTATATAAGAAGGGAATGTGATACCAAAATCCATAGAGTTTTCCTTTACAAGTTTGTTAGCAAGTAGCTTTCGCCACATTATCTAATGAAATAGAGTATAGCATCTCGAAGGCCGCTATTAGTTCCGACTCATCTAACTCAGTTTCCCATGTGCTCTCCCAAGTTACTTTGCAAGTGTTATTTGACAATTTTTCCACCGACATAGACGCTAGATAATCTGTAATCGGGATAGGACTATCTCCAATAACACTGTAGCTGAATGCCATTACTTGATTGTCATAAGATTCGAGTCGCTCAGAGATACGTCCCGGGAAGCCTGTTTCTGGCGCGAGATCTGCACTACGAATTGCTCCCACGCCATCACCCTCTACGGTAACTGGCCCCACACCCGGTATCCATTCACTTGTACCTCCCCAGTTAGAGACATATTCCCACACTGTGTGAGCCGTCGCGTTGATTACTTTTTTTACACTTACTTTTGCCATACTTACTGCCGCCAATTTAATTTTGATTAAAGTCTAACGAGGACAATTCAAATTATTACCAAGCCTTGGTTAAAAGCTCAAGAATCTCATCCACGGAGTTTAAGGGATGCGGGTTAGTCGCTATCCAAATATCTAGCAGCGACTCCTCGGCGAGGGTGCGAAGCAACTCTTTAGGAACATCTGCATCGCGTAGTCTTCCAGGCAGCTCTAGTTCCGCGACTAACTGTTGGACATGGTCTGCCAGTTCCGTTTTATTGCTCCCCATGATTTCAGCAAGCACATTTTGTTGAGCTGAATTAGAAGCCGCGTTATAACGTAAAACATGGGGCAGCATGACGCACGAGGTCTCTCCATGTGGCATCCCAGCCGTCCCGCCTAATATATGACCAATTCCGTGACTGGCACCAAGAGAAACTCCGTTCGCGACACCTTGTATAGAAAGCCACGCGCCGACGAGACAATCGAGTCGGCTTCCCAGGTTTTTGTGATCTGTTTTACATGCACGTAATCCGTCGACTAGCAGCTGGAGACCTCTTAGAGCCGTGGCCTCGACAATCGGATTTGCATCCACTGAGCACCAGGTTTCTACGCAATGATCAACAGCCCGAATCCCCGTCCCAAAAAACAATCGATCGGGTGTGTCCGCAGTCATGGCCGAGTCAAGTATTACAATATTAGGCACCATGCTCGCATGGTAGTAAAGTTCCTTTCTAGGGATACTCTCATCCGTGATTCCAGCAAATCCAGTGTACTCGCCTGCGGATAGTGTGGTTGGTATCGCAATATGTCTTACTTGAGGTGGGTTTAATTTTGTCGCAGTAGCTAGATTCGCAATATCTCCAGCGCTCTGAATATTATTTTCGAGCGCTATACAGGCCACCTTCGTAGCATCGCAGACTGAGCCACCTCCTAGAGTTACTACCATATCCGCTTTTGTCTTTTTTAATAGTGCGATTAAGGACATGACATCTGCTCTAGGGGAGTGAGCTTTCAGGCCTTGAAGCTCGCCGACCAGATTATTCCCTAGAGCTATTTTTACCTGATCTGCCAAACCGCCTTTTTTGGTAAGACTGGTATTAGTGACAAAAACTATTCGTTTTTTCCCATCTTGAGAGGATATGATTTCCTTTAGAGAGTCTTGAGCACTTTTTCCATAAAAGACCTCCTGAATTGCTTCGGTCTTATAGTGGCCGACAGATGCCATAATTATTCCCCTTTAATTTTTTTTGAAACCAGTAATAACGCCCATTTCGTAAAGTATAGGCATAATGTCTTTCTTGAACCGTATTGTGTCGTTTAAGTAAGCCTGAAATACCATTAGTATTCCATTTAAACCTCCGTCGTGCATCTCTTTGATTTTGATTGCAACTTGCTCCGCGGTACCTATCACGTGAACTGCACCCGCACCAACGGTCATCATATCAAGAGTGAATTGATCGAAAGAGCCACTTCCGATTGCAAGTCCATCTAACCAGTTTTGTGCAGCTACTTCGTCTTTATGTTGGATGATTTTAGCCAGTTCGGATTGAGCTTCGTCTTCAGAATCTCGCCACAGGACAAACGGAAACGCCGCACAACTCACTGTCCGTCCAGCATGAGATGCCCGTTGTGTGATGTCACTAACGATGCCAGCAGTAGCTTCTATTGTGGGCGTTGAAATAAATGCCCAATCACATAGAGAAGAAGTCATTTGCTTCGCATCCTCCGACGTGCCTGCGTTCGCAATAGGTGGTAAGTTGCTCGGTTGCGGCAATGAGTACCCATCTTTGACCTGGTACCAAGGAGAATCGTGCTGAAAAGTTCCCGGTGTTTCTGACCACAACCCGATTAATATTTTTATAAAGGCTTCAGTCCTTTTGTAGCGCTCTTCATGGGGTAGCAGTTTTATACCCATCATTCCAAACTCTTTTTCGCTCCAGCCACTCACAAGATTTACCCCCCATCGTCCACCGCTTATGTGGTCTAGAGTAGCCCCCATTTTTGCAACTACGACTGGATTGAAGACAGGCACATGTACTGTAGAGAAAACTTTAATACGCGAAGTGACTGCCAAAAGCGCTGATGCCCAGGTCATGGTTTCTAAGGAAGTACCTAAATAGTCAGTCTCTCCTCCAAATCCTCGCCAACGACTTACGGGAAAAAGCAAATCGAAGCCGGCATCTTCGGCCGCCAATGCAATTTTTTTGTTCGTTTCATATGGCCATTCATCATCCACTGTGCGGTAAGTTGAGATAGCGGACATGTTCGAACAATTTGGCATAAAAAGTCCTAACTGTAGCGGACTACTTTTACTATTCAAGACTTTTAACTCCTTTAGAATGATTTTCTATTTTAAAGATATCAAATATCTTGTTGTTTAACCTTGATGTCTTATTATCATGCATTGAAAATTTATTATTTAAAAATTCTATGGAAATATTCTGGGCTAAAGTCGTTAATCTAGTATGGGGCCTTCCTCTTGTCATCATCATGGCGACTGCTAGCTGTTATTTCGCCTATTTGATTCGATTTGCGCCTTTGCGTCATTTGCGTCATTCCTTTCTTTTACTAGCCGGACGATTTAATTCAGAGCTCGCGCCTGGCGAAGTATCGCATTTTCGTGCGCTTTGTACTGCACTATCGGGCACTATTGGGATGGGAAATATCGCAGGTGTTGCGGTCGCGATTAGCGCAGGAGGATCGGGAGCTGTTTTTTGGATGTGGATAGCGGGCTTGCTCGGTATGGCAACCAAATTTTTTACGTGCACCTTGTCGTGTATGTACCGAAAAGCGGACACGCGCGGTGTGATGCAAGGTGGGCCAATGTACTACATTGAGGTTGGTTTGGGGCAAAAATTTAAGCCATTAGCGATGCTATTTGCGGTATTCGGGATGGTGGGTTGTCTGGGAGTTTTTCAATCGAATCAGCTGGCACAGTTGCTTGACAATCAATGGTCATTTCCTCCATTGGCGACGGGCATTATAGCGATGTTAATTGTAGGTGGAGTGGTAACAGGAGGCAGTGTCAGGATCGGTAGAGTGGCTGGTTCACTAGTACCATTGATGTGCGCCATCTATATAGTCGGCAGTTTGTTGGTAGTCTTTGACAATATTGAGTTGGTTCCTACTGTTTTTGCATCGATCGTTTACGGCGCTTTTACTCCAGAGGCCGGCATAGGTGGCGCGGCTGGGATTACTTTTCGAGAAGTTTTAGTGATGGGTGTTAGACGAGCGGTGTTTTCAAACGAGGCTGGAGTTGGGACAGAAGCCTTGGCCCATGGCGCAGCACAGACAGCTGAGCCGGTACGAGAAGGATTGGTTGGCATGCTTGGCCCGTTTATTGATACCCATCTAATATGCACTCTGACCGCCTTAGTTATCTTGACAGCAGGCTTAGGCGCGGATGGGTCGGATACAGGTATTATTATGGCGGCGAAGGCATTTGAGTCTTCTGTACCTGGATATGGAGCTAATATTTTGTCGATTGCCTTTGCGTTATTTGCCGTAACAACGATGACCACGTACGCTTACTATTCGATAAAGTGTGCGCGGTATTTATTAGGGGAAGTGTACGGTAGTAGATTTGTTTATATTTATTTGCTGTTCATCCCAGTCGCAGCATTATGGAATTCGGCGATGACGATTAATATGATAGATACGTTTTACGCGATGATGATTGTGCCTAACCTAATCGCTACTATTTTACTGGCACCAAAAGTAGTTGCCGCCGCGAGTGACTATTTTAATCGATATGATAGAGCTAGGTCGTGAATTAGAGTAAGGCTATGGAGACTAAAACATGTTAATGCTTGAAGGAATAAAAGTTCTGGATCTGACGCAGTATCTTGCTGGACCAACCATAGGTCGGCTGATGGCTGAAATGGGTGCAGAGGTAATTAAGGTTGAGTTTGCGCCTAACGGCGATCCTTCACGTGGATTACCGATAGCCGACAGTGGAAGAAGTGGCTATTTTATTCAGCAAAACCGCGGTAAGAAAAGTATTGCTTTGGATTTAAAACAAGACAAGTCAATAGATATTCTTCGGGAATTGATTGAAAAGGTTGACGTCGTGGTGGAAAACTTCGGTCCGGGTGTAATGGAGAAAAAAAATCTAAGTTGGCCTGAGGTACAAGTGATAAATCCTAGCGTCATCATGGCGTCGGTTTCTGCTTATGGGCGAGAAAGTACGCTCTCTCATAAAACTGGGTTTGATTGGGCAGCGCAGGCGTTCTCGGGGCTGATGCATATGAACGGTGAAAGAGACGGACCTCCATTACCGGTTGGCATTGGTATCGCCGATATCGGTAGCGGAGTGCACGCTTTTTCGGCTATTGGATACGCTTTATTTCATCGAGAGAGAACGGGACGCGGTCAGTGGCTTGATATAAGTATGGTGGATGCGATGTTTCATAACCATGATGTTTCATTGCAAGGATATAGCCTAACCAAAGGCGAGTTTCGGCCTCACCGACAAGGTGCCCATCACGAATTAATTGCGCCTTTTGGCACTTTCAAAGGTCCGTCAGGCTATATTGTAATTCTGGCGTTACAGCCTCAATGGAAGAATGTTTGCAAGGCTATAGGGAGGCTCGATTTAGAAAACGACCCACGTTATAGCGAAGCGAGTGAACGGGGTAAAAGACAAGAAGAATTGATTTTGATTATTGAAGAATGGATGGCTACTTTCCCAAGCAACGACGATATACTTAAGCACTTAGACGAGCATCGGGTGCCTACTGCTCCGGTGCTTGACCCCGTTGATGCTATTAATCATCCCTACTTTAAAGAGCGAGGTATGGTTCGCGAGATAGAAGATCCCATCATGGGAGAACTTGTCATTCCGGGGTTTCCTTTGCGGTTTTCTGATCAGCCTGAGCGATTAGATCTAGTAGCCCCGACTCTAGGTCAACATAATATGGAAATCCTAAAAGATTTTTTGAATTATTCTGAGGAAGAAATAGCACAGCTTGAGGCTGAAGAAATTCTGTCTTCTGGTGAGCGCTGACCGTTTAAAAGGGGTGTGGTTGTGATGAAAGATGTTTTACGGTTGTCAATGATTGATCAGGCTAAGCTCATCAAAAAAGGAGAGATCTCGCCTGCCGAGTTATTGGAAGAGTCAATCCAACAGATTGAAAAGGTTAATCCAAAAATCAATGCTGTAGTTTTACCTATGTTTGACCTTGCTCGAGAAGCGGTAAGCGGGCTGAGCGGTAAGGAAGTTTTCTCAGGTGTCCCGATGTTACTAAAAGATGTATTAGCTGAGTATGCCGGCGCGCCTATGACCGAAGGTTCTAGATTTCTACAGGGTTACCTTTCGCCTCGTGACTCCGAGTTAGTGCGTCGCTATAAGGCTGCCGGATTCATTATCTGCGGTAGAACGAATTCGCCTGAGTTTGCGTCTATGCCAACTACGGAGCCGGAGCTATACGGGCCGACCAGGAACCCATGGGATTTAACTCGCTCACCGGGAGGTTCTTCGGGTGGTTCCGGCGCGGCTGTTGCTGCCGGAATGGTTTCAGTAGCACATGCCAACGATGGCGGTGGCTCAACGCGAGTCCCAGCTTCTGCGTGCGGACTAGTAGGATTAAAAGGGACGCGAGGGCGCAATCCAATGGGCCCCGATTATGGTGAAATTGGTGCTGCAGGACTATTGTCCGAGCATGTTGTTACGCGCACAGTAGCCGACAATGCGGCAATGCTAGACGTCACTGCCGGTGCGGATCGTGGTGCACCGTTCGGTGCCCCTGCTCAAAATGGGTCATTTCTGGAGCAAGTTCACAAAAGACCAAGGAAGTTAAAGATTGCATTCTCAGATCAACCGGTTCTTCCCACGCCGGTCCACCCTGATTGCTCGGCCGCGGTTAAAGAGATCGCATTGCTTTGCAGCGAACTGGGACATGAGGTGGAAGAAGCAAAACCAAAAGTTTCAGCTGATCATTTTAATAGTTTTTTCACTACCATCTGGCTGGCGATGGTGGCATGGATGATTCGCGATTGGGAGAGAAGGACTGGGCGCAAAGCAGAAGAGAAATATTTTGAAAAGCATACGTGGAAAATGTTTACGCTGGATCAAGAACGTAGGCCATCTGATCTGCTATTGGCGATCCACGACATGCACCAGTTTGGAAGAGAGGTGGTGCCATTTTTTGAGGAGTACGATGTCTGGTTGACCCCCACATTAACTGAACCACCGCCTTTACTTGGCCACTTTAAGTACGATCCAGCCCATCCTAGGCAGTCGACCGAGAGATTAGAGCAATTTCCTAGGTTTACATCATTTGCCAATGTAACAGGACAACCCGCCATTTCACTACCTTTATGCCGTAATGCAAATGGGTTGCCAATAGGCATACAACTTATTGGAGCATATGCTGATGAGGCTACTATTCTGAGGCTAGCAGGGCAGTTAGAAGAAGCCAAACCATGGGCACATTTGTGGCCGGAAATCTAACTTAAGACGGAGTCAACGAATTATGGCGCAAGTGGAAAATA
Organism: uncultured Pseudomonadota bacterium; assembly: GCA_913047675.1. GTDB lineage: Bacteria > Pseudomonadota > Gammaproteobacteria > UBA4457. The sequence continues at coordinate 902 of CAJWTO010000034.1, read as the reverse complement.
TCACTAGTATGGATGTCGGTGGGACTTTTACTGATATTTTATGTGTGGGTACTGATGGGACAATTAAACCGTACAAAATATCCAATCTTGAACCGGATAACCTCAAAAAATTTCTAAAGAGAGCTGGTGGGGACGCGGCAACTTTTCTTTATAGCACTACCGCAATAGTCAATGCTGTATTGACCGGCAAATTACAAAATGTCGGACTGATTGTTAACAAAGGATTCCGGGACTTATTGGAAACAGCACGTTTGCCCGCCTCAGTGGGTGTCGAGCCGGGTAATCAACTTCCTAGAAGATTGATCCCATTAGAGTATGTTCGAGAGATCGACGCGCGCGTTGATCACAGCGGGGTAGAAATAAAGCAAGTGAGTGCCAAAGAGGTTTCTCAGCTTGTCGACGAATTTAAGCAGTTAGGTGTCAACTCTGTTGTAATTTCGCTATTACATAGCTATGCGTATCCGGAGCATGAACAAAACGTTAGAGCGATTATAAAAGAAGTTTCTCAAGATTTTGATGTCACGTTATCTAGCGACGTTTTGAGCGAGTCAAGGGAGTATGAGAGGACTTTGAGCGCTGCGTTAACCTCATTATTACGACCGATAATGGATCGGCATTTATGCTTTTTCCCTGATAATGATCTTGCTGAGTTGTCAGATCTTTGGCTGATGCAATCAAATGGGGGTGTCGCTCCTGCACAGTCAGCAATAGAAAATCCATTAGCCTCGACCATGTCAGGTCCAGTCGCTGCAGTGATTGGTATGAATTGGATCAATCGGCAATGTGGCGTTGCCAACGCAATCACTTTTGACGTTGGTGGAACTTCTACAGATGTCGCACTTATCACGGAGGGTGTTGTTCAGAAAAAATCTGTCAGTGATATTGGAAATTTTTCGTTGAAA
>CAJWTO010000033.1 GCA_913047675.1 uncultured Pseudomonadota bacterium | reverse complement strand
GTAATGCTGAACACACTTTTCCTTTGTCACGGCTAAAAAAACGATGAGTATATTTATAACTGGGACGGATACAGGGTGTGGAAAAACCTATATTAGTGCTTTATTAATTCATGCGATTGCAATGCAAGGGCTTCGGGTTGCTGGGATGAAACCGGTTGCGACGGGTGCAGGAAAGTTGCAAGATGAATTAACTCACGAAGATGATCAAATCTTGTTGAAGGCGTCAAATGTCGCGTTAGAACAAAAACTGCGTAACCCTTACCTTTTTATCCCCGCTTGCTCGCCGCACATTGCCGCTATAGAGGCAAATGAGCCGATCCGTTTAGAAAAGATATTAGACGCTTATAAGCTTTGTAAGGCTGCTACCGACTATCTGGTAGTGGAAGGGGTTGGGGGTTGGAGAGCGCCGTTAAGTTCGTCGGACAGTGTCGCTGATCTAGCTACCATCCTAGGGTTGCCGGTGATTCTAGTGGTGGGGGTTAAACTTGGTTGTATCAATCACGCGGTGCTCACGGCGGACGCTATTAAAGCCTCTGGATTAAGCTTTTTAGGCTGGGTAGCAAACGTTTTAGATCCGTTAATGTACGACCCGGGCGGAAATATCAGCTACTTGGAATCAAAAATCGATGCGCCACTTTTAATGCGCTTTAACTATAGTGGTGGTGTAAAGGGGGACACCGAGGCGATGAATAATTTCGTAAAACAAATTCTAAAAGTGGCTGAATGATTTTGGCCTGAGCAGGTTCAAATACTTAATCTCATGGTCGGTTATCTGTTATATTATGTTTTCAGTTAACGCGGCAAATAAAAAAGGTTAATATAGGTGGCGTTAAACTGGTCTGAATTTTTATTTCAGGCGTAATATTTTCTGGGAGCCTGAAAAAGAAATGTTGTAACGTTGAACAAATCATAATTTTTCGTGTTAAACCTATAATAATTTGTGCGTGCTTCTCAAATAGATGAGCACGGAGATAGTACTAAATGAATTTTTTAAGTAAAAATATTTTTATATCATCAATACTCGCATTAATTCCTGCTGCATGTTTCGCCGACTGGGAATTAAACTTGCCACGCGGTGTGACCCCGTTTAGCCAAGATATTTATGATTTACATATGTACGTATTGTGGATTGTTTGTGCGATAGGTGTGGTCGTGTTTGGGGCGATGTTTTACTCTATATTTGTGCATAGAAAGTCACGCGGTGCTAAAGCCGCCAATTGGCACCACAGTACAAAAGTTGAAGTCTTGTGGACGGTCATTCCTTTCGCGATATTGATTGCTGTAGCAGTCCCTGCGACTAAATCGCTTATTATGATGGAAGACGTCTCAAATGCTGATATGACTATAAAAGTGACTGGCTATCAGTGGAAGTGGCATTACGATTATATTGGCGAAGATGTCAGTTTTTATAGCACTATACATAAAGACTCCAATGTGACCCGGCAGAGAGGGTCTAAGTTAGATCCATTCAGTGTCGACCATTACCTTAGAGATGTTGATAACTACCTAGTTGTTCCAACTAACAAAAAGATTCGGTTTCTCACTACAGCAGGCGATGTAATTCATGCATGGTGGGTTCCTGCACTGGGGTGGAAAAGAGATGCGATACCTGGATTTATTAATGAATCATGGGCCTTGATACAGGAGCCGGGAGTATACCGCGGTCAGTGTGCCGAGCTATGTGGTAAGGATCATGGATTTATGCCTATAGTCGTTGAGGCCGTTCCGGAGGCTGATTATTTAGCATGGATCGCGGAAAAAACTGAGGAAAAAGCTCTTGTAATCAATGATTCTAAAGCTCTTGAAGGGATAAACTCCGTAGCTTTGGCTGAGGGTAAAAAAATCGAATCTGGCGAGTAGTAATGTTTCAAGAACAATATATTAATTTAGAGGTTAAATCATGAGTGAGGTTGCGACGCACCACCACGACGATCACCACGGAGCGCATGCCACAGGAATTATGCGTTGGTTGACTACAACAAATCATAAAGATATTGGAACGCTCTATCTTTTGTTCTCGTTGATGATGTTTTTCATCGGCGGCTCTATGGCAATGATTATTAGGCTAGAACTTTTTCAGCCAGGATTGCAGTTTGTAGACCCGCAATTTTATAATTCTATGGTGACTATGCATGCGCTGATTATGATTTTTGGTGCGGTGATGCCGGCGTGGACTGGTTTTGCTAATTGGATGATCCCTATGATGATTGGAGCGCCCGATATGGCGTTACCTCGATTAAACAACTGGAGTTTTTGGATTCTGCCATTTGCCTTTACTATGCTTTTGAGCACGTTGTTCATGCCGGGTGGCGCGCCTGCTGGTGGTTGGACGATGTATCCGCCATTAGTTTTGCAAACTGGCGATGCCTTTCCGTTCTTGATATTTGCGGTACATTTTATGGGTGCATCTTCCATTGCGGGAGCCATTAACGTGGTCGCTACGGTATTCAATATGCGAGCTCCGGGGATGACGCTAATGAAATTGCCCCTATTCGTGTGGACTTGGATAATAACCGGGTTTCTTCTAATTGCCTCGATTCCTGTCTTGGCAGGTGCCGTGACGATGTTACTTACTGATAAGTTTTTTGGAACTGCATTTTTCAGTGCCGCAGGGGGCGGTGATCCGGTTATGTTCCAACATATCTTTTGGTTCTTTGGACATCCCGAGGTCTATATTCTTATCTTGCCGGCATTTGGTATAGTGTCCGCCATAATCCCTACTTTTGCCCGCAAACCACTATTTGGTTATAGCTCGATGGTTTATGCCACAGGAGCGATAGCTTTTTTGAGTTTTATCGTTTGGGCGCATCACATGTTTACTGTTGGTATGCCACTGGCCGGAGAATTGTTCTTCATGTATACGACGGTCTTAATTGCGGTACCTACTGGGGTTAAAGTCTTTAATTGGGTTGCCACTATGTGGCAGAGCTCTATGACATTCGAAACTCCAATGTTGTTTGCTTTAGGGTTCGTAATACTTTTCACAATTGGTGGCTTTTCCGGGTTAATGCTAGGCGTCACACCTGTCGACTTTCAGTACCATGATACGTACTTCGTGGTAGCGCACTTTCATTATGTGTTAGTGACAGGAGCTGTATTCGCCCTCATGGCTGGGGCCTATTTTTGGATGCCTAAATGGACGGGTCATATGTATAACGAAACCCTAGCCAAATGGCACTTTTGGTTATCTGTGGTTTCAGTAAATGTTTTATTTTTTCCACAACATTTTCTAGGGTTGGCCGGGATGCCAAGACGAATTCCAGACTATGCAGTTCAGTTTGCAGACTTTAATATGGTTTCGAGCATAGGGGGTCTTGTTTACGGAATTTCCCAAATATTATTTGTAATTATTGTTGTTAAGTGTGTTCGAGGCGGAGAAAAGGCCACTGACGAAGTCTGGGAAGGCGCGCAGGGCCTGGAGTGGACTCTTTCGTCTCCTCCTCCCTATCACAGCTTCACAGAGGCTCCCGACCCTGAAAGTATTACCGGTGGAAACAGATAAGTGAGTTTTACTCCTGATGAGACTAGGAAGAAGAAAGCGGTGCGTACCGCGCTGGGCCTGTTACTATTAGTAATAGGCGTTTATATATGGGGAATTGCGACTAGGCTATAGATTATGAATGGGTCGCAAAAAAAAGCTAATTCCAAAACTGTTAGGTACCTATTACTTGCGACAGTCTTAATGTTTGGATTCGGATATTCATTGGTTCCGCTATACGATGTTTTTTGTGAGATTACGGGATTAAATGGGAAAACGGGTCGAATAGCATCTACAGATGTTAGAAGCACAGAACTGCATGATGACCGACTTGTTGAGGTGGAATTTATTACAAGTGTTAGTGCTGATCTGCCTTGGGACTTCGAGCCTACGGTAGAGAAGATGCTTGTGCGACCGGGCGTTGAGACACGAACTGATTTTGTCGTTAAAAACAATGCCAACTATACTGTAGTGGGAAATGCAGTACCTAGTGTGGCCCCAAATGCTGCCGCGAAGTTCTTTAACAAAACGGAATGTTTTTGTTTTACTAAACAATCGCTAGAGCCTGAGCAGACGTTAACGATGCCCGTTTTGTTTGTGGTAGACCCTGAGCTTCCTCAGGAGGTTAAGTTGTTAACTTTAGGTTATACTTTTTTCGAGTCTCTGGATCTAGCAAGCGCAGATTAGAATATAGAGTCAGCTAAAAAGATATTTTTGTACCGAAATTTGAGAGATAAATAAGCATGTCAAAGTCCAATATTACTTATTCGAACGCTGACTATTATGTGCCAGATTCCAGTCGGTGGCCCCTAATTGCATCTATAGCTATTTTTACGATGTTTGTAGGCGGTGCGACTCTTTTGAATGGGGCTAATATTGGGCCTTATGTGTTGGGGGCGGGATTTATTTTGTTTGTGTACATGTTGTTTGGTTGGTTTGGCGACGTCATTGCTGAGAGCGAGGCGGGTACATTCAACGGACAAGTTGATGTGAGCTTTCGTATGGGCATGGCGTGGTTTATCTTTTCCGAGGTGATGTTTTTCGCAGCATTTTTTGGCGCACTTTATTATGCGAGAATGTACTCCATTCCGTGGCTGGGGGGAGCGGGCTCCGGAGGAGCGACTAATGAATTTCTTTGGCCTGAGTTTGCGTCTGCTTGGCCCCTATTTAATACGCCTGACTCGTATGGGTTCAGCCAATTTAAAGAGGTGATTGGTGCCTGGGGTGTTCCTTTTTGGAACACTTTAATATTACTAACTAGCGGGGTAACATGTACTTGGGCTCACTGGGGGCTGAAAATTGGCAGCCGAAAGCACCTTATAGCAGGTTTATCCGTTACTGTTGTCCTGGGAATAATTTTTGTAGCTATGCAGGCAGAAGAGTATCGGCATGCCTATCACGCGCTCGGTTTAACGCTTAATTCGGGCATATATGGCGCAACATTTTTTCTTTTGACTGGCTTCCACGGATTTCACGTGACGATGGGTACAATAATGCTGGCAACCATACTAGCGCGCTGTATTAAGGGCCACTTCACGCATGAAAATCATTTTGGATTTGAGGCTTGTGCTTGGTACTGGCATTTTGTCGATGTGGTTTGGATAGGTCTGTTTATATTTGTCTACTGGGTCTGATTTTTCAGTCTGCATAGTCCGATATACTTTATCCGTTGGGAGAGATTAATCCGAATTGGTATAGGCCGATAATTGTGAGTAGAAGTATCACTGACAAAGTTACCCGGATGGTTAGCGCCTTTACCGTTGATGTTCCTTGATTACTGCCTTTTTTAAAAAGGCTTAAGCCTGCAGAACCGAGCGCTATCACTATTAGAAAGAAGACACCTATTATAATCGGTTTTACGATTGGTAACTCAGCCATGATTTTCGCCTTATGTTAGATTAACTTATTATTATGCAATCGTTTGTGGAAAGCCAATTTTGAACGCGCGTCGTATATTGTTAGTGATACTTTTTAGCTTGTCAGTTGGCCTTTTAAGTGTTTTAGGTTTTTGGCAGCTAGATAGAGCTGAGCAAAAGCGCGAGCGGTATGAAAACTTTTTGGCAAGACACCAAAGCTCTGAACTTCGGCTAGAAGATAGTGTCCCACAGGTCGATCTTAAATGGAGAAAAGCGGTACTGAGAGGAAGTTATGAGGATATAAATCTACTTTTAGATAATAGAGTGTACATGAAGCAGAGTGGGTATGAAGTACTAACACCGTTTAAATTAAATGATGGTAATGCGGTACTAGTCAATCGAGGTTGGGTCTCGAATCGCGGCTCAAGAGACTTTGTTCCTAGCATTTCTGTTAAACCTCAGATATTAGAGATTAAGGGTTATTTTGGGCCCCCACCTGTTGTAGGGATTAGGTTTTTTGGTCACGAAAAAGCCGAGCTTACAGAAAAATTAGGAGATGGCATTATTCGAATTCAAAAGATTGATCCGTCAACTCTCGGTTATGTTAGTAATGGAGAGAGTCTTTTGAAAGAAGTTTTATACCTAGAAGGCTCACAAGTCGGTGCTTTGAAGGTGGATCGCAAGTTACCTGGGTCGGGGAGCGAGAAGCATGAAGCATATGCGACACAATGGTTCAGTATGGCTGCGATCTTAGCTTTTATAGGGCTGTGGAATTTATTGAGGAAAAAAGCACCTGATGAATAAAAAGTCTAGTCGTAAGAACTCTGTTAGCAGGTGGCCACTGTTTTTAGTAATAGCGTGTTTTACATTGCCACTCGTTGTCGCTTGGATGCTTGTCCAGTCGCCGCAGAGCGTAGGATTAGGTCCATTACTGAATAAGGGATTCTTACTTCAGCCCCCTCTTGATATAAAATCTGAAAGCGAGTTAAAGCCGTTGCAGACGATCGTATTGGAGCCGAGCGAATGGGGAGCTATTCTATTTACAAATGGCCTGTGTGAACCGAAATGTTTGAAAACCTTGTCTAACTTAACTGTTATTCGAGAGTTGTTAGGTCATTCTGGTAGCCGATTCAAGCTAATTGGCCTGTTTGAATCTGACGAAGATATTCCGGGCTTTTTGCATATACGTAATACGAATCTTGCCCAGCAACTGGCGAAATTAGTTAAAGAACGAGGTGTAGTTGAACCTGTGAGTGATGGAGTAGTTTTTTTAGATTGGCGTGGTCAAATTGTCAGTTATTTTGTTATTGACGCAGATCCCGCTAATATAAAGAAGGACCTGAAACGCTTGTTACGCGCTTCCAAGATTAAATGATTATTAGACGGACATACCTGCATTTATCTATTGTGCTAATCGTATTAACCATGGTGGTCATGGTATTTGGTGCCTATGTTAGATTGACTGATGCTGGGCTAGGCTGCCCTGACTGGCCAGGCTGCTACGGGAAATTATTGGTTCCTGCTGAAAAAAACTTATCTGCTGATGACCAGTGGCTCGCCCAACGACCTTTGGAGGTGGGTAAAGCATGGCGCGAAATGATTCACCGGTATTTAGCTAGTGCATTAGGGCTTGGTATTTTGTGCCTAGCAGGGATTACATTTTATAGACGCCAGACTATAGGAGTGAATCCGAGCGTGGCCTACTGTTTGGTTCCTTTAGTTATGTTTCAAGGTGCACTAGGAATGTGGACCGTAACACTTCTGTTAAAGCCTTTAATTGTGACTGCTCATCTCTTAGGTGGTTTAATTACACTTTCTTTGTTGTTTTGGAATACCTTACAAGTAAAGTATTTAGACGTGTCTGTTAAGGTCCCGAATAAATTAAAGATGTTCGTCTGGTTTGGGTTAGTAACGGTATTCTGTCAGATTTTTTTAGGTGGGTGGACGAGTACTAATTACGCAGCGCTCGCATGTACAGAGCTACCCACGTGTGGGGGTAAATGGTTTCCAAGTGAGCAGTTAGGTGAAGCATTCACATTGTGGCGAGGCTTGGGTATTGATTATGAGTATGGAGTTTTGGACACACCTGCTAGAATGAGTATTCACATGGTTCACAGAATAGGTGCGGTAGTTACAACCATTGTGCTTTTGCTTCTGATTTGGCGCTCTATAACGCTTGGTAATTGTCAGATAAAAAAGCTTGCTTGGGTATTGTTATGCGTTCTCACATGCCAGATTTTTTTAGGGCTGATGAACATTGTTGGCGGACTGCCGATTTCGGTTGCTGTAGCTCACAATGGTGTGGGGGCTATTCTATTCCTAGTGTTAGTGACGATGCTGTTTTTCACCCGGACCTCAGATTGATATGAGCTCCTCCGTCCCTTTTTCAGGTGTTTTCAGTTATTGGTCGGAATATTTAAAGCTATGTAAGCCAAGAGTGGTAAGTCTGATTGTTTTCACAGCGATCATAGGAATGTTCCTGGCGACCCCTGAATGGGTTAGTTTGTTGACACTGTTGGCGGGCACTTTTGGTATAGGTTTAGCGGCGTGCTCGGCGGCCGCGCTTAATCATGTAGTGGAAAGTCGAACTGACGCATTAATGGAGAGAACGCGTAATCGGCCACTTCCTCAAGGAGGGTTAACTAGAGGTCAAGCGCTGGTATTTGCCATCGTTTTAGGCACCATTTCTATGGTTGTACTTGACGTGCTGGTTAATCGTATAACCGCGGTTTTGACGTTTGCGTCTTTGATTGGTTACGCTGTGGTTTACACAATGTATCTAAAGCATGCGACACCCCAAAACATTGTAATTGGTGGCGCCGCTGGAGCAGCACCACCAGTGTTGGGATGGACGGCAGTCACCGGATCGGTAGATCCACACGCTCTATTGTTGTTTTTGATTATTTTTGTTTGGACTCCCCCCCATTTTTGGGCCTTAGCGATTTATCGGCGCGATGATTATGCTAAGGCGCTCATACCTATGTTGCCTGTAACTCACGGGGTCACCTATACCCGTATGCAGATACTTTATTACTCTGTCATGCTAGTTATAGCAACTTTACTACCGTACATCACCTACATGAGCGGAGTGCCATATCTAGTAGGCGCAGTTTGCTTAAACATAGTACTTTTATTTTATGTGATAAAGATGCAGTTTGACCATTCAGATGAGTTGGCCATGACTATTTTCAGATATTCGATAGTTTATTTGACACTGCTATTTGGCTTTTTCTTTATAGACCATTATTGGAGTGATTTAGTTTTCGTTATTAGCAACGTTAGTTAATCTGTTTTGCCGCTCTGAAAATCGGTAATAAAATCGGCTTAATTGGATTTAATATCACCCATTTGTGGTAGATAAGGTTTCATTTCTTCAAAAGCGCTTTTTTCTAGCTGGCGAATTCTTTCTGCAGAAACTCTATATCGGTCGGCTAGTTCTGCTAGCGTATTCTTAGGGTCGCGAAGCCATCGACTCACGACGATGTCTCGACTCCTGCCGTCTAAATTAAGAAGCGCATTTTTTAAACCGTCTTGTGCTAGATCTCTATTTTCGATTTTTTCGTTTATCGCTGACGGTTCAAAGGTGTAGTCCTCAATTAATTCTTCGGGAGCATTTTGAGCATCATCAGAGTCAGATAGCGCTCGTTCGAACGTTAAGTCAGACGCGACCAGTCGCTGCTCCATCGTTTCTATGTCTTTATTGGCTACGCCCAGGTCGTTCGCGATAACTGATTTTTCTGCAGAGTTTAGCCATCCAAGTGATTTTTTGACACTTCTGAGGTTGAAAAATAGCTTTCTCTGCGCCTTTGTTGTGGCTATTTTCACTATCCTCCAATTTTTTAGGATGAATTCATGCATACACGATTTTATCCAATAGGCCGCGAATGCAGCCAAGCGCACTCCTTTCTCTGGATTAAACCTTTTTACTGCCTGCATTAAGCCCACATTACCCTCTTGGATTAGATCGCTTAAAGAGAGTCCATATCCGTCATAGCCACGAGCAATTTTGACCACGAATTTGAGATGCGACATTACCAGCTGACGAGCGGCATCTAAATCATTGTTATTGATTAGTTTTTTTGCAAGCTCTTGCTCTTTCTCGAATGAAAGCATAGGTACTTGGTTAGCCGATAAAATGTAATTTTCGAGCGACCCAGCCAGTGATGGTAGGTTGATATTTATGGCTTTGGACATAGATTATCCTTTGATAATACGATTTATTTTACGATTTTAGCACTCGAGTAAGCTGAGTGCCAACTTTTTTAATAATTTATATGGTTTGAAGTGATCGCTACAGTCTTTTTATTTGTGGTCTCCAATATTACTTAAGAGTGAATTGACGAAATCTTTTGCATCGAACGCTAGAAGATCGTCCATACCTTCGCCTATTCCTATATACCTCACGGGTAAGTCAAATTCATTAGCGAGGTTAAATAATGCGCCGCCTTTTGCAGTACCATCTAATTTAGTTACGATGAGAGACGAAATATCGATCTCTTTAATAAATATTTCTGTTTGTCTGAGCGTGTTTTGTCCTGAGGTTCCGTCAAGTACTAATATAACTTCATGCGGCGCCGAGTCGTCTTGTTTGGTGATGACTCGTTTAATTTTTTTTAGCTCCGCCATGAGATCGCCTTGGGTATGGAGCCGCCCCGCCGTATCGATAATCAGAACATCGGCCCCGAGAGATATAGCTTGTTGGTGAGCTTCGTATGCTAGTGATGCCGGATCACTGCCCGACGGCTTGGATATAACCGGGATGTCCAATTTCAACCCCCACTCTTGTATTTGCTCGACTGCAGCGGCTCGGAATGTGTCTCCCGCGGCTAGCACAACCATTAGTCCACGTTCTTTTAGATTTTTCGCTAATTTGGCGATGGAGGTGGTTTTCCCAGCACCGTTAACTCCTACCACTAAAATTATAAATGGTTGCATTTGCTGACCTTCTATCGTTAGCGGCTGTTGAGCTGCCTTTAGGATCTGCTGCATTTCATGTCGTATGTTCTCAATTGGTGATTCGTTGTGCGAAGAGTTTTTAACGGCTGCTATTATCCGCTGTGAGGCCTCGATCCCTACATCACTTGTAAGGAGTACTCGCTCCAAATCTTTTAACAGGTCCTCACTGACGATAGTTTTATTTCCGAATAGGCCGGAGATACGGTTACCGAGCGAGTCCTTTTTACGTCCTAGTTGTTTTAGTAATTTGCTAAACATATGGCTTTTTAATTCTTCCAGCGATGTTGTTATCTAACATTGCATTTATTTAATTTATAGTTAGGGTCTGAGCTGTAATATAATAAAATATTATCTATTGTTACCTTTATTCTACTCTTTGAGGGTCAAAATTATGTGGCCGCACGCCATCTTATCAATTTTTACTACCATAGCTCTAATAGCCCTGCCGCTTGCCAGCCCTTTGTCGCAGGAATTTCAACTGTCAAATGGCTTGAAGTTAATAGTTCAGGAAGATCATCGCGCACCGGTTGCAGTAGTGCAGATCTGGTATAAAGTTGGCTCTGCTCATGAACATAGGGGCGTAACTGGAGTGTCCCATGCCCTTGAGCACATGATGTTTAAAGGCACGAAGGCTTATCCTGACGGCCTATTTTCTCAAATAGTAGCCGAAAAAGGTGGGCGCGAGAATGCATTCACTAGTTCCGATTATACCGCTTATTATCAGCAATGGTCATCAGAAAATGTGGGCTTAAGCTTTGAATTAGAGGCTGATCGGATGAATAATCTTGTTTTTAAAGAGGAGGAGTTTTTAAAGGAAATAAATGTAGTTTTAGAAGAACGTAGATTACGGACGGATGACAATCCCCAAGGCCTGGCGCGGGAAGCTAACAGGGCACTAGCGTTTCAGGAAAGCCCTTATCGCCATCCGGTTATCGGATGGGAGTCCGACATCAAAGGAATGCGATTAGATGATTTGGAGAAATGGTACCAACAATGGTACGCACCAAATAACGCCACCGTCGTGGTGGTAGGCGATGTTTCTTCGAAATCGGTACATAAATTAGCGCAACAGCATTTCGGTGGCTTAGCTCGTGAGAGAGTCCCTGTCTTGCGAAGTGCAAATGAGCGCATTAGTCAGGGAACCAAGAGACTTTCCATGACTAGTGAAAAGGCGCGAGTGCCAATGTTATTAATGAGTTACAAAGTTCCTTCTCTTGGTAGTGTGAGAATGTCTGATGAAATTGATGAGGCCGACGTGTATGCACTTGATGTGCTAGCAGAGGTGTTGGACGGTGATGCCAGTGCTCGTTTTGCTAAACATCTGATTAGGGGAGAGTCCCTAGCTACTTATGCGTCGATTGGATATTCGCCAGTATCTCTTTTGGACACGTTATTTTCAATTAGCGCGGTTCCAGCTGAGGGAGTCACTCTTGATCAGCTTGAAGTAGCTATTACAAGCGAGCTTTTAGAGATAATTCAAAGTCCGCCAACCCAGATGGAAATGCAGCGAGTGAAGTCACAAGTTGTAGCAAGCAGAGTTTATGCAATGGACTCAATGGAAAATCAGGCGACTATTATTGGACAGTTAGAGTCTGTAGGTTTGGATTGGCGTTTAAAAGATGAATATATTGAAAATATAACGGAGATTACAGCGAGTGATCTTGTCGCTGTTGTAAAAAAATATATTAGACCCGATGCTTTAGCTACTACCCAACTTTTGCCTGAGAGTTTGCTATGAAAAATTTCGTTTCGGCAATATTAGTTTTATTGTTAGTTTTTCCACTTTGCGTTAGTGCCAAAGTGCAGGTTGAGTCGTGGAGCACCGAAAATAATGTGTCAGTGCTTTATGCGCAGGTACCTGAACTAGAGATGGTCGATATGTACCTGGCTTTTGATGCGGGCAGTACTCGAGACGGTAAAAAGCATGGGTTAGCGAATTTAGTGAGCGCGCTAATTTTACAAGGTGCAAGCGACTTAAATGTTGATGAGTTTAACGAGGCAATTGGACTCACTGGCGGTAACCTCTCATCTGGTTCCAGCTCGGATATGGCATACATTAAGATGCGCAGTCTAACCGAGCAGGCTAATTTGGAAGCCGTGATGAGATTGCTGAAGTTGGCGCTGTCTTCGCCTAGGTTTGATGACTCCGACGTAAATAGACTAGTGGCAAGAACATTAATCGGATTAGATTTTAAAAAACAGTCTCCGGCGGCTGTGGCTCAGGACGAATTGTATGCCGAGTTGTTTGCAGCACATCCTTATGGCTTCCCCCATGAAGGCACTGCCGAATCAGTCAAGTCCATCACTCGCGACGATGTTAGTAAGTTCTTTAACGAATTTTATGTTGCTAAGAATCTTAATATATCGATTGTAGGTGCGGTAAATCTTAGGCAAGCTAAAGCCATGGCCGAAGAGATTAGTTCTATTTTGGTGAGCGGCGAGCGCGCTGATAAAGTATTTTCACCGCCGTCAAAAAAGACGCAAGGTATTTTAGTCAAGCGAAATTTTCCTTCAATACAAAGTCACATACGGGTTGGTGCGCGTAGTGTTGAGAGAGGTCATCCAGATTATTTTCCGTTACTAGTAGCCAATCATGCTCTGGGAGGAAACTCATTAGTTTCGGTATTGTTTAGATCGATTAGGGAGGAAAGGGGCTTAGCCTACTCGGCTTATAGTTACTTTTCTCCGAAATTAACTGGAGGTAGTTTAGTGGCTGCTGTGCAAACCGATCGAGAGAATCAAGAGGAAGCACTGAGCGTGTTGGATAGCTCGCTAGAAAAATTACGGCTAGAGGGTTTTTCGGGGAAGGACATAGACAGCGCTAAAGACAATTTGATAGGCGGATTTCCCCTAAGAGTTGACACTAACGCGGAGATTTTAAACTATTTAGCTATGTTAGGATTTTATAAATTACCTACTGATTACTTGGAAACTTTCGCTGGGAATGTTGACCGAGTGACGCGTGCGGAGGTTAGTAGAGTATTTAACCGATATCTATCACCAGAAAAACTGGTAACGGTAATAGTTGGCCCGAATCAGGATGGCGATGAGTAAATCGCTTGGAAGCGTTCGTGTAATTGGAGGAAATTTGCGCGGAACTAGGGTTCCTGTTGAACATGCAATAGGTTTGAGGCCTACTTCGGATCGGGTCAAGGAGACGCTGTTTAATTGGCTCTCTTTAAACATTGAAGGAGCACGTTGTCTAGATCTGTTTGCTGGAACTGGGGCGTTAGGTATTGAGTCGCTGTCCCGAGGTGCTAGTACTGTTACTTTTGTGGAAAAAAATCAAGTCTTAGGCCGTGCCATCAGTTCGTTACTGACTAGCCTAGGTATTATATCCAAGGCCGAGGTGTATCTGCAGGATTCAATTAATTACATTAAATCCTGCGACGCTCAGTTCGATATTATATTTCTTGATCCTCCCTTTAAATCGAACCTTTTGTTGCCTTCCCTGGAATTAATCGCTAAACGCAATCTTCGACCAAATGGCATGGTTTATGTGGAGTTTTTGAAAAACGACGTGGAGTTACCAAAAGAGTGGCGAAAATTGAAAGTTGGTTCGACTAAGAGTATGCAATACAGCCTTTTAAAGATGGGCTAAGGAAATTCCTGTTGGAAAGTGGTATAAATTATCTGATTTTCATATTTAGGGCAGTAAATTGAGTACTATTGCGATATACCCTGGCACCTTTGATCCAATTACACTCGGACACGTCGATATAGTTGTTAGAGCATCGCCCATGTTTGATCAAGTGATATTAGCGGTGGCCGGTAGCACGTCGAAGAATACGATTTTTTCTGTAGAGGAAAGAATTGAGTTGGCGTCGAAAGTTTTAGAAAAAATTAAAAACGTTAAGATAATACAGTTCAATGGTCTTATGGTTGATTGTGCAAAAGAAAATAATGCTTCGGTTATTTTGAGAGGCTTGCGTGCAGTAAGTGACTTTGAGTACGAGTTTCAGCTTGCTGGCATGAACCGAAAGTTGATGCCAGAGGCGGATACGATTTTTTTACCGACTTCCGAGAAATATACTTATATATCTTCCTCATTGGTCCGAGAGATAGCTAAATTTGGCGGAGATATTACTGACTTTGTGCCAAAAATTGTAAAAAACGTCTTGATCGATAAACTAGCGGCTAGCTCTCGTTAACTTCGGGGGCTGTCATCTAATTTGAGTCCCAAATCATAATGGCGCTGAAAATCACTGAACAGTGTATTAATTGTGATGTATGTGAGCCCGAGTGTCCTAATGAGGCAATCTATGAGGGTGAATTGCATTATTTGATAGATGCGAAAAAATGTACCGAGTGCGTGGGACATTTTTCTGAACCGCAGTGCGTTGTTGTTTGTCCTGTAGACTGCATCCCGAAAGATAGTGATCATGAAGAGACTCAGCAACAGCTTGAGTTAAAATACTTATTTCTAAAAAAAGCTAAGTAGGAGGTTGAATTGAGTTACCCACGCCGTAAGTTTCGTTACATCTGCTTAGTGATTATCGCGCTTTGGTTTGGCGATACCGCCCAAGCCGAATCCGCGGTTGCTTCAGCGCACCCGGCTGCAACTCTTGCCGGTAAAGAGATATTAGAGGCGGGTGGCAATGCCTTCGATGCGGCTATCGCTGTGGCCGCAGCTCTGGCGGTTGTCGAACCATATAGTTCAGGGATTGGTGGTGGTGGCTTCTTTTTGCTTCATAGCCAGAGAGAAGGTACGAACTTATTTGTCGATGCTAGAGAGGAAGCGCCGGGTAAAGCCACGGCTGATATGTACTTGGATTCTTCCGGGGATTTCGTTCGCGACAGATCGTTGAATGGCCCGTTGGCCGCTGCGATACCGGGTTTGCCCGCCGGATTAGTCTACCTATCTGAGAATTTTGCAAACTTGACTCTGCAAGAAAATCTAATGCCCGCGATAAGGCTAGCCAAAGAAGGATTTTTAACCGGTGATCGCTATGAAAAAATGGCAGGTTATCGAGCCTCAGCTTTACGCTTACATAAAGATGCCGCGAAAATATTTTTGGATCAGGGCGACGTCCCTAAAGCGGGTTTTAGAGTAATCCAAGAAGATTTAGCTGAAACTTTACAAGCAATTGCGGTTTCGAATGGCGAGAGTTTCTATAGCGGCGATTTAGCGAGAAAAATGGTTGATTCAGTCGTCTCTAAAGGTGGTATTTGGCGAATAGAAGATTTAAAAAACTATGAAGTTAAGATCAGGCAGCCCCTCGTTTCGTCTTATCACGACGTAAAGATCATTTCTTCTCCTCCTCCCTCATCAGGCGGTATAGTGCTTATCGAAGCACTCAATATTCTCGAGCGATATGACCTTAAAAAATATGAAAGAGATACTTATATCCATTTAGTAGTTGAGGCCATGCGGCGTGCTTACCGTGATAGGGCGGATTATTTAGGTGATCCTGATTTTGTAAAAGTACCTTTAAAAAAGCTATCGTCTAAGATGCATGCTGATTTGTTAGCATCATCAATTTCCGACACAGAGGCTACGTCTAGTAGCTCATTACCACAAATAGGTAGTCGCCAAAAAGGGGCGGATACCACTCACTTTTCCATTGTGGACGGTCTAGGTAACAGAGTCGCAGCGACTTTAAGTATCAATATTCCTTTTGGAGCGGCAATAACTGCTGAAGGGACAGGTGTATTACTAAATAATGAAATGGATGATTTTTCAGCGAAACCGTTTACGCCGAACACTTATGGCCTCGTGGGTGCTGATGCGAACGCGATTGCACCGAGAAAACGGCCTCTATCTAGCATGACCCCTACTTTTCTAGAAGGAACTGATCGCATAGCTGTTATGGGCACGCCTGGCGGGAGCCGTATAATTTCTATGGTACTGATTTCCGCGTTAGACTTTATGATGGGTGCTGGGCCGATTGAGATGGTATCGTCGAAGCGTTTTCATCACCAATATTTACCTGACCAAATTTACTTTGAGAAAGATGGATTAACTTCATCTGAGCAGGAGTCTCTCAGTAAGAAAGGGCATAAACTAAAAGAAAGTGGGCGCAATTACGGCAATATGCAAGTTATTGTTATTGATAAAGCAGACGGCTCTGTAGGCGCGGCTAGTGATCCAAGGGGCGAAGGTTCGTCATTAGTTTGGTAGTTATTTTTGGCAATTTTGACAATAGAAGCTTGATCTTTGCCCTATCCGTTCTTGCGCTATAGCTCGTTGACAGTTGTAACATGGCAGACTTGCGCGACCATATACGGCAAGTTTTTGTTTAAAGTAGCCCGCGTCACCTTGTTCGTTTTTAAAGTCTTGCAGCGTTGTACCTCCGGCCCTAATAGCTCTTCGCAACACTGTTTTAATACTTTTACTCAACCGGCCAAATTCGTCTAAATCTATGCTATTAGCAGGACGATTTGGATTTATACCAGCTGAAAATAGTGCCTCGCTGGCGTAAATATTTCCGACTCCTACAACTACATTATTTAGCATGATAAATTGCTTGATAGCGCAAGTTCTATTCTCTGCGACACGCTTTAGATATATTGCAGAAAATTGCTGGGTCAGCGGCTCTGGCCCGCAGTTCTTTAATAATTTGTGTTTCAGTGGATCTTGCTTTGTCCAAATAACCAGACCAAATCTGCGCGGATCTCTGAATCTAAGGCATAGGTTGTCGTTAAACGAAATCTCCACGTGGTCGTGTTTTGCTTTTGGGGTGTTTGGACTGACTACTCTTAAACTGCCTGACATGCCGAGATGGATTATCAGCGTGCCCTTGGTGAAATTAAATAAAAGATACTTGGCGCGTCTCGAAACCGTTCTCAGAGTTTGGCTTTTTAAGATGTTTCCAATATTTCGCGCAATTGGCTGACGAAATTTATATTGGTGAACGATTGTACTTTCAACGGTTTTATTTTTTAGTAGTCTTTCTATTCCGCGTTTCGTTGTTTCGACTTCAGGTAGCTCTGGCATAGTTGATTAAAGAAAAGATTTAATTATTTGAGTTGATATTACACTAATAAATATACTTTTGTGCTGTATCATAAGGGTGAGCTTAATAGAGCTTGTAAAATGAGAAAATCTTATGTTGCTAGTCGGAGTTGACACTGGAGGGACATTTACCGATTTTGTTGTTCGCGATGAAGCTGGAATTAGAGTTCACAAGGAATTATCGACACCCAATAACCCCGATATAGCTATTATGAAAGGCCTTTCGGCTCTTGGGGTGCGCCTCGAAGAAATTTTAATCATACATGGGACAACGGTAGCCACAAACGCTGTGCTTGAAAAAAAACTATCTAAGACGATGTACGTCACCAACCGTGGTTTCAGTGATTTATTAACTATTGGTAGGCAGGCGAGAGCAGAGTTATATAATTTGACCCCACCTACTAAACCTGCTCCAGTACCTAAGTCGCATTGTGTTGAGATAGGGGGGAGAATAAATAGTTCTGGGCTACTTGTTGAAGATGTTTCTGAGCAGGACATGACCTATCTTGAGGCACAGGTTAGAAAGTTAACCCCAGAGGCTATAGCGGTTAATCTGTTGTTTTCATTTTTAAGACCTGAGATAGAGCATGCGCTAGCAGAACGACTGGGAAAGTATTGCTTTGTCGCCTGTTCTGTTGACGTATTACCCGATTACCGCGAATACGAAAGGGGCATTGCAACATGGTTAAACGCAGCGCTTGGACCTAAAGTTAGGAACTATTTAGAAAACTTAGCCCGGTCTTTAGACTATTCATCTTTGGCTGTGATGCAGAGCAACGGGATGACATGTTCTCCGGAGTACGCCAGTAATCACCCAGTAAATTTGCTCCTTTCAGGGCCAGCTGGAGGATTAATTGGTGCGTCTCATATGGCTAAAGCTGCTGGATTTGAGAAGATTATGACTTTTGACATGGGGGGTACGTCAACTGATGTGGCTTTAATTGATGGCCAGATTTCTCTGACTACCGAAGGTCAGGTTGGAGGTTACCCGGTCGCAATACCAATGGTTGAAATGCACACGATTGGAGCTGGCGGAGGATCAATCGCACGCGTTGACCTTGGGGGATTGTTACAGGTGGGACCCAGCTCTGCGGGCGCGGTCCCGGGACCAGTTTGTTATGGGCAAGGCGGTAAAAGTGTTACCGTCACCGATGCAAATCTAGTCATGGGTAGGCTCCCTCTAGAAACACAGTTTCCCGGAGGTATGAGGCTTGATTTTGAGAAGGCGGTTGAAGCTATAGAGGATTTAGCTGAAGTATTAGGATTGAGTTTGAACGGAGCTGCGCAAGGAGTATTGGAGATTGTCAATAACCTGATGGGTCAAGCTCTTAAAGAGATATCAATAGAGCGAGGTATAGACCCGACAGACTTCACTTTAGTGCCTTTTGGTGGCTCTGGTGGGTTACATTGTTGCTCTTTGGCTGAGGCTTTATCTCTAAGAGCAATTTTGATCCCTGCAAGTGCGGGTGTCCTATCTGCGTTAGGTATGACGGTTGCAAAGCCTGGCCGCAAACTTTCACGTTCAGTACGGAAAAGATCTGAAGATTGTAGTGACGAAATACTAAGAGATATTTTTGACGATATGGTCAATACGGCAAGTGCTGAGCTTTTGCAAGAGGGTCATGGCGATGGTGACTTCAATGAAGAGTTATCAGTGGATGTATGTTACTTTGGACAATCAACGTTCCTGACGTTGCCTTTTGATTCTCTGAGTGACCTGTGTCGTCTATTCCCACGGGCGCACGAGCGCCGATATGGCCATATTCTAGACAAGCCTATAGAGATAGTAAGTCTCAGAGTAATTGTTACTGCGGAGCAATCCTGGTCAAATTTGACGACTACTCCTTTTCTTGAGGACGCGAACGAGGTATCAGACTCTAGATATCCTGTAATCGCCAGACATAGCATTAAGGGTGCCGTTCGGGGGCCAACTATCGTACTTGATAGCACCGCAACTATCTTTATAGATAATGGTTGGACGGGCAGATTAGACGTCGCAAAAAATTTAATCTTAGAATATGATTAGATAAATATCGCTTTCCCCTGTCTATCTTTACTCAGAGAGTACTTATTAATTTTGGAGGTTTATTTTGTACGGTTTTTTTACTCTTTCTTTTTGGGAATTCGTTTTTATTACCTTGGCCTATACGCATGTGACCATTATTGCTGTCACTATTTATTTGCACCGGAACCAGGCCCATCGTGCTATCGACTTGCATCCGGTTATATCGCATTTTTTCCGTTTTTGGCTGTGGTTAACCACTGGCATGAATACCAAAGAGTGGACCGCTGTACATAGGAAGCATCATGTCAGTGTAGAAACAAAGGACGACCCGCATAGCCCCATTATTCTTGGCGTAAAAAATGTATTACTTAGAGGGACAGAGCTTTACCGTTTAAGTGCCCACGATATAAAGGTAGTTAAACAATTTGGATTCGGAACACCAGATGATTTGATTGAGACTAAGTTGTATTCAGCCCACCCTATGGTGGGTATTTTAATGATGTTTTTAGCTAATACATTGTTATTTGGGTTGCCTGGCGTCACGATTACTGCGATACAAATGCTTTGGATTCCGTTATTCGCGGCAGGTGTGATTAATGGGGTAGGTCACTGGGGAGGCTATAGGAATTTTGA
>CAJWTO010000032.1 GCA_913047675.1 uncultured Pseudomonadota bacterium | reverse complement strand
GCTTAATCTTTACGCGCTGCAATTGATCCTGACTGCCACACAAATTGCAGGGGATAATCGGAAAGTTTCGAACATTCGCATATGCGAGAATATCAGATTCTTTGCAGTAAGCTAGTGGGCGAATAACTACGTGTTCCCCATCATCACTGCGCAGTTTAGGAGGCATCGCCTTTAGTCTTGAACCAAAGAACATATTTAAAAACAACGTTTCAACGATATCATCTCGGTGATGTCCCAAAGCAATCCTATTAAATCCGTTGTCCGATGCAAACCGATAAAGTATTCCTCGTCTTAATCGAGAGCACAATCCACACATGGTTTTACCCTCAGGGACTACTCTTTTCACAGTAGAATATGTATCTTGCTCGATAATATGATAATCAATGTTGAGGCTTTCTAAAAAGGCTCTCATTACCTCTGGGGGATAGCCCGGCTGTTTTTGATCCAAATGCACCGCCACTAATTCAAAATTTATAGGTGCTTTCTCTTGAAGTCGGGTAAGCAGTTCTAACATTGAATATGAGTCTTTCCCACCCGAAAGACAAACCATAACTTTATCGCCCTCACTAATCATTCCAAAATCTGTAATCGCCTGACCTGTTAATCGACGGAGTCGTTGCTGCAACTTTCCTTTGTCATATTTTTCTTTACGTTTGTCGCGTATTTCCGTGGTAATCGTGGTCATCTATTCGTTAAACTCCGATTTAATAGGAACTCTCATAGCTAATCGGGACATCATATGGCTATTTTACCGAATAAGCACCAAGTGACTGTACAAATATCAACAGAAAAAATACCATATGATCTGTGCAATATATTGCTTCTTTACCAATTTTTATTTTGCACTATAATGCATAACGTAGGGTTAAGCGTTCTGGGGAAGTCATTTTGTTGCCGACAAATAGTTACACCGAAATTATCGGAACTAGAGTGCGTTCTCTGCGGCTCGGTAAGGGTATCTCGAGACGAAAGCTTTCCGAAATATCCGAAGTTTCAGAGCGCTATATTGCGCTTCTAGAATCTGGCAAAGGCAACCCTACCCTTCAAATACTAAGTTCAATTGCACCACACCTAGAAGTAACCATTGGCGATCTTGTTGATGAACGCCCAGATGCGTCAGAGGAATACATGGATTTTTGTAAAATGCTTCGTAATGCAAACTCGGAGACTCTAAAATATTTAAAACAACAATTAAATATCAAAAATATCCAATCAGATACAAAAAATCACATCGCATTTATAGGTCTTAGGGGAGCTGGTAAAAGTACCATCGGCGAGAAACTGGCGTTTCGTCTAAAAATACCCTTTATTGAACTAGGTCAACGAATCGAACAAATTGCTGGAATGGACACAAATGAAATATTCTCTCTAAGAGGACAATCTAACTATCATCGTATGGAAAAAGAAGCTTTAGAAAGCTGCCTTAAAAGTAGTATTCGTTCGATAATAGCCGTTGGAGGAAGTCTCGTCCTACGACCCGACTCTTATAATCTGCTTCTGAGCAAGTGCGAAACTATATGGCTCAAGGCTTCTCCCGAAGAACATATGGAAAGAGTTATTCGACAGGGGGACAGCCGGCCAATGTCTTCAAGCGTCAACGCGATGACAGACTTGAAAAATATTCTTGAGAGCCGGATAGGGCTTTACGAGCAAGCTGATCACACAATTAATACGTCTGAAACGACCGTTGATGAGTCCGTGAAATTTATATCTATCAAACAAAATGTAGTGCCTCACTAAGAGATAATAGAATGAAAGTAGAACACCATGAAAATATTTCCGCTACAAATCCACATGCCATAAATTTTCAATTAATTGGGAATGAGTATCAACACTGGAAAATTGACTTAGATGGCGATATCGCGTGGCTAGGGTTAGGGGTAGATGAAAATGCGACGCTTATGGATGGCTACCAATTAAAACTGAACTCCTACGACTTAGGCGTCGATATAGAACTCCACGACGCAGTATCCAGACTCAGGTTTGAACATCCTGAGGTGAAGTGCGTGATACTTCATTCTTTGAATGACAAGGTCTTTTGTGCTGGTGCAAATATAAAAATGCTCGGCTTGTCGGATCACGCGCATAAAGTTAACTTCTGCAAATTCACCAATGAAACGCGAAATGCGATTGAAAATGCGACCTGCGAGTCAGAACAAATATATATTTGTGCGGTAAAAGGTTCCTGCGCTGGAGGCGGCTACGAAATGGCTCTAGCCTGTGATCAGATCTTCATGGTTGATGACGGGAACAGCTCAGTATCACTCCCAGAACTTCCGCTATTAGCTGTCCTCCCTGGAACGGGTGGCCTAACTAGGATCGTGGACAAACGTTTCGTTCGAAGAGACAGAGCGGACTTTTTTTGCACATTGGAAGAAGGGATAAGGGGTAAAAAAGCAGTCGAATGGGGACTAGTTGACGAGGTAAGCCCTGCTTCATCTTTTACTGACGATATCCGGCAAAGAGCTAAAGACATTGCGGCGGAAAACCAAAAAATTGTTTCTTCCTCTGGGGTATTACTAAAACCACTGACGCGTAATTTTTCAGCTAATGGAGTGATATATGATGATTTAGAAATCAAAATAAATCGCAGCACGCAATGCGCCGAGTTTTTGATTACATCCTCATTACAACCCGTCCCAAAAACTCTAACTGATATCGAAGATCTAGGATGCGATTTTTGGCCGCTGGCACTCGCTCGACAACTTGATGATGCTATCCTGCACATGAGGTTTAATGAAAAAGAGATCGGAACTTGGGTTTTCAAAACACAAGGTGATGCGAGCTATATTTTAGCAACTGAAAAGTTGCTCAAAGATTATGAAAAACACTGGTTCATTAAAGAGACCAGTTTAATGATCGAGCGCACCTTCAAGCGATTGGATGTGACCGCAAGAAGCTTGATCACAGTGATAGAGCCCGGCAGCTGTTTCGCAGGTTTTCTTGCTGAGTTAATTTTTGTTGCCGACCAAAGTTATATGCTGCTAGGACAATTTGAGTTTAGTGAAAAGGCCGATGCTACTATTACATTAACCGATTTCAACTTTGGCCCTTGTAAAATGGTTAATGGTATTACCCGCTTGGAAAGTAGATTTTTTGGTCAAAATTTAAAATTAGACGCAATTAAAGAGAATTGCTACACCCCACTTAAAGCGTCTGAAGCAGAAATCTTAGAACTTGTCACATTTATACCTGATGATATCGACTGGGAGGATGAGTTGCGTATGACAATAGAATCTAGAGTTGGATTTTCGCCTGATGCGTTGTCAGGGATGGAAGCGAATCTTAGATTTGTTGGTCCGGAAACTATTGAATCGAAAATTTTTTCTCGATTATCAGCTTGGCAAAACTGGATCTTTCAACGACCCAATGCTGTTGGCGATAAAGGCGCATTAGTTCTTTACGGAACGGGAGAACGTGCGCAATTTAAAAAAGAACGAGTGTGAAGAAACGGAGACCCTTATGAGTGCCCAAATAGACTATAACCAATTAATCCCGAATAACGTAAATCTAGCCTCAGATCGTCGTTTACTCCGAGCGCTAGAATCATGGCACCCGAAGTTCATCAATTGGTGGAAAGATTACGGTCCAGATGCGTATCAGGAAAACGAAGTTTATTTGCGAACTGCTGTCAGCGTAGACAAAAAAGGATGGGCACATTTCGGCTCTGTCAAAATGCCTGATTATCGCTGGGGAATCTTTCTAGCAGACTCGAATGCCGAAGAAAAGCGTATAGGATTTGGCGATCATAAAGGTGAGAAAGTCTGGACAGATATCCCAGGTGAATATCGCGGGCCACTCAGGAGACTTATTGTTACGCAAGGCGATACCGAACCGGCTTCAGTGGAGCAACAAAGAGTATTAGCAGCGACCGCACCATCTCTGATCGACATGCGCAACCTTTTTCAGGTCAATGTTGAAGAAGCGAGACACCTGTGGGCAATGGTCTATCTTCTTATGGCACATTTTGGTCGAGACGGAAGAGAAGAAGCAGAACAACTGCTAGAAAGACGTTCTGGTGATCCCGACCGACCAAGAATCCTCGGGGCATTTAATGAGCAGACGCCTGATTGGTTGTCATTCTATATGTTTACTTACTTCACAGATCGGGATGGGAAATACCAGCTCGCCTCTCTAGCCGAGTCTGCGTTTGATCCGCTCGCTCGAACTTGTCAATTCATGCTCACCGAAGAGGCTCACCATATGTATGTTGGTGAAACTGGAGTAGCACGAATCATCCAAAAAGCGTGTGATGTGATGAACAAGTATAAAACAGATGATGTCAGGAGACATGGAGCAATTGATCTACCTACCTTGCAAAAATATGTCAACTTCCACTTTAGTGTGTCAGAAGATCTATTCGGCGCAGAATTATCTACCAATGCCGCAAACTATTTCACGCAAGGATTAAAAGGTCGTTATCAAGAACAATTTATTAAAGATGATCATTCGCTAAAGGATGAGCCGTACGAGATAACTACTTTCTCTAATAACACGCTAAAAAAAGAAGAAGTGCCGGCACTAAACTCCATAAACGAGCGACTTCGTGACGATTACATAAAGGACTGTCAGCGTGGTATCAATCGCTGGAACAAGCTAATCAAAGATGCAGGGATTGATTTTGAGATCACATTACCCCATAGAGCATTTCATCGTCAGATAGGTTCTTTTGCAAAAGCGAATGTTAGTCCTGAAGGAGTTACTATGACTGAGGAGGACTGGATCAAAAACAGTCCGAGCTGGCTGCCTTCGGAACAGGATCATGAATATGTGAAATCTCTGATGATCCAAGTAACGGAACCTGGAAAGTTTGCCAGCTGGATTGCACCGCCGAGAATTGGAATTAATAATCAAGCCATAGACTTTGAGTATGTAAGGTTTTAATGATGGGTACGATATATGTCACTGACAGAGATGGATTAGAGCACGAGATCGCAGCGCAGGAAGGAGAAAATTTAATGGAGATCCTTCGAGACGGAGGATTGCCTATCGAAGGAATTTGCGGAGGGGTTTGTGTTTGCTCCACTTGTCATGTTTATATGGCAAAAGACTGGATTACAAAAAGTGGAATACGTGATGATGAAGAGCAAGTAATGGTAGAAGATTCTGGTTCGTACCAAGATACTTCGAGACTTGCTTGTCAAATTGAGTTTACGCCAGTGCTGGAAGGCATGCGCTTAACATTAGCACCGGAATTCTGAATCATGAGCTCGTATAATGCAGCGGCGGAGCTAGTAAGTAAGAACACATCAAATGGCCTGGCAGATAAAATCGCGTACATCGATGATGTAGGCTCATATTCCTTTAGCGACTTGGAAACAAGAGTGCAAAGAACTGCCTCAGCTATTCAGGCTATTGGGCTCCAGAGGGAGCAACGAGTACTTCTGTGCATGTTGGATAGCTTCGAGTTACCCTCCACCTTTCTTGGATGTATATACACGGGAGTAATACCAATACTCACTAACACAGTTCTTACTAAAGACGATTACGCTTATATGCTAAAAGATAGTAGAGCACGTATCGCTATCGTAGACAGGTCCCTATCAAACCAATTTATATCATTAATAGAAGATGTACCCACGTTAGAAAAAATCATTTTCTCAGGGTCAGGAGAAGAGCTTAGTGAATTAATCTCGAGTCATGAGCCGTCTCTATTACATGAAGAAACTCACAAAGATGAGGCTTGCTTTTGGTTGTATTCTTCGGGCTCAACAGGACGACCAAAAGGTACTGTACACAAACATTCGAGCTTTCGAACAACCGTCGAAAACTACGCGGATCCTGTGCTAAAAATAAACGCTGATGATATTTTGTTCTCTGCTGCAAAATTATTCTTTGCCTACGGGTTAGGTAATGCCTTGACCTTTCCGCTTAGTGCAGGAGCCACTACCGTATTAATGGCGGAGAGACCGACACCAGAGTCGGTCACACAGCGCCTGACACAATATAGTCCGACAGTATTCTTTGGAGTCCCAACCCTATACGCAGCATTGTTAAACTATGAAAATTTCCCTAGCAAAAAAGATCTATCCCTTCGTTTATGCACCTCTGCCGGCGAAGCCCTTCCAATTGATCTTGCTACAAGGTGGGAAGCACAACTTGGTGTAAAAATTCTGGATGGCATTGGTTCAACAGAAATGTTGCACATCTTCCTCTCAAATAAAGAAGATTCATATAAATACGGGACTACTGGAACACCTCTCGATGGATATGAGTTAAAAATACTTAATGAAAGTGGTGCAGAGGTGAATCGGCGTGAAATAGGAGAGCTTTATGTCAAAGGAGAAAGTGCCGCTCTGATGTACTGGAATAATCAAAAAAAATCCCGTACTACCTTCCAAGGTGAGTGGACACGAACTGGAGATAAGTATGAAATCGACGATGAGGGGTTTTATGTCTACTGCGGACGCAGCGACGACATGATGAAAGTGGGGGGGATTTATGTCTCTCCAACTGAAGTGGAAAATGCCCTCACGACGCATCTGGCTGTCTTAGAAGTAGCTGTTGTAGCTCAAAAAGATAAAGAAGGGCTAGTCAAGCCGAAAGCATATGTCGTATTAAATAGTGAAAGCAACGCCTCCACATCACTTGAAGACGAATTAAAAGAGTATGTAAAACAAAGTCTAGCTCCCTACAAATATCCACGATGGGTGGAGTTTGTCGCTGAATTACCCAAAACTGCTACCGGAAAAATTCAGCGATTTAAGCTGCGGGATTTAGTTAAGACAAGTTGAATACTTAATATGCAACTATGCGGTGACGAGTACTCGCTGAAAAAAATTATCCACATAGACATGGATGCCTTCTACGCCTCGGTAGAACAGAGAGAGAAGCCGGATTTAATCGGTAGGCCAGTCATAGTTGCGTGGCCAAGTAAAAGATCGGTTGTATGCGCTGCATCTTATGAAGCACGCTCTTTTGGGATCCGATCAGCGATGCCTGCTTCTCGCGCTAAAAAGCTTTGTCCTGAAGGAATTTTTGTTCCACCTCAGTTCCATTTGTACCGTCAGATCTCTAACGAAGTAAAATTAGTTTATAGAAGATATACAGACCTCATTGAGCCACTGTCATTGGATGAAGCCTACTTAGATGTAACAAAAAATAAACTAGAAATACCATCAGCGACAGAGATAGCACAACGGATCAAAACAGAAATAAAACAAATCACAGATCTAAATGCGTCTGCCGGAGTAGGGCCAAATAAATTTATTGCTAAAATAGCCTCAGACTGGAATAAACCAAACGGCATCTGCGTAGTGAAGCCAAAAGACGTTCTGCGTTTCATCAGTCCTCTACCTGTTCGTAAAATACCTGGAATAGGTCCGGCGACAGAAGCCAGTCTGAAAACTAGACATATACACATCGTATCTGAACTAGCATGTATCTCCGAGGCGCAGCTAGTAAGCTGGTACGGTAAGTTTGGCAAACGTCTTTTTAATCTTGCGCGAGGTATTGATCTCAGCCCTGTAAATATTAACCGAGTCAGGAAATCGCTATCCTGTGAAACTACTTTTGAGCAGGACAAGACGCTAGCGCAAATCGAGTCAGAAGTTCTTCCGCTCACAGAAAAAATTTGGAATCAACTGAGTTCAAAAAATTTAGAAGCTAATACCTTTCATCTCAAATTGAAAACCCATGACTTTAGAAATACCACTCGAAGCAAAACGAGTCCCAAGCCAGTCCGCTCTCTCGAAGAACTTAAAGTGTTAGTACAACACTTGCTTTATAAGTCTCGTTTGCCAAAAAATCTACGTTATAGGCTCGTAGGAATTGGCGCATCTAATTTCATACAACCTAGTATTGGCGGGGATCAACCTCGGCTGCTCTAAAAAACTTCTGACAAACTAAAATAATTTACGCGACCGCGCCTAACCAACTGCAGTTAGGTTATACTCAAGTCCTAATAATTATAGGCCAAACATTATGGAAAGCTTGATTAAAGAGTTTGCGGGCACTTGGGAATTAGAAGACAGTTTCTCTGAAAAAGAGGGCGTTAAAATAGCATTTCCTTTAGGCAAAAAAGTCGTTGGTAGAATCAACTATGACGTCTTCGGTAATATGGCGGCACAATTAATGTCCTCTGATCGAAAACCTTTCCTGTCGAAGAATCCCTCTGAGGTGAGCGATCCCGAATATCGTAAAGCCTTCCAGGAATACACTAGCTATTTTGGGACCTACACAATCCATGCGGAGGAAGGGAAAGTCACGCACCACGTTAAAGGCGCTTCGGCGCCTAGCTGGCCCGGAAATGACCAAGTACGCTATTTCGAAATGACTGAAAAAAATCTCATTTTAAAGACGCCTCCCATGAGAGGCCAAGACGGCCAGAAATCTGTTCACACTTTGGTTTGGAAAAAAATCACCGAATGAATTTAGATGCTTCGAACAGTGACTATTGTGCATTTAAACAATTTAAAAAATTTTTCTTAAATCTACGCTGCGGATTCTTTTAATAATTCGCCCGCTATAATAATTTGTCTTACTTGATTAGTCCCTGCGCCAATTTCCATGATTTTTCCACTACGATAAAGCCGATTTACCTCACTTTCACGCATACACCCCATACCACCATGGATTTGTACGGCTGAATCTAATATTTTCATACAAGTTCTGCCTGCACACAGCAATGCCGCTGCTGAACGCTTATGTACACCGCCCCGCCCCGCTTCATCGACCGAAATATCTTTAATTTCTCGTCCTAATTGATAGGTGAGCGCACGCAAACTCTCTAAATCCGTATACATGTCAGCTAACATCCCTTGAACCAATTGGAAATTGCCGATTGGTTGATCGAACTGTTTTCGTTGAACTGCATATTCAACGGCCAAATCTAATGCTCTTTGAGCCATACCGATGCAGAAAAAAGCCCCTATAACACGTTCAACATCAAGGCCACTCATCATTACGACATTGCCTTTATTCTCCGCTCCAACTAAGTTACCAGCGGGTACTCTACAGTTATCAAAGACTAATTCTCCCGTCGGGCTGCCGCGCCAACCCATTTTGTCGAGCTTTTGCGCTACGGAAAAACCCTCAAAATTCTTTTCCACGATAAAGGAAGATATGCCGTGTTGTTTTTTTTCTAAATCAGTTTTCGCATAAACTAACAAGACGTCAGCGATTGGTCCATTGGTAATAAATAGCTTCCTACCATTTAAAATATAGTCATCGCCATCTCTATATGCTGTAGTCGCCATACTACCAAGAGCATCTGATCCAGCACCAGGTTCTGTCATACCCAAAGCACCAATTGCGGTACCATCACAAAATCTCGGCAAATATTCAGCCTTCTGGAGCGCACTAGCATTTTTCACTAAGTTATGGACACAAAGATTATCGCTCGCTAGTAGCGAAGCGCTGAGAGTGTGGTTCCAATAAGCCACAGCCTCACAGATAAAACATTGTGCGAGAACATCGAGTCCAGAACCACCGTATTCCTCGGGTACTGTGACACCAAGTAACCCTTGCTCTCCAAGCTTCCTGAAGGCGTCTTCCGGAAACCATTCTTCGTCATCCATTTTACCACATAAAGAATAGAGCTCGTCACGTGAATACCGATAGGCAAGGTCGTAAACGGCCTGATAATCTTCAGAAAACCCAAAAGTCTGTAAGTTAGGTATACTCATAATTTATCACCATTTTAATCGATTTTGACCGTTTAGCTGTCGGTATCTTTACTATTCAATGACCATCTTATTGTTGAACAGCTTGTTCATTAGAGATACATCCCTGCGCTACAACCGTACTATATAAAAAATGTTAACGGGTTTCACATAAGATTTCTATGGTCTAACTTAGACTACTAGTATATTTTTTTTTCTGTCACTAAAATATCTATAGACACTAGAATTGAGGGAGTACCAATTCAATGAGGCCTGCGCCATATACTTTTGAAGAACCGACCAATCTGACGCAAGCATTTGCCAATCTCAAAGATGGAATGCCCATCGCAGGAGGGCAAAACTTGATGCCAGCTCTGCGTATGCGGCAGATTGATACTCCGTGCCTCGTGTCATTGGAAAAAATTGATGCCTTTAGTAACGATATACTAGTTACGGTTGATGCTATCCAAATAGGTGCTCTCACCACAATCGGTGAGCTACTCAATTGCGCTGTGATAGAGAAGGAAGTCCCATGGCTTCACACCGCGGCGTCAAAACTTGGCGATACTCAGGTGAAAAATCTCGCAACCGTAGTGGGTAATGTTTGTTGGTCAGACCCACGCGCAAACATGTCCATAGCGCTTTTAGCTAGTCGGGCAGAGATTAAAGTAGTAAATGAAAAGCGGCTTGAACGATCTGTCCCGATCAGAGACTTTTTTACTGGATTTCAAGAAAATTGTCTAAATGACGAATTAGTCGGCTCTATCCTTATCCCTCGAAATTCAGGTGATGCTGGCGTTTATGATGAATTTTCCCGGCAGCCCAATGACCTTGCTCTAGTGAACGTTTGTGTGGTTAGCAACCAAGAAGGTGTTGCCGCTGCAATAGGCGGAACATGCGCCACTCCAATAGTCGTCACTCTGGAATATACTGACAATGTGAGAAATAATGACTCTATTTTAAATAGAATTATATCGCTGCTTGAGAACTATGCAGATCAGTTTACAACTGACCAATTTGGCTCAAGCGGTTATAAATTGGAGTTAGCCCGCGTCTTACTGAAAAGGGCTCTCGCTATTGTGGGTGAGCAATTATAGTGTCCAGTCATAGTATTTCGTTTCAGCTGAATGGCGAAAGTCAAACAGTTAATGTGTCCCCGAGAGAACTGCTTACTGATGTTTTGCGCGATAAAGTCTCAATAAAAAGTGTTCGCTTCGGTTGTGAGGAAGGTGCATGTGGTAGCTGTACGATTGAGATGGATGGACAAACGGTAAAATCTTGCATGATCCCAGCTGTCCGAGCTAACGGGAAAAGTATTTCGACAATAGAAGGCTCTGATTTATCGGAGATCACAAGAAAGGTTCAAGCAGCATTCGCCAGCTGTCACGCTCTGCAATGCGGATACTGCACGTCGGGCATGATCATGAGTGCGGCGAATCTGCTGAAAAAAAATTCTGGTAAAACTCTAACAGACGATGAAATAAAGAATGGCATCGCAGGCAATATATGCAGGTGTACTGGCTATAACAATATTATCCACGCCGTAAAAGTTGCAAACGGACAAGCAGAGCCTTTGGCAGAAAGTGAAACTACGATTAATAAGAGTGATAGCTGGATTGGAAGGCCATTACAACGTCGAGAAGACAAAAGGTTAGTCGCCGGGAAAGGGCGCTTTGCTGACAATTACGGTGAGTATGGAGACCTACATGCAGCCGTGGCTCGTTCGACCAAAGCTCACGCAAAAATTATAAAAATCGACACGCGAACTGCAGAAAAAATGTCCGGTGTGCGTCGAGTAATAACCGGAGAAGAAGCAAAAAAATACTGGCAGCCACTTGCGCCTACGATGGAATTACTAGACTTAAAACTTCCGAAGCGCTACGCGCTCGCTGTTGATAAAGTAGTTTTTTATGGAGAGCCAGTCGTACTGGTTGTTGCTGACGATCCCTACATCGCAGAGGATGCTGCCGAAAGTATAAAAGTACAATACGAGGACCTGCCGGTTAATACCGATCCTACAGCCACAATTTCTGCTATCGACGAACCTGAGAGGCTGCTTTACCCTGAGTGGGAAACAAATACCCAAGTCGAAGTGCGTTTTGAGCATGGTGAAGTAAATTCTTTATTTGCGTCTGCAGATCTCGTGATAGAAGAAAAAATTGGGTCACACCGATATAGCGCCATGCCCATGGAGACCAGAGTCGCAAGGGCCGATTACGACAAAGACGAAGATCATTTAATTATTCGAGCCTCCACACAAATTGCTCACCAAATGAGGATGGCCATTGGTCAGGTTTTTGGCATCCCTGAAAGCAGAATTGAAGTACTTGCAGGTGACGTAGGTGGAGGATTTGGGGCAAAATTGTCGGTCGATTCAGAATATTTTGCAGTGCTGGGTACTATGCTCTGCCACAAGCCTGTTCGATGGAATGAGACACGAACCGGTTGGATGCATGCTGGCCCTGGAGCGCGTGACTATCATACAACCTCGCGCGCGGCGTTTGACCGAAACGGGACTGTGATCGCGATGGAAACTGACATAGTCGCAGACATGGGTTGCGATGGTGCAGAAAGAGGCTGTGGAATAGGTATGCCGCTTAATGGCGGAAATTATGCGCCGGGCCCTTACACTATCGAAAATTATCGAACGAACATACGCTGTGTAGTCACAAACAAAGGACCCTACAATGCCTACAGAGGCTACGGAAAAGATCTTGCTAATATGCTGATCGAGCGTCTGTTAGACCAAGCCGCTGATAAATTAGAAATAGATCCTATAGAAATACGTAAACGAAACTTGCTCACGAAATACCCATTTCAGTTAGTTACTGGGCCTATCATAGAAAATGGCACCTTAAGAGAATGTCTAGAGAAATTAGCTAAAAATATGAAGTTACCTGAATTGAGAAAGGAGCAAGCCAATGCTCTTCGTGAAGGACGTCATCTGGGATTGGCATTAGTCCCCTATATAGAACCTGCGGGCGCTACTTTTCCCGGGAGTACATCACAAAATTACGAATCAATTACGCTAAGAATAGCCGCGGATGGCTCTGTACATGTAATTACTGGCATACAGAGTCTAGGACAGGGGATCGAGACTGTTTATGCTCAAGTATGCGCTGACCAGCTGGGTTGCGCCATTGAGGATGTTACCGTTAGTTGGGGCGACACCAAAGCCTCCCCATTCGGTTCTGGCACTTTTTCGAGTCGAGGTGCAATGTTTGCAGTAGGAGCGATTATCAACGCCACCGAAAAATTGCTTCCTAGAATCAAAATTGGCGCCTCGGTGATACTTGAATGCGACCCAAGTGAAGTCGTAATAAAAAACGGTACTATTAGCTGCCCTAAATCTGAGCCTGCGCTATCCTTCAAAGATCTAGCTTTCGCGGCATACGTGCAACCTGGAGCAGAAATTATTCTTGCGGATGCAGACGGTCCCCTGCTTGAAGCCTTGGGGGTCTACCGGCATCCTCAAGTCAATTGGAAACCAGATGATCTCGGGCGTATGCAATTCTATCCCGCTCACGCAAATGGAGCAGCAGGAGCCCTCGTAGAAGTAGACATCGAAACTGGGAAAGTTGACGTAAAGAAAATCTGGATGGTTGCAGATCACGGGGTTATTCTCAATCCGCTCATCCTGCAAGGACAGATCAAAGGGAGTATTGTCCAGCAGTTAGGCGGCACTATTTACGAAAATTTAGAATACGATGATGAAGGAAAGCCTCTCGCGAATACGTTGAAAGAGTACGGAATGCCGACCGTCTGGGCTGCACCTGAGATAGAGATCGATCACCTCGTAAGCAAATCTCCATCTACTTCTGTTGGAGCAAAGGGCGCAGGTGAAGATGGCAGCATCGCAACAAGTACAGTCTTAATGGCCGCGGTTGAAGATGCTCTCCGCGTTCATAACGTTAAAGTGATGTCTTGCCCTCTTTCGCCATTCAAAGTGAAAGAAATGATAGAAAAAGCGATGGAGTAAAAGGAGATATCAGTGGCTAGAAAAATTATCGACATATCAATACCTTTGGAAAACGATGTAAAATCAGACCCTCCTGGATATGAACCTCATATCGACTATATAACGCACAAAGATTCGGCTAAAGATGTAATAAAATTTTTCCCTGGAGCTGAGGAAAAAGACTTACCTGAAGGTGAAGGCTGGGCTATCGAATGGATTAAATTAATGACCCACAACGGTACCCATCTGGATGCGCCTTATCACTTTCATTCGACTATGAATCAAGGTGAAAGAGCAATATCTATTGATGAAGTAGATTTAAATTGGTGTTTTCAGCCGGCGATAAAACTCGATTTCAGAAACTTCGATGACGGCTACGTGGTAACCGTCAAGGATGTAAAAGATGAGCTAGATCGAATACAGCATTCACTAAGTCCGTTAGAAATAGTGGTAGTTAATACAGCGGCGGGTAAGAAATACGGGGATGATGATTATGTCTCGAGTGGATGCGGCATGGGTAGAGAGGCTACCCTATATTTGCTAGAGCAAGGTGTTCGACTAACCGGAACGGACGGCTGGAGTTGGGACGCACCATTTATCCATACCAAGGATAAGTACGCCGAGACAGGCAATAGTGACTTGATCTGGGAGGGCCACAAAGCTGGTAGAGAAATCGGGTACTGTCACCTAGAAAAGTTACATAATCTCGAATCAATTCCGTCTAAAGGTTTTACGATCAGCTGTTTCCCTGTGAAAATCAAAGGTGCGTCAGCTGGATGGACTCGGGCTGTTGCAATAATGGACTGAAATCTTTGAGCCTAAAAATCAGTCATCTAGAGTGGTCACGCGACGCATTTCTCGTTCTTCAGTCTCATCTTGAAATACCATGCCACGATGCATAGTTGCTCGGTTGTCCCATATAACGAAATCATCCGGTCGCCACTCATGCCGATATACGAATTGAGATTGAGTCGAATGCTCAATCAAATCCATGAGAAATATACGACTATCTGGAATGTCCCATCCTAAGATGTGAGAAATATGTGCCGCAATATAAAGAGCTTTTCTACCAGTGGTTGGATTCATAAATACTAGAGGATGCTGGGCTCCTTTTAATCGATTTTTCTCAGCATCCGAAAACATAAAACCTAAACATTCTCTAGAATGTACGATTGAATGATGTGCCACTAATCGATTAACCGTCTGCTGCAGTGGCGTATTAAGCTGTTGATATGCATCGTATAAATTACAAAACTGTGTTTCACAACCAGATGCGGGAAACCTTTTCATTGATAGCATAGAGTAGCGCCCGCGGGGCGACTGAAATGATGCGTCAGTATGCCATAGCCGATTAGCGAGCCCGTACTGACGACGTCTATCGTCTTTACTTAATATCTTTCCATCATTATCAATGTTTGATATGTCTGTTAGTGCCTCGTCGCCGAAACGATTCGGACCTAGCGTCGCCACCCCCGTTTTTCTATGTAGGCTACCCCCTAAGGAACTTGCGATTTCAAGCTGTTGTCGGTCGGTCAGTGCTTGCTGCCTGAAAACTAAAATCGAATATTCATCTAAGGCATCTCTAAGGGCATTTATTTCAGTAGCCTGAAGTCCAAGGGATAAATCAAAATCATCCACTCGCGCAACATAAGTGCAATGCAAACGCTTCAATAGCAGCTTCACGTTACAACAACCTCTCGAAAATCTGTCTCAATAGGTTAAAAGGGTATAGGATTATCGGTGTACT
Organism: uncultured Pseudomonadota bacterium; assembly: GCA_913047675.1. Lineage (GTDB taxonomy): Bacteria > Pseudomonadota > Gammaproteobacteria > UBA4457. Next base: position 4,805 of record CAJWTO010000032.1, on the reverse strand, counting down.
TTCATCAATCGATTCTCTTTAATGTCTCGGAATACAGCATATGTTCAAAACTGAATTTCTTAGGTTAAAACAAAACGGGATTACAAAAACTGCGTTCCAACGTTTAGGCGACCCCGACGTCATCCCGCTTTGGTTCGGCGAAGGAGATCTAGCAACACCAACATTAATTCGCGATGAAGCAAAAATAGCATTGGACTCGGGCGAAACCTTCTACGGTCATACAAGAGGAAAAGTAGAACTAAGGGCTGCTATCTCAGACTATGTGCACTCGATTTATAATATTGATATTGAGGATGAACGGATAACAGTTCCTGGATCATCCATGTCTGCGATTACACTCGCGTGTCAAATGACTCTGAGCAAATCAGATCATGCGTTGATAGTCAGCCCACACTGGCCAAATATTGATCGAGCTATACACGTGACCGGAGCTGAGTACAGCTGTGTACGCCAACTACAGACGAAAAATGGTTGGCAGTTAGTGATAGAAGATGTCAGAAAGTCGGTGAGAAAAAACACTAAAGCGATTTATATTAATAGCCCCAGCAATCCTACCGGTTGGGTCATGTCACGAGAACAACAACACGAGTTATTAGAATTCTGCCGCAGCAGACAGATCACCATAATAGCCGATGAAGTTTATCACCGGACTATCTACGGCATAAATGTTGCACCTTCGTTCCTCGAAATAGCCTTAGAGACGGACCCGTTGATCGTTGTAAACGGATTTTCTAAGGCCTTTGCAATGACTGGTTGGCGACTGGGGTGGATGATCACTCCTGCAAGTATCTCTGAACAAATGGCAACACTGTCCGAGTGCTATAACACTAGTGCGCCCGCCTTCATTCAGAGTGCGGGGGTAAAAGCGTTGGCAGAGGGGGAAAATATCATCTCAGAGCTCAGAGATAATTACGCGATCGGCCGGGATATCGTCATGGAGAAATTAGGCAGCCACCCGTTAATACAACTGACGACACCTGTCGGAGCATTTTATGCTTTCCCGAAAATTATTGGCTTATCATCAAGCGAGGAGTTTGCAAACAGTTTATTGCATAAAGAAAACGTAGGCGTTGCCCCAGGGTATACATTCGGCCCAGGAAACGATAGATATATTCGTCTATGCTTTGCCCAGTCGCATACTAAACTCAAAGAGGCGTTAGATCGAATAATTAAGCACATTGAATATTACACAGCACAAAAATCATAAATTGTTAAAAATTAAAGAGAGGGTGAGTCATTGAGAGAAATAGAAGAGAGAATCAGGAGTCTAGAGCAAAAAGATGCGATCAGACATCTCAAGCATCACACTTACTGTCTTTGTATCGATAAAATAATATCAGGTGACAGAGAACCTCAGAAACAAGTTTCCGCGCACCTTACTGACGATGTGATTGCGGATTTCTCAGGCTTTCCTGTCATGCACGGTCGAAATGAAGTCGAGACGTTTCTATTCGAACACGTCCCATCGGTGTTAGCCTATAGCCAGCACAGAGTGACAAATGAAGTCATTGCACTACATTCTAATAAAGCATCTGCTGTTTGGTACCTCGACTGCCCGGTAGTTTTTCAACCGGAAAATCAGCTGGGAATAATAGGCAGTGGAATAATATCTGGCAGGTATGAAGAAGAATATATTTTTGAAAACAATCTTTGGAAATGGAGTAAAATTACAGCTTTGCTTGATACCGTAGAATCTTTCGATATAAATTGGGCTCGAGCGCGTCAACGAAAAACTAACCGTTAGTAAAAGGAATTATCAATGTCAAAAGTTATTTATGTCGAAGCTTCTCCGCGTAAGTCGCGATCGCATTCATCTAAGCTTGCTTCTATATTTATAGAAAGCTATAAGACTCATCATCCTGAAGATGTTATCCAAACGATAGATCTATGGTCTGCAGACCTACCTGAATTCAATGATGAAAAGCTCAATGCCAAATACAGTATCATGCATGGTGAAGATCCGAGTGACTCTGAAAAGTCCGCATGGAAAGAAATTGAATCAATCTTCACCACATTCAATGAAGCCGACAAGTATATATTCTCAGTACCTATGTGGAACTTTGGTTTGCCTTACGTACTTAAACATTATATTGACGTGATCACTCAACCTGGGTTGGCATGGTCATTCTCTCCCGAGAGCGGCTACTCAGGTCTTGTAAAAGGGAAAGTGCTTGCGATCTATGCAACAGGCGGAGCTTATGACGTGGGAAGTGAGACCGAGGCGTTTGATCTGCAAAAGCCTGCGTTTGAAGGCTGGCTTTCCTTCATCGGGCTTACTGACGTGGAACGCCTAGTAGTTGCGCCTACATTAGCGGCTCCTGATGACGTCACAGCTATGGAAGAATCCTTAGCCCTGGATGCTAAAAAAATGGCAGAATCATTTTAACAAAAATGTGACTTGGTAGAAATTTTTGCTGGATAAAGGATTAGTCTTACCCACAAGTTTTTTTCTGATGTTGGTGATCAGCTGTATCGCATCATTAAAAGCTTGTGACCATACAATTGGCAATACAAGCTCTCTAAAATTGTCTGAGAAACTAATTATGGCCGAACGATATTACGAGGCAAAAAATTATAATGAGTCCGTTTCACTTTACGAAGAAATCATCTCGATAAAACCAGACTGCGTAGAAGCACTCTACATGCTTGGGAAAAGTTACGGGCGTCTAGCTCAAAATTCAAGTTGGTTGAAAGCGATAAATTATGCAAAAAAGACTCGAAAGGCGTTCGAAAAGGCGTACAGCTTGAATCCAGATAGTGAAGAAATTAAGCGTGATCTTGTTGAGTTCTACCTGGAAGCGCCCCGATTTTTGGGCGGCAGTAACAAAAAAGCACAAATATTAATGGCTAAATGAATTAGAGGATACCCCATCAGAAATGAGTAGAGTAATTAACAGAATACTGGTAACTAATGATGACGGGATAGATGCGCCTGGAATTAAACTTCTGGAGAATATAGCACTGAGTTTGTGTTCGGATGTATGGGTCGTCGCACCCTCAAGCGAACGAAGTGGTGCCGGACACTCGATTTCCTTGACTAACCCAATCAGAAGTAAAAAACTAAGTGAAAAAAAATTTGAGGTGGAAGGCACTCCCACAGATTGCGTACTGATGGGTTTATGGCAATTCATGGGTGAAGACCAATTACCAGATCTTGTTTTATCAGGCATAAACAGTGGGGCTAATTTAGCAGAGGATGTTAGCTATTCAGGGACGATAGCTGCAGCCATGGAAGCAACCCTGATGGGGATCCCCGCAATAAGTCTATCTCAAGTGAGGCCGCCTCGCGGGAAAACCGACTTCCTCTCTGCGAAAGAACATGCCCAAAAGCTAGTCCATAAACTAGTCAAGTTAGAAGATTGGCCTAAAGATTCACTCATTAACATCAACTTTCCAGACTGTTCTGGAGAGGAAACTGCCGGAATAGAGGTCACAAGTCAGGGACACAGGCCACCTGGAAGTTTCACTATCGAACCGAGGGTAGATGCGCGTAACCAGCCTTACTATTGGGTACGTATCAATCATATTCAAGGCAATGAGTTACCAGGGACTGACTTGTCCGCAATTGCGCTCAATAAAATTTCGGTCACGACCATCAAAATGAACTTTACTGATGAAAAATGGAATGATTCTTTGAAGAACGTACTGTAATGATTAAAGGCATTTTTTTTGATTTAGGGGGTACGCTTTACACCTATAAAAATGTTCCGGCTGCCACCACTCCTTTGCTTCATAAAGCTTTAAGAAAGGTCGAAGTCGTTGCGTCCAAAGATCAGGTTAAAAATGCCTACTTCGAGGCAACGAACTTAACCATCAAGGAATACGCTGGTAAAAGCTACTATCTACATGAATCTTTTTTTCTGGCAGTTTTTAAGTCGTTTATAGAACTTCTTGGCGGCATTGCAAAAGATGAATTAAATGACTGGTACATTGATAGTCATAGAAAATGTATCGTAGACTGTTTGGAGCTAAAAACTGACAGCATTTCCTTGTTAAAAACTCTCAAAAATATGGGAGTCTACACGTCTGTAGTATCTAATATCGATCAAGACATGATCGAGCCCCTTATTGCTAGAGATCAACTGCACAACTATTTGAATCATTGGATCAGTTCTGAAAAAGTTAAATCATGTAAACCTGATCAAAAAATATTTCGCCATGCACTAGAACTAGCAAATTTGAGTGAAAAAGAAGTCTTATTCGTCGGTGACTCGCCTGAGCATGATATAGCAGGTGCTTCCCGTTTAGGAATGGTAACAGTCCTAATAACCGACGGAGGAATGCCGCCACCTCTACAAAGCGGTGTGAAAAAAGTAACTCCTGACTTTACGATCAAAGAGCTAAGCGATATCTTAGGAGTCATCGGATCCTAACTCAATTACCCCGCCTTGTACCCTCAGTAACGAAAGAATATAAAACGGAGACAAAATAATGGACACCTTAGAAGAAATTAAATCAGCGAATAAAATGCTTGGTGACTTTTTAAAAGCTGGAGATCCCCAAGGGATCTCTGAATGTTATTCAGTCAAGCCCAAACTAATGGCACCTAATATGAAAGCCATCAAAGGTAAAAGAGCCATTGCTAAATTTTGGCAAGGAATACTCGACATGGGCGTTAAATCTATCAATTTAAGAACGCTAGAAGTTGAAAAATTAGGTCGAACAGCAATAGAAACAGGAGTTGCTACCCTAAAAGGGACTAAGGGAAAAGTAATTGATACTTTAGATTATGTAGTCGTTTGGAAAAAGGAAGGAAAGACTTGGAAAATGTACTGGGATATCTTTAATAGTAACTCTCCTACATA
>CAJWTO010000031.1 GCA_913047675.1 uncultured Pseudomonadota bacterium | reverse complement strand
AGCGAATTCAGGAAAATCTGCTGCCCTATGATCTTCCAGCGGTATATCCATAGCGCGTCGAATCCGATCTGGAATATTGGTAGGTCCTGGTACGAACAAAAAATTTTTTCCGGGCACGAGATTTAAAACCTCCTAAAATAAAATATCTTCATTAAAATTTGGTGATCCTAGTTCTGCACAGGCGAGTGCAAATCATTAAGCGGGGTATCATTTTCCTCTCGCGCCAATTTAGCTTTATCAGAACGCAAGTTGCTCACATTATGCAAATAAGCGGAGCTAACGTCACCCGTGATATAAGTACCGGTAAAGCACGACTGTTCAAATTCTGTAGGCCCTTTATCTCCGTGACCAACCGCGCTCACTAGATCTTCATTATCTTGATAAATTAAAGCATCGGCGCCAAGCAAGCGTTGTACTTCGCTAACGTCTCGACCGCACGCTATCAATTCAGCACTAGTCGGCATATCTATACCATAGACATTAGGGTACTTTACCGGCGGCGCCGCTGAAGCAAAATAAACTTTGCGAGCTCCAGCATCTCTAGCCATATCAATTATTTGACTCGACGTTGTCCCACGTACTATAGAATCATCTACCAGTAGTACATTTTTCCCTTTAAATTCTAGCTCAATCGCATTTAGCTTTTGCTTAACAGACTTTTTACGCATTGCCTGACCAGGCATAATGAAAGTACGAGGAATATAACGATTCTTAATGAACCCCTCCCGATATTTAGAATTAAGGACATTTGCAATTTCCATTGCCGCAGTTCGTGCAGTATCTGGTACAGGGATCACCACATCAATATCTAGCTCGCTCCATTCTCGGGCTATTTTAGCCGCGATAGATTCTCCCATCCGCATACGCGCTTTATGAACCGAAATTCCGTCTATGATCGAGTCAGGCCTGGCAAAATAAACATGCTCGAATATACATGGATAATGAAAAGTTTTCTCCGCGCATATCTCTGATTTCAAATCTCCGTCGATACTAATAAACACCGCTTCGCCTGGCGCAACATCGCGCACAAAATTGAAGCCTAAAGAATCTACCGCCACACTTTCCGACGCGACAATAAACTCCGATCCCAACTCCGTTTCACGCACACCGAAACAGATAGGACGAATACCATAAGGATCGCGAAAAGCAACAAGTCCGACATTAGCGATCATCACTACTGCTGCATAAGCACCCTCGCATCTCTCATGTACACTCCGTATGGCACTAAATATATCCTTCGCATCAACAGAAAGCTTACCTGTACGCTGTAGCTCATTCGCAAAGACGTTTAACAAAACCTCTGAGTCAGATCCAGTATTAATATGTCGCAAGTCATCTTCAAAAAGTTCCTGCTTTATATTTTCCGCATTAGTTAAATTTCCATTATGTGCAAGAGTTATCCCGTAAGGAGAGTTTACATAAAATGGTTGCGCTTCTGCATTTGAAGAGACGCCAGCAGTTGGGTACCTAACATGACCAATCCCCATATCACCTCGTAAATTGAGCATATGTCGGGTCTTAAAAACATCTCGGACCAATCCATTCGATTTTTGCAACAAAATACGACCGTCGGAGTACGTAGCAATACCTGCGGCATCTTGACCACGGTGTTGAAGCATTGTTAAGCCGTCATAGATAATCTGATTCGCCGGCGATTTTGCTACTACTCCAATAATTCCGCACACATCTTTTCTCCAAGCTTAGAAGTTACGATCCGTTTCAAACTTTGAAGGCGACCACACCAAAATAATCTTCACTGCGCTTTCTAGCGGCTCCGCAAACTTAGCTTGCCGCCACCAAGACTCTTCGGTTAGAGCCCCGAGTCCGCCCAAAAATACGAGGAAACAGATAAAAATGAATCCTCGAGCAATCCCAAAAACAAAACCAAAGAACCGATCCGCAAAGCCTGCTCCCCCCCTAGCAATCACGTCTGCCAAGAATCGTTTTATCAGAGCGGACACAACAAAAACGCCAATAAAAATCAAGAAAAAACAAATTATATTTCTCAGGCTAGCGATAGCCACATAAGATTCTACAAAGGACCCGAGACCCGCAGCATATTTGAACCCGAAGAATATGCCGAAAAACCAAGACAATAGGGATAAAATTTCACGTGCCAGCCCTCGGAACAACCCAATAGTACCCGAGAATAACACAATGGCCAGTAAGATTATGTCTGTCCAGTTCATAATGGAACCGAAATTCTTTAAGATTTGATTATAGCAGAGTCATCTATTCTAGAACAGCGGCCATAGGAACATGCTTAATCAGTAGGCTTCGAAATTGATGACTTTCACGCAGCTTCGATCGTATTTCCTCGGCCTGACGCAAATCTATATGTGGGCCAACTAGCACTTTAAAAGCTCTTACCCCATTATTCTTACCAGTACGCACATATGCTGAAAAACCTTGCTCCCGCAAAAACTTAACTTGACTATCGGCGTTAGCGCGCCGCTCGAAGCTACCTACCTGTAAGTCCCAGGAGTCTACCTCATAAAGCTGAGGCTCGGTCCGACGAGCAGTATTATCTAACTCTTCGATCAAAGAGGCGATCTCATCTTTCAAAATAGGTGCAATAGCTTCGCCATTCAAGTCAGGTGACCTCGGGTCTATCTGAAGTTGAAGTGCGCGATCACTTACATTGGGCGACAAAAACATAGGCAACACAATAAGACCTGCAGAAATTAGGATTAAGAAGCCAACCAGTCTTTTTTTCAGAATCTCACTCATCAAGCTGTCTTCTCCTCGATAAATTTCATCGCCTCGCCGACTGTAATGAAGGAGCCGGTAACTATTAGCCTATCCACTAAGTAATTTTTCGCCCAAATTTCACTCAGTATCTGATCACATGAAGAATGACAACTGGTCTCAAGCTTTTTGTCAAGACTCTTAGCTATTTCCATTGCGGCCTCCGTAGGTAGAGCATCTGCGTTGTCTAGCTCAACTAAATACAAGCAGTCAACCACAGAAGTTAAATGCTTCAAAAATCCTACATTATCTTTTGTGGACAACATCCCAAAAATACAGGCCGTTTTCTGGACTTTTCTCATACCCAGAATTTGTCTAGATAAGATTTTTGCTGCAGGCTCATTGTGCGCCACATCTACAAAAATCTCGAAACCCAAGTCGTTAGGTATTGACTGCAACCTACCTGGGATAGTGAGGTTAGGACAGACCTTTCGCACTGAAGATTCAAGGACTTGTTCGCCTATATTTAAGAGCTCAAGCACTTTCAACACCCCCGATATGTTGCGAAGCTGATGAGCTCCAGACATTGCTAGACAAGGCAGCTTCACAAGATTTATGTCTTCACTAGACCACTCCCAATAGCCATCTTCAATCTCTAAGAAGTAGTCGACGCCCAGAACCGAGAGTTCCGCTTCTATTAGTTCAGCATGAGAGTAGATAGCGCGCGGCACTTCTTTATCAGAGCACACGACTGGTTTCCCAGGTCGCATAATACCTGCTTTTTCCAGGGCAATTTCCTCCCGAGTTGCTCCGAGCCATTCAATATGATCGAGTCCAATTGAAGTGATTAACGCCACGTCAGACTCGACAATATTAACCGCATCAAGCCTCCCGCCTAAACCAACCTCTAAAATAACGAAGTCTAAGTTATAAGTGTTGAAAATATTTAGCGAAGCTATGGTTATAAATTCAAAATAAGTCAAGGTAGCAGATCTGGAGATTTCGCCAAGCGTGTGGAATGCACTACATATCTCTTTAGAGGTAACATTACCGCCATTAACTCTTATACGTTCGTTAAAATGGGTAATATGTGGAGAAGTATATGTGCCCACCTTGAAACCCAAATCTAATATCAAGGCTTCAAGATAATGACAACACGAGCCCTTTCCGTTCGTACCGGCAACAGTAATAACCTTGGGCGACAAATTAACTAACCCGAGCTCGGCTCCAATATCCAAGCAATTACTTAAGCCTAGTTTTACCTCATCACCCTCTACATTTCCTAGCCAGTCCAACCACATGGCCATGCTAGCTTGCGCGTTTGGTGGATTATCCGCTCTAATAGCTTTACGTCGTGGCTCTCGCACCATTGTTAATTGGAGAAATTAGTCACGTAAGCACATTTCCCCTGAGGCGCGTTCGCGTAAAGGTAGAAAGAATAGAGACAATTGTACTTTTTAGTTCACGACGATCGACAATCATATCAACGGCACCATGATCTAACAAAAATTCGCTACGCTGAAAGCCATCCGGAAGCACCTGCCGCACGGTCTGCTCTATAACACGGGGGCCAGCAAACCCAATCAACGCATTCGGTTCTGCAATAATGACATCCCCAAGCATAGCTAAACTAGCAGAAACACCTCCGGTAGTTGGATCTGTTAAAACTACTATATAAGGGAGGCTATTTTCTCGCATTTCTGCTACAGCTGCGCTAGTTTTGGCCATTTGCATCAGTGATACCAATGCTTCTTGCATGCGCGCCCCACCGCTTGTGCAAAAACACACCAAAGGTACCTTCGCTTGTAAACAGCGCCTAACTGCTCTCGCAAATCGTTCACCTACAACAGAGCCCATGGATCCTCCCATGAATGAAAAATCGAAGGCTGCCGCGACGATAGGCATTTTGTCAATCGTACCTTCCATGGCTATGAGCGCATCGCTTTCACCCGAGGTTTTCTGCGCCAAGGTTATACGATCTCGGTACTTTTTATTATCCTTAAATTTAAGGAAATCAAATGGACGTAACTTACTTCCAATTTCTCGTCCGCTATTTGGATCCAAGAATGTCATTAATCTCCGACGCCCAAACAAGCGCATATGTGCATTACATTTAATACAAACCTGAAGATTTCTCTCAACTTCAGCCCGATAAAGTACTGCCCCACACTCGGGACAACTTGTCCACAAGCCTTCAGGAACCGAGCTTTGTCCATTACCTTCGGTACGAATCCTTTTCGGAAGTAATTTTTTAAACCAGCTCAATTACATATTCCCTCAAAACTTCGACCTTCACTTGATTTAGACCGATCCGTTAATACCAGTTCTGATTTCTCGCACGAAATGGGTAACATTTTCGACTATCTCAGATACAGTCTCACCTTTTTCAATGATTTCTACAATCGCACTACCGACAACCACCCCATCCGATATAGCAGCCGCATCACCAGCAGCTTGTGAACTACGAATTCCAAATCCCAGCCCTACCGGAATACCAGCGATATTTTTAGTCCTATTAATATTATCCTTAATTTCATTTCCGTCGAATTGTTTGTCCCCAGTCACTCCTTTGACAGCGACGAAATAAACAAACCCAGAAGCATACTCACAAATTTTCCTAATCCGCTCCTCTGGAGAGTTAGGTGCAACCAGAAATATCTGAGCGATACCCAACGGTTCAAACGAGTTCTTGAAAGGAGCGGCTTCTTCTGGCGGTAGATCAACCACCAAAACTCCATCGGCACCAACTTCATCACATCGAGCCGCCAGAGTACCGAGACCCATCCGTTGAAACGGATTGCAGTATCCCATAAGGATCACTGGCGTATCTGAATCTTTTTGTCGGAATACATCCACACAATCTAATACATCATTTAAGCTCGTACCATGACTCAACGCTCTTTCGCTCGCTCTTTGAATAACTTCCCCATCAGCAATAGGATCAGAGAATGGCACTCCAAGCTCAATAATGTCAGCTCCGCCAGCAACTAACGCGTGCATGATATCCGAAGTCGCATCCACACTAGGATCCCCCGCGGTGACAAAAGCGATCAGGCCCTTAGTCCCATCCGAGTTTAATTTTTCAAAACAAGTATTAATTCGGTTCATAGTATTGCCCAATAAACAGCACCAACGCTAAATTACAATGTAATCGAGTTAAGCGTCGCTATAGTTTGTATATCCTTATCGCCTCGTCCAGATAAGTTCACCACGATGGTCTTTCCTTGCCCCATAACAGCGGCTAATTTTTCAGCATAAGCCAACGCGTGGCTAGTCTCGAGGGCAGGAATAATTCCTTCTAGTGTGGTCAACCTATCAAATGCTTGTAAAGCCTCGCTATCATTCACAGTCTCATATTGCGCCCTACCAATATCCTTTAACCATGAATGTTCTGGCCCTACTCCCGGGTAGTCGAGTCCAGCACTTATAGAGTGTGTCGATTCAATCTGCCCGCACTCGTCTTGCATTAGATAGGTTCGATTCCCGTGTAAAACGCCAGGAATACCAGCGCTTAACGGAGCAGAATGTCTCCCACTAGCCACACCCTCTCCACCAGCTTCTACTCCGACCATGGCAACATCTGAATCATTGATAAACGGATGAAATAGACCAATTGCGTTTGATCCCCCGCCAACACATGCGACTAAGGCATCTGGCAAAGAGCCTATCTGTTCAAGACATTGGGAACGGGTTTCTCGGCCGATAATAGATTGAAAATCTCGCACAATAACTGGATAAGGATGGGGGCCAGCAACCGTCCCTATAATATAAAATGTGGTGTCTACATTTGTAACCCAATCGCGAAGAGCTTCATTTAGAGCATCTTTCAATGTCCGAGAACCCGACGTGACTGGGACTACTTGCGCACCCAGTAGCTTCATTCGAAAAACGTTAGTTGATTGCCTTTTTATATCGTCCTCTCCCATATACACGCAACACTCTAACCCAAGTCTAGCTGCGATGGTCGCGGTTGCGACACCGTGTTGGCCTGCACCAGTTTCCGCGATAACCCTAGGCTTACCCATTCTTTTGGCTAGCAAAGCCTGACCGACAGTATTATTTACCTTGTGAGCACCAGTATGATTCAGGTCTTCGCGCTTCAGGAATATTTTCGCTCCGCCTATTTCTTCAGACCACCTTTTAGCAAAATAAAGTGGACTTGGACGACCAACATAATGCGTTAGATCATCGTCTAATTCCGCCAAAAATTCATCGTCAGACATGTATTTTTTGTATGCAGCTTCTAAATCAAGTAGAGGCTGCATCAACGTTTCGGCAACAAAACGACCACCATAATCCCCAAAATACCCATTCTCATTCGGCAAAGGCGCGCCAGATTTCTCATCATTACCAACAGTATTCACTTCATTATTTTTCAATCGAACGCACCCGCTTTATGAATTCTTCCATTTTATCGTGATCCTTCACGCCTTTCTTCAACTCTACCCCACCACTTACATCAACCGCATATGGTGATGTCGCATTTATGGCAGCGATCACATTTCCTAGGTCCAAGCCTCCAGCCAAAATAATTGGCTTATCAATATTTTTAGGAACTAATGACCAATCGAATGCCTTACCAGTTCCACCGTAAGAGCCAGGGACCATAGTGTCTAAAAGTAATGAATTAGCTCGATTGTAACGCTTTGACTCCGCAGCTAAATCAGTTTCCTCACCTACTCTAATAGCTTTTATCCACGGTTTTGACGACAATCCACATTCGTCCTCGGATTCATCACCATGAAATTGTACCAAGTCTACCCCAGTATCGCGTACCGTTTTTTCCAGCATTTTCTGTTCCGCATTAACAAATAAACCCACACACGTTACGAATGGCGGTAGCTTATGGATTATAGTCGCGGCATCTGAGGGATGAATGTATCTCGGACTAGAAGGATAAAAAACAAATCCTAAGGCATCAGCGCCAAAGTATACTGCCGCCTGGGCATCCTCTATTGAAGTTATACCGCAAATTTTTGTCCGCACATATGGCAAAATCTTCTTCCTAGTAACAACCTTTAAGAATTATCACATTTAAAGGCACCAACATATAGTCGCAAATTACTTAACTACGCTCATCCCTTCTCAGATAGGTTCTCTATGCGACGGGGCCGGTATCTCAAACTCTTCCGGATAACGAACATCTGATAGATACAAGCCATCGGGAAGCGCTGTGACCCCACCTAATGACCTATCTTTATAAGATAGAACTTCACCCGCCCAACTGGGATCTCTAAGGCCACTACCTATTTCCATCAAAACACCGGCTAGATTTCTTACCATATGTTGCAAAAACGCATTCGCGGTCACCTTGAACAACAAGATCTCAGATTCTTTTTTAACCTCACAACAGGATACTCGCCGAACTGCATTTTTAGCTTGGCAACCTTTTGCTTGAAACGAAGAAAAATCATGCATTCCCAACCAATGACTACAAGCTTCATTCATTAATGTAACGTTTAAGGGACGATAGTCCCATGTCGCTTTTTTATTCCATATTGCTGAGCGGATCGATCGATTATATATAAGATAATTGTAAGTGCGTTCAATCGCGCTAAATCGGGCATGAAAGTGCGACGATACTATTTTAGCCCAAACTACCGAAATCGAATGAGGCAAGTTAGCGTTACACCCATGCGTCCAAGATCGTGGGGCTCTGTAGATTTCAGTATCAAAATGGATTACCTGAAATAAGGCATGGACACCGGCGTCAGTCCGACCTGCACAGGTAGTAATAATCGGTTCGTTAGCGACTACCCCGAGCGCGGTCTCTATCGCGCTTTGCACAGTTTTCTGACCCCGCTGGGACTGCCATCCTTTGAAAGTGGAGCCGTCATACTCTATTCCAAGCGCAATTCTCACAGCGGCCAACTCATAATTATAGTTTCAATAGGAACTGACGTTTGAGCCATTAATTGGCTAGGGAATCTAACATTGACGCGGCCTCTTTCCGATGGTCACTGGAAGCGGATATCATTACACCCTCTAAAATTCTGCGCGCACCATCGGTGTCTCCCACGTCCATTAATGCCCTGGCTAAATCTAACTTAGACTCAAAACCTACTGATGTATCTAACTCACTTATTCCTGTTCCGCTCATACTTGAATAATCAGATTTCTGCTCGGCTTCAATAGCGTGAGTTGCTCTTAAGTTAGGGCGCGATATCAACCATAAAAAAAGCACACTACTGACTAATGTCCATAAATTGATATCGAAATTCACGAAACTTTTGTACCAGGCAATATCGGAATATTTTTCGCGTGCAGCCCCTCCTCTGTTAATACTTAGAGTTCTTGACGAACTCTCTTTCTCATTTAAAGCATAGCTTATTTGAGCTTTCAACAAAGCAATCTCTCTATTTTTAATTATGAGTTTTTGGTAAAGATCGGCATAAGTATCGGATTGGACAGAAGTCAACAACCTATCGTCGGAAATAGCCTCCAGCTGAAAACCTAAGTCTGGAGTTTCAGCTATTGCTGCAGTGTTAAACCAAATATTTACACAAAACAAGCAAATCGCACTAATTTTAATTGTTTGAATATTTTTAATGACGCGTCTCAACTGGCTTTGGTTGCAAACCACCTTCTACTAACTTTTCTGCAATTTGTACGCTATTTAAAGCGGCACCTTTTCTTACGTTATCAGAGACAATCCACATATTTAATCCCTTCGGACAAGAAATATCCTCACGGATCCTGCCTACAAAACAGGCATCATTATTCGCTGCATCAGTCACGGCAGTGGGGTATCCTCCATCTGTCATATCGTCGATCACTTTCACACCAGCCGCATTTTTAAGTAAGTCACGCGCTAGTCCAGCTGTAATTTTTTCCCTCGTCTCTATATGCACTGCCTCTGAATGGCCATAAAAAACAGGGACTCTTACTGCTGTCGGATTAACTAATATGGCACTATCGCCCATGATTTTCTGAGTCTCCCACACCATTTTCATTTCTTCTTTTGTGTAGCCATTTTCTTGAAAAACGTCTATCTGTGGCAAACAGTTAAACGCTATTTGTTTAGGGTAAACCCGCGACAAGATCTCTTTAGAATTGAGAATATTAGCTGTTTGAACCGCCAGTTCCTCAATACCATCTTTACCAGTTCCGGAAACCGCCTGATAAGTACAGACGTTAATTCTAACTATTCCAACTGCATCATATATAGGCTTCAGCGCTACTACCATCTGTATGGTAGAACAATTTGGATTGGCTATTATATTTCGCTTAGTGTACCCAGACATAGCGTCAAGATTCACCTCGGGAACAATCAAGGGAATGTCGTCGTCATATCGAAATTCTGAAGTATTATCGATGACTATACATCCTTTTGCCGCCGCCTTGGGGGCAAAAATCTTTGAGATCGCGCTCCCAGGTGAAAACAAGCAAATATCAACTGAACTAAAATCGAACGTATTCAGGTCTTGAACTACGAGCGTTTTTTTTCCAAATGCCACCCTAGTTCCTGCGGAACGATTGCTCGCTACAGCATGAATGTCGCCAATCGGAAAATTTCTTTCATGAAGTAGCTCTAGAATCGTCTCACCCACAGCACCAGTCGCACCTACAATCGCAATATCATACTCTGGTCTCATCTTAGTTCCCGTCTAGATCTGATTAAATTACTTCAAAGCATCAATGATAGCAGTTGTCATTTCATCAGTGCCAACTGTTGATTCATCGGCTAGGCTAATATCTGCAGTCCTCAAGCCAGCGTCCAATACAGCGCTTATCGCATACTCAATTTTTTCCGCTAAACCTGGTTCTTTCAAGGAATACTTCAACATCATGCTGAGGGATAAAATTGTTGCAATAGGGTTAGCTAGGTTCTGCCCAGCGATATCGGGTGCCGAACCATGAACGGGCTCAAACAATCCCTTAGCGGCATCGTCGAGAGACGCGGAAGGTAACATGCCTATGGAGCCAGTTAGCATGGCCGCCAAATCAGACAGAATATCGCCGAACATATTAGAGGTAACTACTACGTCAAATTGCTTGGGATTGCGAACTAACTGCATGGCCGCGTTGTCCACATACATATGTTCTAAAGAAATTGCTGGATAGTCCTTAGATATCTCCGTCACAATGTCTCGCCAAAGCTCGGTGACTTCTAATACATTAGCTTTATCTACTGAACAGAGACGTCCACTACGCTTGGACGCTATCTCGAAAGCCGAGCGCACAATACGCTCTATTTCGGTCTCGGTATAAGTTAATGTATTGTACCCGTATCGCTCGCCATCCTCTCGAATCTCAACTCCCCTAGGCTGACCAAAATATATTCCACTCGTCAGTTCTCTAATGATCATTAAATCAAGTCCAGAAACAATCTCAGATTTTAATGACGACGAATTAACTAAGGCAGGAAATAATACAGCAGGACGGAGATTGCAGTACAAATCTAACTCCGCACGTAACCTGAGAAGCCCACGCTCCGGTCTAATGGCTCTTTCGACTTTATCCCAACGGGGTCCCCCAACCGCGCCTAGCAGTATTGCATCAGCGTCTTTTGCAAGCTCCAACGTCTTTTGCGGTAAGGAATCTCCATCAGCATCGATCCCGCATCCGCCCAAAAGAGAATGTTCTAAATCGTAGCTGTACCCGTACTTGTCTCCCAGTGCGTGGATAACCCTTTCAGTAGAGCCAACTATCTCAGGTCCAATACCGTCACCAGATAACAATAAAATTTTGTCAGTCATAATTATTCACGATTTTTAAACACTTTATTTTACAGCAAAGTAGGAGAATGTGGCACTGTAAAAAATGATCGCAAAGTTAGAGTTATGATCGTAGAACAAATAACTGTAAAATAGTTCTACAATGAATCCGGGCCTAAAAAAATTACATCCTTATCCTTTCGAAAAAATGGCGGAAATGAAGAAAGGGCTAATACCGCCTAGTGATCAGATATTAATCAATCTATCTATAGGGGAACCAAAGCTTCAAACGCCCGAGATTATTCTAGAAAGCCTCGCCAACCAATTAACAACTACTGGCAAGTATCCTACCACACGGGGAATGGATGAGCTTAGAAACACTATTAGTGAATGGGCTACCCGTCGATTTAACTTAGATCCCGGTCAACTTAACCCTGCCACACAGATTCTCCCAGTTAATGGGACGCGAGAAGCACTATTTTCAATTGCAAATACAATCATAGATAAAACAAGCGCTAAGAATATTGTTGGTTTGCCTAATCCATTTTACCAAATATACGAAGGCGCCGCTCTGCTGGCTGGTGGACTTCCTTTTTACTTCGATTGTCCTGAAAGTAATTCCTTTCTGCCCCAAATTGAGAACGTTCCAACTGCCGTGTGGGAGAGAATGGCTTTTGTTTATGTTTGTTCGCCTGGGAACCCGTCCGGAAGTGTGATGAGAGCATATGATTACGAAAAGCTGCTTGATCTGGCCGAAAAATTTAACTTCTATATTATTGCTGATGAATGCTACAGCGAACTATATGACGATACGAAAGAGCCTCCATTAGGGTTGCTCGACTGGTGCAATAGGTACGGCAATAAATCTTTTAAACGTTGTCTAGTGATGCATAGTCTATCGAAACGTTCGAGTTCTCCTGGGCTAAGATCTGGATTTGTGGCAGGTGACCTGCACTTGATGGCTGACTACTATCAATATCGAACCTACCACGGTGGGGCGATGCCTATTCACGTTCAATACGCAAGTATTGCGGCATGGTCGGACGAAAAACATGTCATTACTGCTAGGGAATTTTATAGGAAGAATTTTGATAGCGTTTACCAAGTACTTAATAAGCATATCGAAATAACTATTCCGGATGCAGGCTTCTACCTATGGATTAAGCTCCCAGTCGACGATATTTCAATGTGTAAGTGTTTGTTCGCAGAAAAAGGAGTGCTTCTACTTCCGGGACAATATTTAGGTCGCACGTTGGATGGCTGCAACCCCGGCGAAAAAAGGGTCCGTATAGCTCTCGTAGAGTCTGAAGAACGCTGTATGTACGCAGCTGAAAGTATACTAAGTATTATCTAATTCTAAATAGGAGAAAATTTATGACATCCCTTCCTGTGGTCATTGAAACAGCGTATGACGAAATTGGTCAACTTAACACCAATACCGCCAGTAGCGAACTCTTAGATGCGGTCGCCGAATCACTCAATCTATTGGACTCTGGTGAAATTCGAGTCGCTCAGCCCTCTGAAGATGGTTGGAAAGTAAACGAATGGGTAAAAAAAGCCGTACTTCTATCCTTTAAACTTTCAAACAACACGATGATTCAGGGTGGCTTCACAAACTATTTCGATAAAGTTAAATCAAAATTTGAAAATAAAGTGCATGATCAGTTTGAAAAAATTGGTGCTAGAGTTGTCCCTCCTGCGGTTGTACGGCACGGATGTTTTATCGGGAAAAGCACAGTCTTAATGCCCAGCTATGTAAATATCGGAGCGTACGTTGATTCTGGAACAATGGTGGATACGTGGGCAACAGTAGGCAGTTGCGCGCAAATTGGTAAAAATGTGCACTTATCTGGAGGAGTTGGGATTGGGGGAGTACTAGAACCATTGCAGGCATCACCAACTATTATTGAAGACGGCTGCTTTATCGGCGCCCGCTCAGAGATAGTAGAGGGTGTTATTGTCGGTGCCGGGGCGGTAATTTCTATGGGGGTTTATATAGGTCAAAGTACCAAAATATTTGATCGAGAAACTAGGGAAATCTCTTACGGAAAAATTCCTGCGGGAGCAGTTGTCGTTCCTGGGAACCTTCCCTCAGAGGACGGAACATATAGCTTGTACTGCGCTATCATCGTTAAAAAGGTCGATAAAAAAACGCGAGCCAAAACAGGCATTAACGAATTACTTCGGGATGTCTAACTCTCTGTCGATTCAACTACACTAGCTAAATCAGTAGCTAGTGACGTAATACCTTGCCTATCTGGTCCTTCAACCATGATACGCACTACTGGCTCAGTACCAGACTCTCGCAATAAAACTCGACCTGATGTTCCAAGAGTACTTGAGATTCTATTTAATTCGCGATGAATTTTTGGAAATTGCGCCAGGGAAAACTCCTCACTAACTTCCACATTTAGCAATACTTGAGGAATCTTTTTAACTGGCTTTCTTAACTCGGAAAGACTTAATCCCGATTCGACCATAGCCTGCAATACTTGTAACGAAGAGACTAAACCATCTCCTGTCGTCGTGAGGTCGTGACAAATTATATGACCAGACGGTTCTCCTCCTAGACTCCAACCTCCATCTCTTAACTTTTCTAAGACACACCGATCACCTACACCACTTCTCTCAAAGCCTAGACCTAACCCTAGAATAGCCTCCTCTAACCCCAAATTACTCATAGTTGTCCCAACTACGGAGCCCCGCAATCTGCCAAGTTTTTGTCTGAAATGGGCAATTACGAATATTATATCGTCCCCGTCAACAACCGCACCACTCTCATCAACCATGATCACGCGGTCTCCGTCGCCATCAAGAGCTATACCTATATCAGCACCTTCCATTAAAACAGTGCGTCGTAAGGCTTCGGGATTTGTGGAGCCAAACCCGTCGTTAATATTAAATCCATTCGGTTCATTACCGATGGAGACGACATTACATCCTAGATCGGATAGCAAATTAGGACCAACCAAGTAGCCAGCACCATGAGCACAATCGACGACAACTTTTAAATCGCTGAAACTATATTTAGCAATAACTGTTTGCTTACAAAATTTAATGTAATCATCACTAGCTGAAAGAACTCGGCTAGCTTTCCCAAGTAAGTGCGGCTCCACAACTTTTTGGATTCCCTCTAACTCGGTTTCGATTTCTAACTCAACCTCATCCGACAGTTTTATCCCATCATGAGAAAAAAACTTTATTCCGTTGTCTTCAAACATATTATGCGACGCGCTGATGACTATACCCGCTCGAGCATTGAGTTTACGGGTAAGATAAGCTATGGCTGGAGTTGGAAGTGGCCCGAGTAAATGTACGTTTACGCCGGCCGAAGATAGTCCAGCTTCCAGAGCAGACTCAAACATATAGCCAGACACTCGCGTATCTTTTCCGACTAAAATTTTATTTTCGCCACTGCCGCGAGTACCGAGCACTCGACCAACAGCCCAACCTAATTTTAAAATAAACTCCGGTGTGATGGGGTGGTCGCCAACTCGACCCCGAATTCCGTCAGTACCAAAATATTTCTTCAAGGCCATATAGGAATATCGGGGATCATTTAAATAATCAGATTAATGCGAGTTGGCCGGACCACCAATACCGTCTTTTCGATCCGTTGTATGATCCTCCTCAGAAGTATCACTGGGCTCGCCCGCGGCACTATTGTCATCGTCGTTTTCGCTACTATCCCAGCTTGCCGGCGGTCTAGGAGGCTTCCCATCCATGATATCGTCAATTTGATCAGTATCTAGAGTCTCAAACTCGATTAGCGCATCCGCCATAGCGTGCAATTTCTCAATATTCTCCTCTAATATTACTTTTGCACGTGAGTAATTACTGCTTACTATGGTTCGGACTTCCTCATCAATAACATGAGCCGTCTCATCTGATACGGTCTTGTGCTGAGTAACAGATCGTCCAAGAAAAACCTCCCCATCATCATCACTAAAAGTCATCGGACCAAGTTTTTCGGAAAGACCCCAACGAGTCACCATATTCCGTGCTATATCAGTAACTCTTTCGATATCATTTGATGCGCCAGTGGTGACCGCGTCCGAGCCAAAAATTAGTTCTTCAGCAATCCGTCCTCCAAACAGGCTACAGATTTGACTCTCGAGTCTAGCTTTACTGTAGCTCAATCGATCCTGCTCGGGAAGAAACATAGTAACCCCCAACGCGCGACCTCTCGGTATAACTGTTACTTTGTAAACAGGATCATGCAATGGAATCAGTCGCCCTACAATCGCGTGGCCAGCTTCATGGTATGCCGTAAGCTTCTTTTCATCTTCACTCATGACCATGGAGCGTCTTTCGGCGCCCATCATGATCTTATCTTTCGCTTTCTCGAACTCTTCCATTTCTACCAGTCGTTTCTCGGTTCTCGCCGCAAATAGTGCCGCTTCATTAACTAAATTAGCTAAATCAGCGCCAGAAAAACCCGGCGTCCCTCGAGCCAAAATATCTGCCTCAACGTTCTTTGAAATAGGAACTTTACGCATATGCACTTTTAATATTTGCTCCCTACCTCTGATATCTGGAAGCGGCACGACCACCTGCCTGTCAAACCGACCGGGACGCAATAATGCCGGATCAAGGACGTCAGGTCTGTTCGTGGCAGCGATAACTATCACTCCATCATTGCCTTCAAAACCATCCATTTCAACTAACAGTTGATTTAGTGTCTGTTCACGTTCATCGTGTCCTCCGCCTAGACCAGCGCCACGATGTCTTCCAACTGCATCAATTTCATCTATAAAAATAATACATGGAGCTCGTTTCTTAGCTTGCTCAAACATGTCTCGCACTCTGGACGCCCCCACACCTACGAACATTTCTACAAAGTCTGAGCCAGAGATTGTAAAAAAAGGTACCTGCGCCTCACCAGCGATCGCTTTGGCTAACATCGTTTTCCCTGTTCCGGGAGAGCCAACCATAAGAACACCACGTGGTATTTTCCCGCCCAACTTTTGAAATTTAGAAGGATCTTTGAGGAAGTCCACCAATTCTTTGACTTCTTCTTTAGCTTCTTCTACACCGGCGACGTCTGAAAACGTTATTTTTATATCATCTTCACCAAGAAGTTTTGCTTTACTCTTCCCGAAAGACATTGCGCCTCGTCCTCCGGCTCCGCCCTGCATCTGACGCATGAGATATATCCAAACACCGATGAGTAATAAAAATGGGAACCAAGAAATAAAAATCTGAGTCAGCAGGCTTTGTCTTTCAGGCTTTTTAGCCTCTATTCGGACATTATTTTCCAGCAGCATTCCGATCATGGGTGCATTATCAGTTTCAGGACTATAGGTAGAGGACCAGGTGCCGTCATGCAATTGGTACTCCACTTTTGAACCATCTATAACAACCTTAGCAATTCGCCCGCTTTTAGCTTCGGATACAAAATCCGAGTAATCCAGGCTGCGAGACGTGTTGTTCTGTGGAGAGAAGTTCTGAAACACCATCATCAGAACGAGAGCTATCACAGCCCAAAGTAAAAAATTTCTAGCCATAACTTCCTTTAAAGTGAATCGTTGTATTTAATACATAAGGCTTCTTTTCTAATATTCAACAAAACTATATACCAAATCCTCGCGCGACGACATAAAACTCTCGTGATTCTGCACGCGATGCTGCCGGCTTAGTTCGAATCACTTCACAAAACATCGTTTTCACCGTTTTTATGAATTGTATAGTATCAGGATACTCAAACAACTTGAGAACCAGTGTGCCGCCTTTCTTCAAATAATTCCTAGAAAAATCTAACGCGGTTTCAGCTAAGTGAATAGACGACGCCTCATCTTTCAAAGCGATCCCAGATATATTTGGCGCCATATCGGACAAAACCACATCTACTCTAGTACTACCTAGCTTCTCGAACAACTCTTCTTTAACAGAATACGAATTACAATCCCCTCTAATAAATTGCACCGAGTTCAAGGGTTCGCACTCTAGAAGATCCAAGGCTATTAAACGCCCCTGTCTCCCCATAACTTCTACAACTACCTGACTCCATCCACCGGGAGCGGCACCTAACTCTATCACTTTGTACCCACGGCGTATTATTTTATATTTTGAATTCAAGTCCTTGAGCTTGTATGCGGACCTTGCACGATAGTTATCCTGCCTACTTTTTCTGACAAAAACATCCTTAGCTTGTCGATCTAACCAACGACCACTTGACCCGCGCTTCGCCACTTTTAAACGTAACTAACAGACAAAATTTCGTACTCAATTTCGCCGCCCGGGGCATCACAGCTAGCCACATCATCTTCTGACTTGCCAATTAAAGCCCTGGCGATAGGTGAGTTTATAGATATCAATCCAGACTTTATATCTGCCTCATCTTCACCAACAATGCGATAGACAAATGTCTCTTCACTGTTAACATTATATATTTCTACAGTCGCTCCAAAAACTATCTTACCTGCGGCGTCAACGTTCGTTACATCAATCACAGTAGCATTCGATAGCTTGGCCTCAATATCCCGTATACGACCCTCATTGAAGCTCTGCTGCTCGCGCGCGGCATGATATTCTGCATTTTCTTTTAGATCTCCGTGCGCACGGGCCTCAGCTATAGCTTGAACTATTTGCGGACGGAGCTTAGTTTTTCTTTGCTGAAGCTCTTCTTTGAGTTTATCTGAGCCTTGTATAGTCATGGGTGTCTTAGTCATTGTAAAAGTCCTTCATGTAATTCTTGCAACCGTCGAACCGCGATTGAAGCTCCTTCAGACATAGCTAAAATAATAGCATTTGCGCCTGCCACTGTTGTCGTATAGGCAACTCGATGCATCAAAGCACTTGCTCTTATTGAAGAGGAATCAGAAATAGACTGTTTGCCTTGGGTAGTATTAATTATTAAATCGATGCTACTATTTTTTATCATATCAACAACATGTGGGCGACCCTCGGTGACCTTATTCACAGTACTGCAATCAATGCCTCTCGACCGCAAATAGCCTGCGGTACCACCAGTAGCTAACACATGAAAGTTAGAATCCTGCAGGCTTTTGACAATATCCATTATGTATGGCTTGTCTTCATCCTTTACACTAACGAAAACGGTGCCATTAGAGGGTAAAATCATCGACGCGGCCTCCTGTGCTTTACCAAAAGCCTCACCAAAACTTTCACCTATTCCCATGACTTCTCCAGTCGATTTCATCTCGGGACCAAGAAGGGGATCCACTCCTCGAAATTTAATAAAAGGAAAGACGGCCTCCTTCACCGAGTAATATCGAGGGATTTTATAGTTATAATCTACGCCTTGTTCTACCAATGACTCGCCGACCATACATCGAGCAGCAATGTAAGGCAGCGACAAGCCGACTGCCTTCGAAACAAAAGGAGCTGTTCTGGAAGCTCTCGGATTAACTTCCAAGACATAAATATCATCCCCCTGAATTGCAAATTGGACATTCATAAGCCCTTTTACACTCAGACCCAGAGCCATTTTTTTTACCTGCTTGATTAAGCTATCCTGAACGGATGCCGTCAAAGTATAAGGAGGCAGCGCACAAGCAGAATCTCCGGAATGCACACCTGCCTGCTCTATGTGTTCCATGATACCTCCGACGAAAACATTTTCGCCGTCGCATATCGCATCTACGTCAACTTCAATCGCTCTATCTAGGAAATGATCTAACAGAACTGGAGCCTCATTTGAAACTGATACCGCAACCTCCATATATCTCATTAAATCAGTTTCCCCATGCACAACCTCCATCGCTCGCCCACCAAGTACGTAAGATGGTCTGACAACCAAGGGGTATCCGATTTCTGACGCCATTCTGGCGGCGTCTTTCGATTCTTTAACGATACGATTTGGTGGTTGTTTAAGCCCGATTTGAGAAATAAATTCTTTAAAACGTTCCCTATCCTCAGCAAGGTCAATAGAGTCTGGAGAGGTCCCGATGATTGGCACTCCTTCTTCGAACAATGCGCGCGCCAATTTTAAGGGTGTTTGACCTCCATACTGCACTATTACACCCGACGGCTTTTCTAGATCTACTATTTCAAGAACGTCTTCTAAGGTGACAGACTCAAAGTATAATCTATCAGACGTGTCATAATCTGTAGATACCGTTTCTGGGTTACAGTTAATCATGATCGATTCAAATCCCGCATCGTGAGCAGCGATGGAGGCCTGGACGCAGCAATAATCAAACTCTATCCCTTGTCCAATCCTATTAGGTCCCCCACCCAAAACTATAATTTTTTCTCTATTTGTAGGACTTGCTTCGCACTCATCCTCGTAAGTCGAGTACATGTACGCTGTCTCAGAGTCAAACTCACCTGCACATGAATCGACTCGCTTATAAACTGGGACTATGCTTAACTCTCGACGGTGCACTCGTACCTCTTTCTCTGCTATACCCAAAATAGCCGCCAGTCTCGAATCACCAAAACCTTTTCTCTTAAGCTTACGCATATACTCAGCGGTAATATCAGATAGATGTTTAGATCTCAGTTTTTCTTCCTCCCTCACAAGATCCTCGATCTGTACTAGGAACCAAGAATCTATGGAGGTAAGTCGGTGCACCTCAGCAAGACTAAACCCAGCTCTAAAAGCATCAGCAACATGCCAGATCCTTTGCGCTCCTGCCATACTCAGCTCTTGCGAAATCTCTCCTTCTGCAACGTCCGTAGCTAAAGAATCGAGGCCTCCGACTCCGGTTTCCAATCCCCTTAGCGCCTTCTGAAACGACTCCTGGAAGCAACGACCTATGGCCATTACCTCGCCTACAGACTTCATCTGCGTGCTCAATCGATCTTCCGCCTGTGGAAATTTTTCAAACGTAAAACGTGGGATTT
>CAJWTO010000030.1 GCA_913047675.1 uncultured Pseudomonadota bacterium | reverse complement strand
TTTTAGCGACTACTTTTTTCTTTGTTACCGCTTTTTTAGCGACTACTTTTTTCTTTAATGCTGGTTTTTTAGCGGCGACTTTTTTCTTCGCGATGGTCTTTTTAGCGGCGACTTTTTTCTTTGGCTCGGACTTATTTGTTGAAGATTTTTTCAACGGAGACCTTCTAGCATTTAGTTTACTAGTGGGTGTCTTTCTTGCAGGTTTTTTCTTAGCTGTTTTCGCCATATTTCGTATCCCAGTTTCTTAAAACATATGTTTTATGTTTACTAGTTCAATCTATATTTTGTAAAAGCGGTTTTTTAAGCAGGCGCCACAGTAATCATTTTCTGGGCCGAGCGCAATGCTATCTGTCCTAAATCTGCGTATTATTTAAAAAAATTTGAAGAGTTTTATTAAATAATTAGTGAAAAAACCACTCCATCGGAGAAAATTTTCTTATTTAGAGTAACTTAGCAGAGTCAAGGTTGCATTGCCGGATTTAATGATGTCAGAATCGGTAAACTCCCGTGTTTCTTGCTTTACAATGCCAATATTTCGTGCAAACCACGTTTTACTGGAAATTGTTACTTTAATATTCCCGATGAAACTGGCTAGTGCGATCTCTGCATTTCCAACACTTTCTACTAGTACGCAGTCTTTATATAAATTGTTTGCTACCCAGATGTCTTCGTTGACGGATAAAACACGATTAACCATGGGTACAGTTATTAATGGTCGGAGGGTTTTTTCCCAAGGTGGCTGGCTGGTTTGTAGGGCGGTAGCATATACGCTTGTTTGCCAAGTGTCGTTTTTTTGAAGATTGCGTGGCATGAGGAACTTGTCCCGCGATTTTTCGGCTAAAAACACGCCGTTATTACTTATTTTATAAGTTTCTTGATGGTTATTGAGATTTCTTCTATCAATAGAAATGTTCGAGTTCGACTTTTGAATGATTAAATTGGTCCAGCCGTGTCTTGTTTCTTCCATTCCATCAGTGGTATGTCTTTCTAACTTGTATAGGGAGGTGGCTCCCAGTTCAGTGGAAAAGAAGGGATCGGCGATGGAATTTGGCTCGCATCCAGAAATTAAAACGGTCGTGGCGTAAAGAAGAACTGTATATAATAAGAGCATATGTTTCCGACATTAACGATTTTTTAAAAGTGGGTATATTCGGTGGTATCGGTCCAGTTACTAAGTTAATATTTCGCTACTACTTCCCCTAGGGATACTGGTTTAGTAGTATTTGCACTCCAGTATAAGACAAGCAGCCTGCATATTAACAATTTGGGCGAATAGGTCGCCATAAAGTGTGTTAGTCATTCGATGTGATCGGTTAATTTAAGTGTAGGATGTTTCGGTATAAATTTAGAGGGTAAGCATGTTTTTTCGTATCTTTTTAATGTTAGTTCTATTGTGTTCCGCTAGCGTGACTTTTGCTGCAGGAGATGCCACTGCGGGTCGCCTCAAGGCAGAGACGTGCATGGGATGCCATGCGGTTACTGGTTACTTTAATGTTTATCCTACTTATCACGTTCCTAAGTTGGGCGGACAGAGTGCCGGTTACATTGAGAGTGCGCTAAAAGCCTACAGGTCAGGTACTCGAACACACGGTCCTATGCAGGCCAATGCGAGTGACCTAAGTGATGAAGATATCGCTGATATAGCTGCTTTCATGGCTAACCACAAGTAAACACGCACATATTTACCTACCAAATGTTAGGAGTAATTGAGACGTATGCATAGACAAGTATTAACAATCACTTTGATTTTGCTCATGTTTAATGTCTTTGGCAGGGACGAAGGTTCTACTACCGATGATTCTGGTCTTGCCTTTGAAGACAAATTAGCGGCGTGTGCTGCCTGCCACGGTGTAAATGGGGATGCTCCCCTCGCTCCAGACTATCCGGTTTTAGCGGGTCAGTATAAAGATTATCTGCAGTCTGCGTTAAGTGATTACAAGACCGGCAGACGGCAGCATATAATAATGAATATGCAGGTGGAGGCGCTGCAGCTAAGTGACTCTGATATTGAGCGTTTGTCGGCCTATTTCGCTTCCAAGTCTGGTGTTGTGGGGCTTGGCGAATAAGATACTTTTTAGCCTCGTAAAAAAATATCCTTACGCGTCGATTTACAACATAATATTTGGATAGAAAGCCTGGTGATATTTGTAATCTAGAAATTTTTTCGGCCGTATTTGCCAATTAAAAAAGATTAACTTGAATCCTTACTAGTTGATCTTTACCGTGGAAGTCTTATGTTTAACTTTAGCTCCCTGAGATAGCCCCAGCCGTCAGATTTTTATAATGAAAAATCTATTCGCACGAATAAATCAGCGCAATTTTTCTGTTGTTTTGCTGCTGCTAGGTATTATGATTTCCGCTTGGTTTATATTCTCCAAGCCTACCGCTTTGCCTAGGGAGCCAGAGGAAGATATCTATCCAGTAGAAGCACTCTTTATTGAAGCCGAAACTATCCAGCCCGAAATAAGTGTATTTGGCAATGTGCGAGCAGCTAGGATTGCGAATATAAATTCTATGGTTGCCGGAAGGGTTGTTTCTGTATCGTCTTTATTTCGAGACGGATCTTTTGTATCAGCTGGTTCTGAACTGGCGTTGATTGATTCTACCGAGTACGCGCTGTCTGTGGAGCAGCGACAAGCGGAGGTCGATCGGGTCAAAGCACTAATTTCAGAACTATCGACAGAGGCCTTGTGGGAATCGAAGATCATGGCGAACATCGAGCGTCAAAGCGAGATAGCTGCCGCAGATCTGAAGCGTCTGGTGGACCTTGAGGGCAAAGGACTAGCTAGTAAAAAGAGTAAGGATGAGACCGAATTGGTTTTTTTTAAGAGCGAGAGTACTAAACTTAGGCATAGTCAGTCACTAGAAAGAATCAATTCTAGGATCATTCAAAATAAAGCTCAGCTAATAGCTGCTGAGGCCAGTCTCGCGATAGCTCAGAGGGATCTCTCAAATACGAGATTGATCGCTCCATTCGATGGCTATCTCACGGATATTAGAGCCGCAAATGGTCAAAGGGTGTCTAGTGGAGAAACCATTGGTAGGTTGCTTTCGGCGACTGAACTCGAGGTCGTATTTGATGTACCCGATGACAGCTTCTTCGGTTTATCGACCGAATCACAAAATGCCAATGATAGGCAGGCAGGTTTATTATTTGATCGTCCCGTGGAAGTAGAATGGAAGTTAGGTTCTGTTGTTAAGATTTTTGAGGCTCAATTAGCGCGGCAGGGTGCCGAAATGGCTCCAGAATTAGGCGGGGTAAAGTTTTACGCTGTTTTGGCTGAGGGAGCACATTTGGAGGGTTTACGAGCTGGCGCTTTTGTTGAAGTGAAAATGAAAGTACAAACATATAAAGAGGTTTTCCGTTTGCCCTCGACAGCAGTTACCAGCGATTCTCGAGCTTATATTATTGAAAATGGAAGGCTTAGGGCAGTGGATGTGATTATCTTACGCTCAATCGGTGACGAGTTACTGATTCGAGCAGATGTTCCATCAGCTGGTGTTTCGGTAGTTGCTAGGGTTTTTCCTCAGATCGGCGAGGGTCTAAAAGTTAATCCGAGAGTTTCTGACTAGTCGAGAGATGACATGATCTCATTTTTTGCCAACCATCGAACTGCTGCGAATTTGTTGCTCACGCTCATGATCGTTTGTGGGCTGGTGGCGATTACAAAGATTAATCGTCAATTCTTTCCGGATTTTGGTATCGATATTGTTGCTGTCACTGTTCCGTGGCCTGGAGCTTCTGCCAGCGATATTGAGCGAAATATTGTTCAGGCCTTGGAGCCTGAGCTTCGATTTTTGAATGGCGTCAAAAAACTAACTTCTTCTTCTTATGAAGGCACAGCCTCCGTTATTATCGAATTCCAGCCAGGGTATGATATGCAAGAAGCGTTATCTGATATCGAGTCTGCGATTGCACAAGTTACGACGTTACCCGAAGAGGCTGAGAAACCAATCATTAAAAGACTCGTGCGATACGAAACTGTTTCTCGCTGGGTGTTGTCCGGTAAATATCCCGAGCAAGGCCTCAAGGAATATGCTACGAAGATCCGAGATGAACTTTTGGATAGGGGGATTGATAAGGTCGATCTGTATGGCGCAAGAGAGGACGAAATTTGGATCGAGGTTCGCCCGGAGGCACTGCAAAAGTATAATTTAAAATTAATAGATATCTCTAATGTTGTTGCCCTTACGTCGTTAGACATACCCGCGGGTGAGCTAGGGGGTGGTGGAAGTCAGGTACGCAGTTTAGGTCTCCGAACAGAAGCTAGAGAATTAGCTGACATTGAAATAAAAGCACTACCGGACGGAAGAAGGTTACTGTTAAAGGATATAGCTAATGTCAGTGAGTCCTATAAAGAGGGTGCTCGGCGAGTAATTAGGAAAGGCCGTCATGCAATAGAGTTAGAGATTAAACGCGCTGTCAATACTGATGCACTCGTTTCTTCACAGATAGCAAGATCTTATGGTGAAGAGATCAATAAAAAATTACCTCCTCAACTTCTACTGGAGGAGTATGACGTACAAGCTAAATCAATAAGAGAAAGAATCGAGCTTCTAGTGACTAATGGAGTGACCGGCCTCCTACTTGTACTTGCTGTACTTTTTTTATTTTTGAGTGCGCGTGTCGCGCTTTGGGTGGCGATTGGAATACCTGCGTCACTTTTAGCTACCGTAGCAATTATGTGGGCGAGCGGTCAGACCATCAATATGATTAGTCTGTTTGGTATGATTATGGCAATCGGTATCGTTGTTGATGATGCTATAGTTGTTGGTGAACACGCCGAGTACCAGTCTCGGCAGGGCTACGCGCCTATAGAGGCAGCTGTATTGGGTGCTACGCGGATGGCTGCTCCCGTTTGCTCTTCAACTTTGACCACTGTGGCTGCATTTTTACCTCTATTTATGATATCTGGTATTATGGGTCAAATAATATCTGCAATTCCTTTTGTGGTGGTCGCGGTATTAGTAGCCAGTTTGATCGAATGCTTTCTCGTCTTACCGGCTCATTTAGGTCATGCTCTCAATAATCGCGCTCCAACAGGTTTTTCTGCAAGATTCAGACAAAATTTTGACTCTCGGTTCGAGAGGTTTAAGTCAGACTTTTTTAAGAATTTCGCCTGTTTTGCCGTTAAAAATAGATACGGGACTGCGACTTTTGCCATTAGTTTATTCGTCATTTCCGTGTCAGCGGTTATCGGCGGAAGAGTAGGATATGAATTCTTCCCCTCGCCAGAGCCAAATACCATATATGCAAATGTTGAAATGCGAGCCGGTACTTCCAGAAATGATACTAGAGACACAGTTTTAGCTCTTGAAGGGGCGCTATACACCGCCATAGCGAAGGTCTCCGATGACCCAAACAGGGTAATTATCATGACTATTGGGAAGACTGGGACAAATGTTGGAGTGACTCAGTCATCTGCAAATTCGAGGGATACGCTGGGCGGTGTCACAGTAGAACTGGTCTCCTCCGAAGACCGAGAAATAAAAGCTGCTGAGGTAATCTCTTTGTGGAGAGACAATATAGTAAGGTCAAACTTGGTCGAATCGCTAACTTTTGAGTCGGCGCGAGCGGGCCCCCCTGGCGGTGATATGGATCTTCGACTAAGAGGTGGTAGCCCCGAATCCTTAAAAGCAGCTGCTGGAGAGGTGGCTCTATTAATGGCTAGCTACACCGGAGTTAGTGATATTGAAGATAATCTTCCTTTTGGTAAGCCAGAAATCCATTTAACACTGAATTCACGAGGTAGGGCATTAGGATTTACTACGACGATGTTGGCGCAGCAGGTTCGTAACGCTATAGATGGTTCTATAGCGAAGCGTTTCCCGCGCGGTGATGAGGAGGTCTTGGTTCGGGTTCAGTATGAACGTTCTTTAGTACAAAGAGGGTTGTTAAATCAAGTCTATGTGACAGGTCCCGATGGCTCAGATGTCCCACTGACTAGTATTGCAGACTTTAAAACCAAGCAGGGTTTCTCAACTATTCGGCGCGAAAGTGGTCAGCGGGAAGTCGCGATTCGAGCCGAAGTTAATATGGATGTCACCAGGCCCCAATATCTCAGGCAAGCGTTAATAGACGGTGGGCTTTTGGATATCTGTGAACGCTACGGACTGACATACGCATTTGCCGGAAGAGCTGAGGATGAACGTGAGACAACATCTGACATGTTAGTCGGAACCGTGTTGGGACTGACATTCATCTATATCATTCTGGCATGGGTGTTCTCTAGCTATATACGTCCATTAGTGATTATGGCAGTGATCCCAGTAGGCTTTGTCGGTGCAGTTTTAGGTCATGCAGTTTGGGGTTTCGATTTAACTATTTTAAGTATATTCGCGATCCTGGGGTTGTCTGGTATTGTGATTAACGATTCCATTGTTCTTGTGCGTACAATTGATAGTCGTATGGTTAATGAAGCTAAGTTTGATGCGATAGTAAATGGCAGCTGTGATCGTCTGCGGGCCGTGATTCTTACCTCTGCTACTACTATAGGGGGCTTGCTCCCGCTTCTTTTTGAGACTAGTCTGCAAGCCCAATTTTTGATTCCGATGGCATTAACTTTAGTTTTTGGACTCGCGCTAACTACTTTCGTGGTGTTACTTTTAATACCTGCACTAATTATGATTCAAGAAGATATTCGACATTATTTTCAGGGATTTAGTGTGGAAATGGTCGTCACAAAGTTACGACTTAAATAATAAGATTGAATCCTCAGAAAAAGTTATTTTTTTAGGGAACGCGAGCTCTGCCCGAAAAGAACTTTGCGCTCCCGCGCACTTGGTGGACTTGTTCTCCTAAGGTCCTTTCTGACGTTAACGCCTTTGGATGCACCGGTTCTTTTTTTTATATTTTTATGCCAACGTTGTAGATGCGTAAACTCATCAAGGGATTCGCCAAAAGCTTTATAGGGCAGTAACCAGGGCCAAGTCGCTATGTCAGCTATGGAATATTCTCCACAAATAAACTCTCGTTCTGCTAACCGGTTATTAAGAACCCCAAGACATCGATTGTATTCTCTCGCGTAGCGATCGAGGGCATAATCGTTATTAAGATTTTTTGGCGCATAATTAGTAAAATGACTCATTTGTCCTGCCATTGGTCCAAAGTTAGCTATTTGCCAGCTCACCCACTCGAGAACTTCAATTCTTGCTCTCATTTCTTCAGGCAAAAACTTACCAGTTTTTTCGGCAAGATAGATTAGAATCGCGCCTGATTCGAATATAGAAATTGCGGGCTCTTGATCCAAGTGATCAACAATTACGGGCATCCTATTATTTGGGCTGATTTCCAAAAAACTGGGGCGAAACTGCTCGCCTTTACCGATATCGACTGGTATCACCCGATAGTCAAGATCGCACTCCTCCAGCATTATGGAAATTTTCCATCCATTTGGTGTAGGCCAATAGTACAAGTCAATCATGCTGTTAGGCTAACCTAGTTTCT
The DNA here is from genome assembly GCA_913047675.1 of uncultured Pseudomonadota bacterium. GTDB lineage: Bacteria > Pseudomonadota > Gammaproteobacteria > UBA4457. Next base: position 13,155 of record CAJWTO010000030.1, on the reverse strand, counting down.
ATTAATTTGCAGTGTATCAGATGATTATTTTCGCCCATTTTCGTCTGGTCCAGTAGGAAACAAAAATACCTGTTTGCAATATTCGATAAACGAATTGTAATAGCCATATTGCGCCGAGGCCGTAGCCCGCCATCGGCCCCGCATAGTATGCAGCAGGCAGGAATATTAGCCACTGCCCCAAAACAACGACGCGCATAACTCGCCGTGTATCTCCAGCTCCTAGTAAAGCGGCTTGCAGTACCACTCCTATCGCCTCATAGATGGTACATAGTCCGATTAGTCGGACTGGCCATACAGCAAGCCTAAAGGTCTCGGGTTCTAGCGAAAAAATTACAGATAAAATAGATTCTGGGACAATTACCATTGGCGCACCTATCAATACCATTGTGATAAACGCGAGTTTGACTACATCCCAACCCCACGCTGACGCATCGTCCACATTTTTTGCCCCTAGCGCTTGGCCAACTAGGGTTGCTGCAGCCAATCCCATCCCCATTCCTGGCAGTAAAACTATAAGCCAAAGATTAATTAAGATATTACCGGCAGCGACTTCAGCGACTCCAATTAACCCAATAATCCAGAACATTACAATAAACCCTGCCGCAAAAAACAGTTGTTGTATACCGTTTGGTAGGGAGAGCTTTACCAGTTTTATATTACTTCCTATAGATGGTAGAGCTTGCAGGAAGCCTTGTTTCCTAGCGTGCCGCATACCCAAAATAAAATAGCTTAGGGTTCCAAAAGATAAGGCTATTACAGAGGCTATGGCTGCGCCCTCAACACCCAGCTTTGGTGCTCCAAAATTGCCGAATATGAGTATGTAGTTCAGTAGGATATTAAGAAGGTGCATGGAGACGATGGTTTTCATATACAGCCAAGTCATATCTATAGCATTCCAGTATCCACGAAACGCGAAATTCATCGCGGTAAATATTATTCCGATTGATCTTATTTGTAAGTATGGGATACCAAGCTCAGAGACTTTTACATCGGAATTTAAGATCGGGAATAGATACGGTGTTACAAAGGTGAGACCCAAAGTTAGAAATGGACTCGCGATAAAGATAATTAGGAGTGCCGCATTCAAAGTGTACGCTAGTTTCTGAAGATCTCCTTTACCCTTTGCTCTAGACGCAGAGGCTTGTACTCCTGTAGAGAATCCTAGGAGGAGTGCCTGCCAAAAAAATAGCACAAAACCACCGAGACCTATCGCAGCTAGAGCTGCATTACTATTATCCAGTCGGCTCACCATCGCGGTGTCGACTAAGTTTAAAATATTTTGCGAAACCATTGCACCAATGATTGGTAGGGCTAATAGAAATATTCGGCTGATGCGGTGTTTATCGAGCAAGTGGTTGAGCTTTAAAAATTGTTTAGAAAAGAAGAAGCAGCTAAAGAAATTACTTTTTGCATGGCGAATCGATAGCATATATTTTTGTTACAAAATAAGCTACGAGTAGAACGATTTTTAAATGTTTAATTAGGATTTTGATTTATGTCTTCAAATTTGAATATTGGCGATGTTGATGCTACCGCAATGGCTGATTTGATAAGGAAGCGAGAGGTATCGTCTTCGGAATTGGTGGAAGATGCTATTTGGCGCTGTGAGCAGGTCAATGAGAAGCTTAATGCTGTGATAACAGAGATGTTTGATTCAGCATTGCATCTATCACGCACTCCCGTGAAAGAAAGTATTTTTAGTGGGGTACCATTTTTAATGAAAGACTTTGCAGCAGAGGTGGCTGGTGTTCCATTCTATGAGGGTAGTAGCTTTCTAGAGGGCTATGTTCCTTCGGTAGATTCAGAGATTTATAAGCGTTTCAATGCCGCTGGTTTGATAACAATTGGAAAAACTAATTTGCCAGAATTAGCGATTGGCGTCACGACAGAACCCAAAAAGTTTGGGGTAACACGTAATCCTTGGGATCTAAAGCGAACTCCCGGAGGATCCAGCGGCGGCGCTGGCGCGGCGGTTGCCTCTCGTGTGGTACCTATGGCACATGGCAACGATGTCGGAGGATCAATACGCATACCAGCATCTGCCTGCGGACTGGTTGGTCTAAAACCTTCTCGAGGACGTTCGACTTTAGCGCCACACTACGGTGATTTCCTAGGTGGATTTTTTGTCGAGAATGGTTTGACACGTACTGTTAGAGATACTGCAGCATTATTGGATGCGATTTCAGGGCCTCATATTGGTGAGCCTTATAACGCACCTCCGAATGGAGATTGTTACCGTAAAGAGATAGAAAGGGAACCTGGCAAGCTTCGTATCGGTTTTTCCATCCAGACACCTCTTGGAGATCCGCTAAGTAGCGAGTGTGTCCAGGCTATATTGGATACTGCCAGAATGTGTGATTCGATGGGACATATAGTCGAGGAAGTAGCTCCGTCATTTGATGCCATGAAACTTTGGACGAATTTTACAACGGTACTTGCGTGTGGTGTTTCGTGGGCACTTCGAGATTGGAGCCGCCGATTAGGTCGCGAGTTGTCTCCTGAATATTTTGAGGAATTCGTGTGGGCTTTTGGCCAGCGTGGATTGAGCCTCACTGCTGCAGATTACTTGTTGGCTGTGCAGGACATTCAGTCGCAGGTGCGCAATTTAAGCGAATTTTATGAAGATCGCGATATATGGTTGACTACGACCTTAGGAAAACCACCGGTTGAATTAGGTACGCTAGTCTACAATGGCGACCCTTTTGAACTGCGTCGACGCATGGCGGAGTTTTCTCCTTATACTTATTTAGCAAATGCGAGCGGTCAGCCCGCGATCTCTCTACCATTGTATTGGACGGACGAAAATCTACCTGTCGGACTGCATTTTACCGCGAAAATGGGGAGGGAAGATCTTCTTCTGCGGTTGGCTGCCAGATTAGAGCAAGAATTACCTTGGAACGACAAACGGCCACCAGTATGCGCTACCTAACGCCTCACTCCATAGATTCGATTTTGTCTAAGGTTTTTACCAATGTCGGTCTGAACCTAGGGTAATTTTCGCACATGGGAAAATGGCCTAAGTTTTCTAGCATCTCATAATGGACTTCAGGGCCAATGGCATTCGCGGATTCTTCTACAAGCTCTGGAGGACATGTAAAGTCGTACTGACCAGAGTACATGAAGATCGGCACTTTAGTCGGATCGATCCGACTCGCTCTATTTAAGTCGGCATTATCTGCCCCCCATAGATGTAAGTCATTTCGCATACTCTTAGGGTGCGAACCTTGACAAATTCTATTTATTTGTCGGTCACTTTTAGAAATATCGGTGGGCCCTACCGAGTCTATTAAACCTGCCTGAATTAAGTTTGAATTTATTGCTGGGTCAATCCACCAGTCGTGAAAAAAACCTGAAGTGGGAACTGCCCCGGCCAAAGCAACTACCGCACGAAATTTTTCGGGGAACAACTCGGCTAAATGAAGTGCAATGACGCCACCAATACTACAACCTAAAAAAATTGGCCGTTCGATTTTTAAGGACTTTTGTAATTCAATAATGAATCGCGTTATCCAATCTGAAGTTAGTAATTGATTCTCGGCGAAAAAATCCTTGTCATAGGGCGGATCGGACTTTCCGTGGGCCGGTAAATCATAGGCGATGAACCGATATTTTTTGGTTAGCTCTCGATCTTCAAGTAAGTGGCGCCACTCCCGATTTTCGTTACCGGCGGTGTGTTGACATAAAACGGGTATGCCGGTTCCAGCTTCGAAGTAAAATACTTTGTGGCGGCATCCATCTATGGTGACATTAGTATAGCGACCGACTGTTTGCCACTCATCTCTCCAATCAGTATTTGGCGGTACTTCTATGGGGCCACTCATTTCTCTTGCTGACTGAACCCAGTAGGAAAGTGTTGTCATTTGCTGAAAGATCGGTCGTATATCTCCTTCTACCTTCATGTGTCCCGCACCGATAGCGGAAAAAATTGCCTGATACATTGGAGGTGGATTGTGACTAAACAAATTTTCCCAAACTGAAATATCCGCTGATAGCGTGAAAGTACTTGGTTCGAGAGGACCCGGGTTTATTACCGTTCGTTCAATAATGCCTTTCTGTACGTGGAAGGTGTATCGATTGTCTGAAATCTCGAAGGTAAATGAATCATTGAACTTAAATCCGTTACTAAGGCATGCCGGATCTTGGTTGATCGCCCTTACCCATAGATCGATCCAACTTTTATCAATCTTCATTATTTAATCCCCCCATTTTGCGAAACACCAAAATTATCACTAAACGCTTTCCGACAATGGTTGCTTTTTATGGCGAAAAAATCCACCAGTTTTACTATCTTTAAGCTTCCATTCGTAGGTACTTTTGTGGCTCACTAGATGCAGTTACGCTGAGTAAAGTTTCGGGCCTCATATAGTACTCTGCTTTTTGTTTGGATACTGGATCTGTGGCTTTTGGTCCAAGGTAGCTTCCTAAATCGCGACCCCATTGGACCGCGGCCCTACCAAATTTCAATCTTGAACTCTCCCATTCTTTAAGTGAGGCTGGATTATTTTTAGATAACGCTTGAGCTAGAGATGAGGCATCGAACGCAGCTTTAGACACGCCCATTCCTACATGAGGCCTAGCGGTGAATGCAGCATCGCCAACTAGGATCGCGCGCTCGAATACAAGCTGTTTTGAAGAGAAGTCATACATTGGTTGTAGGAAGGGAGTCGCGGTGGACTCAATGATTTTTTCAATCTGAGGTGCTAGGAATTTTTTCGCCTCTTCTCTCATGACACTGATTATTTCTTTTCTGATGAGGTGCGCAGGAATACCATTATGGTGGAATTCACCATTGCTATCGGTAAGATGAGCCTGCAAGGAATCTTCATCGGCTGTTCGATACCAACCCCAGTTATACCACCTATTCCCCTCATTCAGAGCGTCATCTGGCCCAGCGACGAGATATCCGAGCCAATGCCCTCCGGGGGCCATACCAAAAGCCATTTGGAGTGAAAGTTGATCGACTACTTCTTTAGGGATCAGGTTTTCATCTATTAAGCCACGCCATCCTAGATATCCAGCGTAAATAGGCGTGATTGTGGGTGCGACGATTCTTCGCACTTGAGATCGCGCCCCATCTGCACCAATAAGCCAATCGGTTGTAACATTATCCCCATTAGCGAAAACAGCTGTTACTGATTTTCCGGAGAAAGATAGGTTTTTAAGGCAATGTTCGCTGTGGTAATTTTCTTTCGGTATTTGTTTTCGAAGAAATCTATAGATAAGTCCCCAAGAAGTCATGATTTGCTTCATCACTACTCGGTGCATTATTTTGCCTTCATTATCGAACATAATACGACCATTCGACTGAATACCCATTTCGGCTCTGAGTTCGACACCCGCGGTTTCTAACGCGTCATACAACTCACTGTGCGTAGCGATACCTGCACCTCCATTTGTCAGGTCGCCGGCAGACCGCTCAAATATGTTTACATCAAAGTTAAGAGATCTTAGTGAAATAGCAGCGAACAAACCTGCCATTGAACCCCCGATTATGGCAACGCTTCCTCTACTTTTCATAATAATTAGACTTTTTGTTTCTTTGAAAGAAGTTTTTAATTTGCTTACACCTTATTTTTTATTTCTAGTAATCGATCTGCAATGTATTTAAATTCGTCTAGCGTCGCGTAGGATTGGAAGTGTTCTACGCCCGTACAGCCTGCCTCTTTAAGTTTTAAAATGATATCTACGGATTCATTAAGGTCAACCAGGTTTAGTTGTCTAAGTGGGATAATCATCGGTAAAATTTTTCGGCGAGATACCATATTTTCTGTCAGTTTGGCACAAGCACTTACAAGAGCTTCATCATCTTTGATCATCGGCATCCAACCATCTCCCCGCTTTAAGACTCTTTGTAGCGCTTTCGTCGAATTTCCTCCTATCAGAATAGGTGGCTTTTTGGGCCTCGGACTGAAGATAAAATCTTGTTCATTTTCGATCATGATATGATTCTCAAAACACTCATTGATAAAATCTATAGTTAAATCTGTGTCAGTCCCGCGATTTTTTATATCTTTACCTACGACCTTAAATTCTGGTTCCATCCAACCGGGTCCAACGCCAAGTAGTAGCCGTTCATTACTCAGATCTTGGATTGATGCAATTAACTTCGCGGTGGTAAATTTTTCTCTATAGGGTAGGACCAAGACCGATGTACCAATTTGAATTCTTTTGGTGATGCCACTGATGAACGCTAATGTAGCGAGTGGGTCGACATAACGACCTCCGGACCCTTCGGAATCATCCGGAGGGATCGCTATATGGTCTAGAACCCATAGGTGGTCTAAGCCCGAGTCATCAGCAAATTTTGCCGCGCCTGAAAGTATTTCTGACGTAGCCCCCGATCCCATATTTCTTAGCGCGATCCCAACCTGCATCCTGACAAAACCTCCGACGTTACATATACTTATTTAATACTTTATCGCTTGTAGAGTTTAGTTTAATTCACGACCGTCTTCTTTTCTCGTCCTAGCTTAACTATTTTTATACTGCGCTCGTTGGTAACTTTTAAATGAGTGATCGAAGCGTTGTCAGGCGAAAAAAATACGAGCTGATTGGTCTTTTCGATTTTACTTATTACTGCATTTATAAGCATAAAATGAGTGAAAATAACTGTGTCGGATTTTTTACATAATAGGGCTTCGAAGGCTCTTTCTCGCCATTCCCATATCTGTCTATTCACCATATTCCATTCTTGTTTAAAGATTTGCTGCAGCCATTTTTTACGATCACTCTCCTCTGAGTCGGAGGGTATTTCTATAAAGCAATCGTCGATTTTTACGCTAACATTCCAGATTTGGGACAACGGCGCCGCGGTTTGCTTAGCTCTCAGCATAGGACTCGATACGATCGAAAGCGGAGTCTCTCCGAAGCTTCTAGAGACTGATTTTGCTTGCTGGTTTCCTAATTCACTTAATGGCGAATCGAATGCTTCCGCCCAGCTATTAGCCGCCTCTCCGTGTCTTACGAGGTAAATATTGATATCGGTATTGATTTTCTTATTTTTCATATATTTTTGTGATTTCTTCAGTAAAAAGATACGTTTTCTCTATCGCCAATGCTACTTTATACCTCATGCAATGGCTTCAACTATTTTCGCTTGCAAGGAATTGAGCCTAGAAAAAATTTTATTTTAAAAAGGATAAAAGACGATGCCAATTGTTAAGAGAGATGGAATTGATTTTTACTACGAAGAGGAAGGCGATAAAGGCGCTCCGACAGTTATTTTTTCGAATTCATTGGGCGCAAATCTTCGTATGTGGGACAGACAGGTTGAGGCCCTAAAAAGTCAGTTTCATATAATACGTTACGATCAAAGAGGCCATGGAAGGACTACTGTGCCGACCAATCCCTTTAATTTTGACGATCTATCGAGTGATGTAATTCACTTGATGAACGCATTAGAAGTCAGTCAGGCGAATTTTGTTGGATTATCAATGGGTGGAATGACAGCGTTAGGGCTAGGTATTTTGCATGGGTCTCGATTCAAAAGCCTTACGGCGAGTAATTGTGTCGCGACGTTTTCTGATCAGGCTCGGCAAGTATGGAAGGATCGGGTAACGACGGTTGTTTCGGGGGGGTTAGCCCCAATATTAGATGCAACGATGGAGAGATGGTTTACAAAAGACTTTATCGACAATAACCAAGCAGAGGTTGACGGGATTCGAAACATGGTCAGTGCCACGGAAATTTCTGGTTATATCGCTTGTTGTGGGGCGTTAGAGCGCCTTAACTATTTGTCGGATTTGTCTTCTATTAACGTGCCTACTTTATTGATTGGAGGGAGGTATGACGTTGGTACTCCTCCGGTCGAAATGCGCAAAATGAAGACATTGATCTCCGGTTCTCGTTACGAGGAGCTCTCGACGGCTCATGTGAGCAATATCGAAGCTTACCAGGACTACAATCAGTTACTTCTTGCCTTTTTTGATTCCGTGAATACTTAGTATCAGCTTTTACTAGGATGGATTGTTTACGTGATATTGTATAATTATGATTTTTCTAACTACTCAGAGAAGATCCGGCTGCTTTTAGGGTACAAGGGTGTTTCTTGGAAGTCAGTGGAGGTACCATCGTATGGTCCCAAGCCTGGTTTTACGCATCTCACCGGCGGTTACAGGCGTGCTCCAGTCCTTCAGATAGGAGCTGATGTTTATTGCGATACGAGGTTAATAGCGGAAGTATTGGAGAGCTTATATCCTAACCCAACTATTTATCCTGGTGCCTGTGTCGCGAGAACAAAGGCACAATGTGAAACAATTATTTATTGGGCCGAAAATAGCCTCATGCGGCCACTTGCCTTATATGTGACAGGTTTGTATGCGAATAAGTTTCCTCTTGCATTTCATTTAGATAGGGCTAAATTGCATGGTAAGGTGCCGCCGTCGTTAGAAAGGGTGCGTCAATCAGCTAAAACTTATTTTCCTCAGGTAAAGGCGCAGTTACATTGGATCGAAGGATTATTATCGGGTGGTCAAAATTATATTTTATCTGACTCATTGAGCCTTGCCGATTTAGCTGTCTATCAATGTCCTTGGTTTATCGAAAAAATCGTCGGAGATCTGTCGCTTTTAAATGACATGCCGAAATTGCTGCAATGGAAGGCTAGGATTAGTAAAATTGGTTGGGGCAATAGTAGCCCTACGACCAGCGAGGCAGCTCTAGATCTGGCGCGTGTGTCTTCGCCGGGGGATCTAATCAGCTCTCCGAGTTATGAGATGAGCGAGGAAATCAAACTAGGAGAAATGGTAGAAGTGTCCCCTTTTGGTGAAGATTCCTCTACCTACGGATGGTTAGAGTACGCAGATGAGAGTAGATTAATTGTTCGTAACCCCGCTACCGATCTGGGGGAAGTTTTTATTCATTTCCCACGCTTAGGATATCGGATTAGAGCGCGTCAAGTTGGGGATATTAGGTAGATCCGACCCAATTTCGACAACTACTTAAAGACATAAGTCATTGTTTTATATGATTTATTTCCTTATGTTTTCGAGATAAGTACTCCTTTTTCTTAACGATCTGATGAATTAGATACGTATATATTTTATAATCTGATTGAAACGGGGAAGCCCAATCAATTCATGCATTGGGAAATGATTGGTTTCCTTTATAACAGAACTACCCCTTTTTCGATGGAAAAATTGCTGCAGTACGTTATAAAAAACGAACTGTTTTTGCGAGCGAGACTTTGAGGCATGCTGTATGAGCGAAGAAAAAATCACAGAAACGGCTGATACGGCCAACCTTCAATTGGGGGACTCTAACCATGAATTTCCTATTTTTGATGGGACTATAGGCCCGAGTGTAATAGATATCTCTAAACTCTACGCCCAAACTGGACGCTTTACTTACGATCCTGGTTTTACTTCTACGGCCAGTTGCGAGTCAAAAATAACCTATATTGATGGGGATGAAGGGATACTTCTTTACCGAGGCTATCCTATTGGCGAACTTGCCGAGAAAAGTAGCTTCCTGGAAACATCCTACCTCTTGTTGAAAGGTGAATTACCTAACGAAAATGACTATAACGAGTTCACCACCTCGATCGCGAATGAGGCTAATGTTCCATCGGAACTGCATAATTTCTTTTCTGGGTTTGGTAAGGACGCACATCCTATGGCTATGCTTTGTGGCGTTGTTGGAGGACTATCAGCTTATTATCATGAGGCTACAGAGATCAACAATGCGTCGCATAGACTGGAGGCGAGCCAACGATTGATCGCAAAAATACCGACTATTGCCGCGATGGCTTTTAGACACTCAGTTGGTGAAAATTTCGTACAGCCTGTAAAAGGGTTAGGATATGCCGAGAATTTTCTGAACATGTGTTTTCAGAAACCAACTGATAGTGCGCCGATAAGTTCGACTCTAGTGAGAGCGATGGAGCGAATTTTTATTCTACACGCTGATCACGAGCAGAATGCCTCTACTTCTACAGTGAGATTGGCAAGCTCTTCAGGTGCTAATCCTTACGCTTGTATTGCTGCGGGGATTGCATGTCTTTGGGGACCCGCTCATGGCGGAGCTAACGAGGCGGCTCTGAAGATGCTTTCCGAAATCGGTAGCGTTAGTCGTATTCCGGACTATATAAAGAAAGCTAAGGATAAAAATGATCCATTTAGACTTATGGGCTTCGGTCATCGTGTTTATAAGAACTACGATCCGAGAGCAACAGTCATGCAGGAGACTTGTCACGAAGTTTTAGCAGAGCTTGGTATTAAGGATGACCCACTTTTGGATGTAGCGATGGAGCTTGAGAGGATCGCTCTTTCTGACGAATATTTTGTAGAGAAGAAACTGTATCCTAATATAGATTTTTATTCTGGTATCACCTTGAAAGCCATGGGTTTTCCTACTTCGATGTTTACAGTGTTGTTTGCTTTGGCCAGGACAGTTGGTTGGGCGGCGCAATGGAATGAAATGATAGAAGATCCCAGTCAAAGGATAGGTCGTCCTAGGCAACTCTATACTGGTTACTCAGCGAGAGATTATGTGGCGATAGCCAAAAGGTAGTCACTCTCTCGAGTACTGTAGCTAGCGTATCGTGTTATTTGAATCTTTTGAAGATTATGTTCCGGGTGTTTGTCACGAGTTTGGTTCGTACCGTGTTAGCGAAGACGAGATTGTAAATTTTGCTACTAACTACGATCCTCAACTGTTCCACTTAGATAAAGAGGCTGCTAAAAAGCATGCTTTTGGTGGTTTAATAGCCAGTGGGTGGCACACGTGCTCAATGATTATGAGAATGATGACGGAGCATTTTATTGCTCCAGCTGCCAGCTTGGGTTCCCCAGGAGTTGATGAAGTGCGCTGGTTAATACCCGTAAGACCAGGTGATACGTTGCGTTTACGCGTCTCAATACTTTCAACTCGTTTATCTGTATCTAAGCCAGATAGAGGTATTGTCAATTCTTTAATTGAGGGACTTAATCAGAACTTAGAGGTGGTCGTTTCCATGAAGACCACTGGTTTATTTTTAGTCAAAAAGTGTTTATGAAAATAAACCACTGATAATTAGAGTTCCATGCAACGACCCTCAAACCCCGCGTGAACGCAATCTTGTCCTTTGTTACAGTCGGTGCTGACTATACAAATTTTTCCTATTTTTTTCCCTGGAAAATGCTCCTTAAGCATTTTATTTGGGTCGCCCATTAACCCGATCGCTTTTTCACGAGGCGATTCCAGCCTATTTTTTTGTTTTTGATTTGGCTCTAAGCGATAGCATATTCCCTGAGCTCGTTTTTCTCTTTTTATACAAACCCCGACGCCACAGTCCTCGTCTTGATCACAAGCTATCGCGTTAGTCACAGGTAAAATTAGGACCATCAATAATAGGCTCAAACATGCAAATGATAGTTTACTCATCTGGTCACGTCCGTCCGGAGTTTTGTTTTTGGACGCACAGCTGCATACATAGATATTTGGTCGGCCGTGGAAGTCAATGATTCTAAGTAGTCGGCCCATACAGTCATCATACTCCTGCGCTCATTTAGGTTAAGTTTCCAGTTTTGTTTTTGATGAGTATAACTACTAAAAGATTTACCAAGTTGTGCCCCGATCGTGTGATCGTTCCACCCCATCTCCTTTAGATATGTTTCTGCCACGTTTCGAAAACTTGTTATTGTAATTCTTTCTACTCCGTTTGATGCGATCTTAGCTAATGCATGATTTAGCGTGTTAGCACTTAGGGGTATATTAGCACCGCTATGACTATGAAAAATGTAGCCTTTTTTAAGATGTTGAGGATTTAACTTAGTGAGAATTTCTAGTGCCTTATCGCATAACGGCACAGCATGTAGAGATTGCCTGGTATTTATATTGGCTGGGATCAGCCACAATCTCTCGTCCCAACTTATTTCATTCCATTTACCGTTTAATAAAGCGGCAGGCTTCACAAAAACGAGTGGTGCGAATTGTAGCGCCAATTTACAATTTCTATGCCCTCTGTAGTTCATTATTTCTGTCATAATTTGCTTGAGGTGGTTACTACTCACGATACGCGGATACCTGGCATTGACTAATGAAAGTTGTTTGTGCCGCAGATGCTTACTAGGGTCCATATCAAGCATCCCTAAACCTACGCCATACTTAAATATCTGATTTAGTGTTTGCCTAATTCGATGTGCCTTGTCTATTGAGTTTGATATTTCTATGTCTTTGATGACGTCAAGTAGAGTCTTCTCATCGATATCTTTTGCTGCCTTGTCCCCTAACCACGGTAAGATATCATCACTCAAACGATTCCGGATTTTGAGCATATGGACTTCAGTTTTATTTTTTTTCCAGTTACTGAACCAAGACTCAGCTAGATTTCTGAAATTTAGATTTTCATAAAAATTGTGTAGGATATTGTCTCTCCCTACTGTAGGGTGAATCCCCGCTGCCAATGCTTTTAAACATGCTACTCTCTTTTCTCTCGCAATTGAGAGCGTGATGTCAGGATAGACTCCAAGTGAAATAGAGTTTCGTTTTTTGTGGTATTTAAAATCAAATCGCCACCATTTTTTCCCACTAGGCTGAACCATCAGGGACATTCCGTCACCATCGAGCGCTTTGTAAACTTTGCTGCGCTCTTCGAGTTGGGATATAACAGTATCTGTAAGCTTTCCAGCAATCATGCCTACTCTTGTGTTTGGTAAAAAAATTACTATATACTTAATTTATCATATAATACAGTTATTTATAAGTTTAATTTGGTTGTTTAATCAAATAAATTCGCTAGCAGATTTGTCCGGTTTATTGTTATTTTATAAGTATTTTTACTTGATTTTATTAAACTAATATCTTTGAGGGTCATATGAAATGGATTTTTAGTTATGGGTCACTAATATGGCGACCGGCCATACCCTATATCAAGAGAAGAAAAGCGTCATTGTCCGGGTGGAGTCGCAGATTCTGGCAATTATCATCTGATCATAGAGGAACGCCGGTGAGTCCTGGCCGGGTCGTCACTTTGGTGAGAGATGGGTCATCCCAATGCGTTGGAGTGGCATTTGGTATCGCTGATCGGGACTGGGAAGAGGTCAAAAACAACTTGGATTATCGAGAGAAAAACGGTTACAAGCGTCATTTGGTTCAAATTGCTTTTGAAAATAAAGGTTTGACGACTGCACTAACATACATTGCTGGACCTGAAAATCCGAGTTATTCTCCATTTTC
>CAJWTO010000029.1 GCA_913047675.1 uncultured Pseudomonadota bacterium | reverse complement strand
CGAGAACAAATGCTGCAGAATATTTTCGGCTGTAATTTAATCCTGAAATAAGATTACTGGCAATACCACTAACTCCTAATATCCGACCGTTAAATAGCATCAGCAACACTGCTGACAAGCCAATCAATCCGCCGCCAGCGACAGCCATTGTTAAATCACTAGACATAACATTCTCCCGTAATCATTATCATAGCTTCACCGACCCAAGTTAGTAGAGCTCCCTTAGCCTTTCACAATACAATGAAATTACGAAATCGTCATGGATTAATTTCTGCACTCCCCACACCGACATGTGTATCGCTTTTAAACGCGCCTGACATCTAGCCAGGCAAAGGGAGAAGGGCGGCTGTTGAGCTATGACAGGAGCCTATCGATGGTCATTATGCCAACTAATAATCTCATAGCCACCAAGTAATAAGGCGGACAGAAATAATACGATTCCAAACCACAGCTGCAGCTGGTCCTCTCGAATACGGGAACTAATCGCTACACCAATACAAGCACCCAGAGCTGCAAATACCGCGATATATCCGATAAGTGGATAGTCAATAGTCGCATGACTACTATAACCCACAAACGCCGCAAACGATTTCAGGCTGACCACTAGTAACGACGTCCCAACTGCAGTTTTCATACTAAGTCCGGCGTAAATTACCAGTACTGGGACAACAAGGAAGCCGCCACCAGCTCCTACTAGTCCAGTAAATGCGCCGAGGGAAAGACCAAGTCCAGCCAGTCTTATGGAGCCCACGTCAGCCATTAATTTGTTGGTTTTGCCTTTCGCTTTAGAAATCATGCTGTAACCGCTACTTAACATCACTGAATAAAACAGCAATAGAATGATGAGTGCCGGGATCCAGACCGCTAACTTAGCACCAACAAATGCACCTATAACTGATACAACCGAAAAAGTGGCTCCTACACGCCAATTTATGTGTTTGTTCCGAATTTGTAGCGAAAGCGCTACTAGGCTTGTCAGGGTAACTATCGCGAGAGAATTGGCAATTGCATCTCGGATCGGCAGTCCTGCTAAGTAAATCAAAGCGGGAACGCTTAGTAACGAGCCACCTCCGCCGGTTAGCCCAAGCATAGCGCCTATTAAAATGCCTGCAGTAATCAAGGGTATTGATATCATAAAATAACATACGAATTTTATAGTATTAGGCTCTATTACAACATGATAATGGGTAAAAAGGTGGGACGTCGTGTAATTGATTGATAAACAAAACTTCGCATAATGTATATTATGTTAAATAATACATATGAAAGAGCTGAGCTATCCACGAACATGGGATGATTTAGCTATTCTAGGTAAAACCGTTTGGATACGGCATTTCTAAGAGAGATTCGATATATCTTTAAACTAGATACCTAATACACGACTAAAGATAAGGATATGCGGATGCTTTAGGCAGCTAATTAGGTCCGGTTTAATAGGAATTTGAACACTTACTCTCCGTCGCCGGACCATCCGCCATCTACTCTAAGGGTGGCCCCGGTTGTAAAACTTGATTCTTCGCCGGCAAAATACAATGCCGCACCGACAATTTCATCCGGCTCTCCGCCTCGGCCGCTTGCAGATATAGAAGCTCGTTCCTTGAAAGATGCCATATCCCACGCTTTTGATATGTCAGTCATAAATGGCCCTGCCATAATGCAGTTAACCCTAACTCCGTCACCATAAGCGTGTGCATAGGCTTGTGTCAGAGCATTCAAGCCTGCCTTTGCGCTCCCGTAGGGCTGTGAGCTGGGGGAAGGAACCTCTGACGCTGTTGACGAAATATTAATTATCGATCCTTTAATTTTTGCCTTTTTCATCCGAGAACCTACTAATGCCATCAATCTAAAAGGTGCCTTCAGATTAATAGCTATGACTTTGTCAAAGAGCTCCTCCGAGACTTCTTCGAGAGACGGATAAAGTGGAGACATGCCGGCATTGTTGACTAGTATGTCAATAGGTCCTAACCCTTCTTCAACGGTTTCAACCATAGGCTCTAATTCATTCCATTTTCCCACGTGACATGCCAGCGGCAGCGCCTTTCGTCCAATTAATTCTATTTCCTGCGCAACAACCACACAGTTTTCTAACTTACGGCTGACCACTGCGACATTTGCGCCCTCTTTTGCAAAAGCAATTGCCATCGCTCTGCCGAGGCCCCTACTCCCTCCAGTAATTAGCGCGGTTTTTCCTTCGAGTCTATTTCCCATTATTGGTTTTTCCTAAGTAACGCATTAGCTGCAATTACTAATAGTATAACCACAATGAATACACTAGGAGCTCCAGGTAAGAATCCAATAATACTGAGCAATGAATTCTCTCCTAAAGGGTTATCTCCAAAAGTTAGTGCCCTGTTACCAACAGCGTTCCCTATCCAATAAAACACTGTGAAAGACCAAGCGCAGTAGCAAAAGCCATATGCCATAATTTTGTTCTTAGTCTCAGTTAATCGAAGATGGGGTAATGAAAGTCCTACCAGCATAACAAGCACCCCATTCAAAAGCCCGCCAGTATGAGCTCTCACCCAGCCTTCTGATGTACCATATACTGGTATTTCGATGATATGACCCGGCCAAACTTCGACCCCTCCCACTAATTGGAAAAGCAACATAAAGCCAGATAGAGAAGCTACTAATATAACTAAAAGTCCATTTAGAAGCATGATGCGCTGTAAATTATCCATCTAACTTACTCCCCAGATAATTAGAAATTTTGAATTAAAAAATATACACAAATTTTTACTGAGTAAATTTACGAATGTGGTATTGGCATCTCAGGATGATTTGTGTCGACAAGAGGCTGACAATCGGGATCAGCATCAGGGTAAGCATTAACCCAATCATGAACCCATTCCGGATCATAAGTAGCTCTCGGATTGTGCCAAGGAAGAAGGGCATTTAATAATGAAGGACCCACGTTCCATATAACTGAACCAAGCATGCGAGCAATGCCAAATTGTCCTTTTATCGTCCACAATAATTTATCTTTCTTTAATGCCGTCAACATCCCCAGTAAGCCATAGCCCAATACGTGAAAGCTGCCATGAAATACTCCTATCGCTCGATGGACATAGGTTCCGGACTGAGCCATATATACATCAAAAGCAACTGTTTTATGCTCAACTTCCTCTACCATGTGCATTAGCCAAAAAGAGGTGATGTACGGGCAGCTGTCTTTGAACAGTTTGACGCGCTTGCCGCACATCCATTTAGTGAATCCTTGAGTCATTGTCTCAAATCCAGCGCTATAAGCCAGTCTTGTGCGGAGCGACTTTGCCGACAAACGTTTGTATGACTCTTGGATCTTTCGTTCAACTTCCTCAAACTCGGGATAACCATTTTTACGGAGTAATGAGTTTAACCGCTTGTGACACTCGTGATGACGATACTCCTGACTATTAAAATCCTTTATATCTTGGAGGAGTTCGGGATCTTGGATAAAGGCCCTTGCATCGTTATTAGTTTTGCACAGGTAAGGTTCTAGATAGGGCATTGTTAGTGACACCCCGTTGAAAAAATGGGCCCTGAATACGTCGCCAGAAACCCACTTGGGGTCTAAGTCATCTGGAAAATCAAAACTAAAATTGCGGGGCGTAATTCGCTTATCTGCCGCCATGGTTTTCGCCCCCTTAATGACCTATTAAATCAACGATACTTTTATAACATACTAACGAAAATTTGGCTCATACTTTAGGCTAGGTTTACTTGATGAAAGATTGAAGTGCATCATTACAAACTCCGCTCAAATCGGGTTTGGTAATATCCTGTAGAGCGGGCGCAACAAAGTCCATATTCAAAGATAGTGATTCAAGAGATGGTCTTTCTCCAGTATATATTAGACCGAGCGGCAACCTACCGTCTTCGCGAAGTTCCTGCATCCTGGTGAAGGCCATGGCTCTGTTAGTTGGCTCGTACCCTTCTTCCTCATCTACGTCATAGACACTAGTTCTCCAGTCTCTATAGGTATCGTTATATGTCACGCACGGCGACAACACCTCTAGGTAAGACATACCCCCACCTGCAGCCGTATGCTCTAATGCGGCTTTGGTCAGACGCAAAAGCTGCGCAGGCTGCCCGCTATACGCCCTCGCAATAAATGTTGAACCTGGGATACTCAAGCCTAGCATGACTGGATCTAGATCTTCCTCGACGTTATCTTGGTAACCTGTCGGCGCCGTTGGGGATGCCTGCCCCTTCGTGAGGCCGTAAGTCCCATTATTCATCACAATATAAGTGATACCCGGGTTTCGCTTAAATGCGTGCATCAAGTGCCCACCACCTATGGCATAACCATCTCCATCACCCCCTACGCCAACTACTGTTAACTCCGGGTTAGCAAGCTTGGCGCCAGTCACTGTAGGCAATACTCTTCCGTGTAACGTGTGGTAACCATAACAAGATAAATTATTCTGCAGCGAACCAGAACACCCTATGCCTGCGGTCACAAAACGTTCGTGAGGAGGTATGTTCAGCTCTTCCATGGCTCCTACTAACGCCTGTAAAACGCCGAAGTCGCCGCAACCTGCGCACCAAATGGGTCTAGCGGGTGTAAATGTTTTTGTCATGCGACTTCATCCTCTTTAAGGTTGAGTTTAGTCATTACTTGGCTAACAAGATCTTTAGCTTGCATTGGAATACCATCGTACCGAAGAATACTCGAAATGTTAGACTCTTCCCCGCCATGAGCGATTATAAGTTTGGCGAGCTGACCTGTAGCGTTATATTCCACTACGAATATATTCTTACACCTCGCAGTGAATGCTGGGGTTTCATCAAGCATAGGCCACAATGTCCGTACCTGATGATATTGTGCGTGGATACCTTTCTCTGCAAGTAAGTCCATGGCCTCGAGTATTACCCCATAGCACATCCCTACTCCAATAAACCCGATATCCGCGGTTTCCACCCCGTGAGAGATTGCGCGAGGCAGCTCCGGAATCATGCTAACCATTTTCTTGGCGCGTTTTTCGACCATTTTATTCCGATTAACTGGATCTGTAGACACTAGGCCAAACTCATCGTGTTCGTTGCCAGTGACAAGACCCATTCCACCAGGGGTACCTGGTGGAGCAAAATTTGACGCACCGCTCTCGGTAAAATTATATCGCTTATACACGTCCTGACTAGCTAGCTGCTTTTCGTCTAGCCTATCGCCTCTATATATCTCTACCTTGTTTAGATCTATAGGATTTATGGTAGCGGTATTTTGGGAGAGGCCTTGGTCTAGGCACATAAAAACCGGCAACTGATACTTTTCAGCCAAGTTATTTGCATCTACCGCAAGAAAAAAACATTCTTCAGGCGTTCCAGGTGCGAGCACGACTCGAGGGAAATCTCCTGCACCGCCGTAGCACAAAAGATTAATATCACTCTGCTCAGGCTTAGTTGGCATTCCTGTACTCGGGCCACTTCTTTGAGCATCAACTATTACTACCCCTATCTCAGCCATCCCTAGCTGACCGATACCTTCTTGCATAAGAGCTATCCCTGGACCGCATGTCGCTGTCATGGTTCGCGTGCCAGTCAGCGCAGAGCCAATCGCCATATTGATTGCGGACAGCTCATCTTCCGCCTGCTTAACGACTCCGCCAAATTTGGGAAGCCATTTTACCAGCCATTCCATCACATCTGTCGAAGGCGTGATAGGATAGCCTGCAAATAGCCTACCACCAGAGACAGCAAATCCAAACGCAACAGCCTCATTACCTGTAATTAGCATGTGAGGCTCCGAATCTGACGACTCTATTTCGAACCGCCCTTTCCCAACCTCCAAGCCACTTTCATCGGCAAGAGCGCAGCCTACTTCCAGAGCATCTAAGTTATACTTCAGCGCCTGGGCTCCTCGACGACCAAAACGTTTTTCAAAAGATCTCTTCATATCGTCATCTTTTAATCCGATTAGTCGACCGATCACCGCGAACGAAATACTATTTTTATAAATATCCCGCCTAAAGTGCTTCACCGCATACCGGCTTAGTGGTACCCCGATAAGTCGAACATTCTCTGGCAGTAGATTATCACTACTAATTTCTCCATTAGAGCTATCGTAGATTACGGTACTTCTCTCATTCAGTCTAAACGCATATTTTCCAATTGCAGCTTGATCGAAGGCTACAAACAGATCGATGTCGCTACTTATGCAAAGGCGCTCTCCATCATATGCTCTAAGCGTCGCTGCGGTAATTCCACCTTTGATGCGGGATAACACGTCCCTTTCGGTATAGACACGGAGACCTGCACCTCGAAGGATGTCAGCCAACACGTTGACTACCGTGAGGCTCCCATCACCGCCTTGCCCTGCGACAATGACATTCAAGTCGCTTAACTTCTGCTTGTTGTCGCTCATTTTGCGTCCTCGCTTGTAACTGAAACAGCCTTTTTCTTCTTAGGCGGAGGCGGAGGTAGTGGCCTCCATTCCTTAGCCGAGGCATCCTCGGTCCATCCTCGATAGTAATTTTTTGGATCGAGATTTCCTATTTCCTCTCTTTCAGAAAATGTTGGCATCAAAGCAGGCAGAGGCCGGTTCCGCTTATATTCTGACAAGCGGATCACTAATTCTTTTCCTTTGGGCGCTTCTTCAAACTCTTTGGTTTCAACCCATCCATCGTCTACTAGAGCCTGCCACGCTTTATGTCCTGCCTCAGTTCTAATGATGGTGTATGTCCACTTGTCCATACCGATACCACCTAACGCTATATCTGCATTATCCGCAGAGTAGTCCATACAGTATAGACACGCTGGTCGTGCATATTTACCAAACTTCTTTAAGGATTTAACTTCTTCACGCCCATCACGCAGTTTTATTTCGACCCTTCCTTTGATATTAATATTCATGATATCTTTTTTTGGAACTTCTAAGTCTTCTGCCAGCCAGTCTATCCCTTCTTCAGTAAAAGCCTCAGAGCAGAGAAGACCTACGACAAGCGAAATATTATTTTGGTACCATTCCGCAACGTCCAGTCTTATGCTAGAAAATTGCTGTTGTCTCACGCCGTTTACTTGGCAAGGCACACCAACAACCGCAAGCGGCCCTACATCTTTTTTCATAGCTTCTACTAAAGCTAGCGTATTAGGTTGATATGTATAACGAGACCGCGCGCCTTGAATTACTTCTTCTTTAGTTTGTTGCAACATCGAAGAGCCCATCTGAGGGTTCTCTGCATGCTCTTCACCGGCAACAGCGGCTTTAATTGTGCCATTCTCCATCCCATGGAGAATTAGCGCCGTACAGACGCCCCCATCTTGGCCATCCGCAACAAGTGCTTTGTCTGTAGCACGGGCGTAACACCCATAAGCGTAGGGACCAAACCCCTCATCTTTTACGGGTTCTTTTAATTGGATCTGTTCCTTCATGTCTCGATCTGTCGGACGCAAAACGGGGCAGACATCAACACAAAGCTCGCAAAAAACGCACGCGTCAGCCCTAGTATCCAGAGGAACTTCGTCCTCATAGTCAAACACATCTACAGGACAAATAGTTACGCAGGCCGCGCATCCGATGCACTTCTTAGGGTCTACGACTTCTTCCATCAGTAGATCGACCGCTTTGAATCCACCTCGATTATATTCTGAGCGCCACGCGTAGGCCCACTCATTAGGATCAGTACCCTGATCAACCAGTCTGTGATACCGTCCTTGAACTTCTTTTGTTAGTTCATCAAGATCCAACCTTCATCCCTCCGTAATAGTTTTTATTCCGAGCCACAATATGCCACGGAAGCATACTTTACCTACCTGTAAGTGCAGCGCTATTTTCTAAATCTAATCGGCTTAGCTCTTTAACTCCAATTATTAAAATGCATCTTTTAGATTTTAATCAAGCCAAAACTTTATGAAACATGTACCGTTGCGCTTGTAACACCATGATTTTATGCGTCTTATCGCTTAAACACAACGTATTTTAAAGGTGTAATTTCGCGCTAGCAATGTATATTTAGAAGACCAACTCAATTTTCGCACTTTTTTGCTTAAAAGTACCTCAATAACTCGATTTGCAAGACATCATCGTGTCTAAATGGATAGAACGGATCTGTCATTCCCGTATCAACTAAAAGCCGAAATTCAACTTCGGCTTTCCAATAACTACCAAATCGACGACTAGCTTCGATATTGAAAAAATACCCATCATTGTTAAGATCAGATAAGACTCCAGCCAATATTTGAGAATCGGAGCTGTCATTGAATGCTAAACGGCCTCCCAGAAACAAGTCGTTATTAAAAGGCGAACTACTAGTTTCTCCCCGTTCATCCCAATGGTATTCGCTCAGGAGGCCTAAATCTAAAGCTGACTCCAATACCCCTACTATCGTGTATTCAAATCCACCCACCCCCGCCATATAAGTAGAACCTTGTCCTTGCCTTCGTAAAAATTCAAACTTGAATAGCCAATTTTCAACCGTTGCCTGAAGATCTAAGCCACTTTGGTGTATCAAATCGTAGACCGAAGCAAGCGTCACTTGACCAGTTTCACTTACATTTGGTTTAAATCGTGGCTCGCGACTGGTCCCCCAAAAGTGATATACGCCAAAATCGATTACGTCGATATATGTAGAATATCTTATCGCATAATCGACATGCTTATCCTCAGCAGCGGACTGATACTCAGCAGCACTTTTATCAAATTTGAACGAGGGTTGAAAACGCCCATGCTTGCCAGAATAAGTCCTCTCACGAAATCCTGGAAGGACAAAAAAGTCGATAGTACCCCAGTCTTGGATTAAAGCAAGATTAACCATCGGCTGGCCCAACTTGTCCTCTAGGTCATTATTTTCAACCGCATCGCTTTGATTAATGATATCTACTAGATGATTCGACTCGGCCACACCCCAGAAAACTTTTCGGAAACCAGTACGTAACTCCCAGTTTCTACTTGAATATATATAGCTTAGCTCTCGAATATCGCCATGCGACCGACGAGAGTCTTGGTCGTCGTATCGTAAGAACGGGACAAATAAAATACTTTGCTTACCGCCGTCCCATGACGAATAAAATTCAGGTTTAAAAGAAATCGACAACGACTCCTGTGGCATAGAGCTGACAGTACCTTCATTTGGAAACCACCGGAATTCGGCACCGAAGTTTCCAGACACTTCCATCTCGAATGCCGTCGAAGGTGTCAAATTTAGGATTAAGAAAGCAAAAAATACTTTAAAACAGATATTCGCCATTATCAGATCTTATTCGCTGAAAGTCGGTTGGTTAACTAACCACGCTGACCATGATGTAAACATTTCTAGGTGCACGATTTATTACATTTAATAATTAAGTTGTGCGAAATTATACTACATAAATTATAAATATAAGGGACCCTCGCCCATAGGTAAGAATTCCCTTCTGTCGTTATCGGGCTAGATTCGATGCGCGCATCACCTATTCAGACTCCAAAGCAAGAATATCAGATTTTACGTCAATATCTTTTACTGTCCCTAAGTCAGAACTCATGAAATAAAAAGTGTGTTCTCCGGAGCTATCTAGTACGCTCCGTGCTCCGGTATCGCCCTCAAGTTTCATCAATTGCTCTCTATAGTTAACGGGAAAACCAACTGGGTGACCTACTCTCCCTTCAAAAATTGGTACAGTAATTTGATTTCTTGTCACTAAGAAGTCACGCAATTTGCATATCGTAGACACATCAAGGTAAGGCATGTCAGCTAGCGCGATTATCCAATGCGTGGCCCCCGAACTTACGGTGATTCCATGACTCAGAGAGTAGCCCATACCGAGCCTAGAATTCTCCGATACGGTCACATTAAATCCATTGTCTGCAAAAAGACTTCGTGTCCCAGTATTTTCAGAATCAACTACAACCAACAAGTCATCTACGCACTTTCGTAGCGTTTCCGCGGAACGTACACCAATAGGTACTGCATCAGGCAAACTAGCTAAAATTTTATTCGCACCGAATCGTGATGATTTTCCGGCGGCCAATAGAATGCCAACAACTTTGGTCAAAGGACACGCTCAGAACGGAGTATCACGTTGTTTCTCTCAGCAGTAATTTGCATCATTATAGAAAGAGCTATCTCTTGAGGCCTTCTACTATTTACGTCGACGCCTATTGGAGCACGAAGTCGCGCTAACTCGCTTTCGGAGAAATCAAAATGTTCAATTAACCGACGCTCGCGGTTTCGAGTTGTGCGGATCGAGCCCAACGCTCCAACATAAAAAGCCTCACTTACTAAGGCTTCCATTATTGCCATATCGTCTATCTTAGGGTCATGTGTCAAAGCGACAATCGCAGTCTTAGAATCTAACGCTCTTTGCTTTAAGAAATCGTCCGGATAGCTGTCAGAAACGTCACATTCGAGGTAAGGCCATGAGCTCCTATAATCCTCCCGCGGATCGCAGACTTCAACCGAGTAACCTAAAAATCGCGCCTGTTGATAAACGCATTGCGCAAGCTCACCCATCCCAATAACCAATAGACGCCAGGGTTTTTCGTAAACAAGATGTGCGAACTGTCCTTCTAATTCTGTCCTGTCGGTGCCTATAGTCGCCCTCCAAGAAGAAATATTGGCTACCAGATCAAGCGTCCTCGTAACACTTCCACCACTCGCTAAGCGTTCAATCAATTCTTCAGGATCGTGTATTGAAGACAAAGGCTCCAGTGCTAACAAGAGCGTTCCGCCACACGGAAGTGTTCTGGAAGTATCTGAGGCGTATTCTACTTGCTCCATTTTCTTGGGGAAAGCTGTCTTCACTCGCAGTGCTAACTCATCCTCTATGCAACCTCCTGACACGGAACCTCGGATCAATCCCGACTCAGTAACGACCATCACAGCTCCAGCAGGCCGTGGGGATGAGCCCCACGTTTTAATCACCGTCGCAAGCAGAACATTCTCGCCAGATTTTTGAAGTGCAAACCCTTGAAGGATCGTGTTAGATTCATTTTGAGTGGTTGAGAAAGGTTCCATAAAAATCACTTCTCTTAAATCTCATGCTGACGCCAAGCTCGCGGTCAGGATAGATCGGGAAGCGCCCCGTACTTTTTCTTATATATGTTGACCCGATTCTCCAAATCGTCTTTCATGCCATCGATACCTTCCGCCTTTATGATCGCATCGAACATTTCCCGTGCTTCATCCACAACGCTCACACCCGCGATCAAAACGTCGTAGACAAACCAGTCGCCACCATTATCTTTCAGCCTATAAGTTACCTGAACACTTTTGCCGGAGCTAGACACCAGTGTTTCTACTACGGCCCTAGTCCTTCTGATTTGTTCGCTAAGAATTTTAATCGCCTGATCACCAGTTAGGATTAGGTTATTGCGATAAGTATCCTCTAGATACTGAGAAAAAAAACTCACGAACAAGCGCCTTTCTTCCCTAGACGCCATCTTCCAATCTTCTGACAATGGATTCTGAGACATACTTCTAAAATCGAAAGACTGGTCAATAATGAGCCCTATTGCCTGCCATTTTTCAGCCTGACTGCCGTCGGTTTTTTTCAGAGCCAGCACTGCTTTACTGATAGTCGCCTCGACCATCTCGGTTGGCGTCAAGGAGGCGCTAGCAAACGGAGCGCTAAAAACCAATACGAGCAGTGAAATTAACGCCGACCTTTTAAATAAATTTACGGTGTCTCGCGAATACTTAGTATTCTGCATACGCTTTAGCACTCATCAAGTTCAATAGAAATACTTACAGTCTCGTCGTTTATTGTAAAATGTTCAACCGCCTGATTCGTTTTTGATTGCTCGAAGAGTAACTGTGTTGATAGGGTTTCATTTTTTATAATCTCAAGATTATCAGAGACCGCCTTAATTATTGTCTTGCTCCCCTGCATGGAAATAGCTATGCGATCGGTAAGATTCAGGTCTAGTGCTTTACGCAACGATTGGATACGGTTGATCACTTCTCTAGCGCAACCTTGACTCAGAAGTTCTTGCGTGATTTCTGTATCGATAGCAACAGTCACGCCATTCTCTTGGGCTACAACCCAGTCATCAATTTCGTTATGTATGATTTCGACATCATCTGTAGAGAGCTCTATTGATGAACCATTTACCCTCAACTCGAAGGTTCCAGAGCTTGTTAATTCTCCCACGTCGGCGGGAGAAAGCCCTGCTATTAACTCTGCAGCCTTTTTCATATTCTTACCAAGTTTAGGCCCCAAAGTCTTAAAGTTAGCTTTTGCTGTCCTGCTAACAATACCGTCAGAGTTTTCTACAAATTCAATACTTTTAATATTCACCTCTTCCAGGATTATTTCTTTCATTGAATCGACGACCTCTCGGTCAGCTGAACTCGCCTCTACTACAAGAAGCCTTGCTAAGGGCTGCCGCACATTAATACCAACTCGATTTCTTAGCAACAGAGCAAGCTGAACAATTTGTCTCGCTAAAGCCATTTTATGCTCAAGGTGGGTGTTGATCTGAGCGGCATCTACTTCGGGAAAATCACTATGATGCACAGACTGCAAAGACTCATTCTCAGCTACTTCTGTTAATCTGAGATACAACCAGTCACTAAAAAATGGCGCGATAGGACTCATCAATTTTGAAAGCCCTAGCAAGCAGTCGAAGGTAGTTTGGTAAGCACATTCCTTGTCATGCTCTTCGCTAGCCACACCGCTACTATGCGATTTTTTTGCAGCCCAAAATCTAGGCCTCGAACGCCTTATGTACCAATTGGATAGTTCCTCGACATAATCTTCGATAGCTCTAGCTGCGCGTGTGCAATCGTAACTTGAAAGCGCGTCGTCCACAGTCTTTGAAGTTGTGGATAGCCGGCTTAGCGCCCACTGATCTAGCTCCGGGCGCGCCGATGGTTGTATCCTCTCTTGTTTGTAGGAAAAACCATCAATATTTGCATAACTGGCCATAAATCGATAAACATTTTCTACTGTTCCAAAAAGCTTTCCTCTAACTTCGTTAAGGCCGAGTTCGGAAAACTTCATATTATCCCAAGGACTAGAATTACTCATCATGTACCATCTAACGACGTCAGCGCCAAAACGCTCTACCACATCGAACGGGTTAACGGTGTTACCCTTAGATTTAGACATTTTTTCTCCGTTCTCATCTAAAACTAATCCGTTAACAACGACGTTTTTAAACGCCACATCTTTTTTTACAAGAGATCCTATCGCGTGTAATGTATAGAACCATCCCCTAGTTTGGTCGACTCCCTCACAGATAAAATCTGCAGGAAAATGTTTTTCAAACATTTCTTTATTCTCAAACGGGTAATGCCATTGTGCGAAGGGCATGGCGCCCGAATCGAACCAAACATCTAAAACATCAGAAACACGTCGCATTGTTCCACCGTCCGGTGACGGCCAAGTTAGCCCATCTACAAATGGTCTGTGTAAGTCGAGCTCAGCATCTTCAGCTCCTAACTCATCGCACTTTGATTGCAACTCTTCTACAGATCCAATCACTTCAAAGTAATTTGAACCGGGAGCATCAGAAACCCAGATTGGCAACGGAGTCCCCCAGTAGCGTTTCCGGCTCAATGCCCAGTCAACATTATTCTCCAGCCAATTACCGAATCGACCTTCTTTTATCGCGGGAGGATGCCAGTTAATAGTTTTGTTTGCTGCCACCATTTCATCTTTGATAGACGTTGTACTGACGAACCAGCTGTCGACAGGATAGCTCATTAGCGGAGTACCCTTGCGCCAATCATGAGGATAGTTGTGCTTATAATCGAGCCTTTTGTAAAGCAGTCCCCGTTTTTTTAAGTCTTTGACAATCGGTTTGTCCGCATCTTTAAACCATAACCCTCCCACCAAAGGAGTATTCTCCTCAAAGACCCCATTCTGCATAACAGGATTGAGTAGCGGCAATTCAAACTTTTTCCCTACTAGATTGTCGTCGGCCCCAAACGCAGGTGCTATGTGAACAATACCAGTACCATCATCTACGGTGACATAATCAGCACTGCATATCTTAAACGCATTTCGTCCAGACTCGAAGACATCGGTTTTATACAGTGGTTCATATTCTTTCTCTAATAACTCCTCGCCTGACAAGTATTTTACAATCTCATAATCTTCATCGATTATCTCTAGACAATCCTTCGCCAAAATCAATGACTCATTTGCAGTCTTAATTTCTACATAACTCACTTTTGGATTAATGACGAGCGCCACATTTGATATAAGAGTCCATGGCGTGGTCGTCCATGCTAAATAGCTAGTATGGGGATCCGTCGAAGATTTGAATCGGATAAATACGCTAGGATCTACCACCTCTTTATATCCTAGGGATACCTCATGGGAGGACAGTACTGTGCCAGTTCCAGGGCTATACCATTGAATTTTGTGTCCTTTGTAAAGCTGACCATTTTCGTATATTTGTTTTATTAACCACCATACGGACTCGATATAGTTATTTTCGAATGTCACGTAGGGCTGATCCAAGTCAACCCAATAACCGATCCTTCTAGTCAGTTCGTCCCATTCTTGTTTGTACCTGAGCACACTTTCTCTACAAGCTTTATTGAATTCAGCAATGCCATATCCCTCAACCTCTTCTCTGCCATCAAGTCCTAACTGTTTCTCAACCTCAATCTCGACAGGCAGACCATGAGTATCCCACCCACCTTTCCGAAGAACCTGATAACCTTTTAAACTCTTGTAACGACAAAAGACATCCTTGATAGTTCTTCCAACGACATGGTGTATTCCCGGGCGACCATTAGCTGTTGGAGGGCCTTCAAAAAATGTAAAGACAGGGCCATTTTTGCGTATTTCATTAGCCGCAGGAAAGATCTCTGCTTCCTCCCATGCCAGCAACGTTTCCTTCTCAAGAGAAGGTAGGTCTAACGCTTTACTTTCTTTGAACTGCCTACTCATAATTTCATTTTTCTTCTGCTGCTGATTTGTTAATCATAGCCTCAACAGCAAAGTGTCTAATTCGTTGTATCATTGCGTGTAAGCCGTTACTTCTAGTGGGAGATAGATGATCGGATAAGTCTAGATCCTTAATAAACTCAGGAGGCGTAGCCAAAATGTCAGATGGCTTTCTATTAGAATAAACCGAGAGTAGCATTGCGATAAGTCCAGCAACAATCGCCGAATCACTAGTCGCAGAGTACTCCAATAGGTCATCTCTGCGCGTAGTCACCATCCAGACCTGAGACTGACAGCCATCCAGTCTGTTGGCCTCAGTCTTCCAGTCTTCTGGAAAGGGATCAGCTTGCCGCCCGAAATCAATTATGCATTGGTATTTATCCGTCCAGTCATCAAACAAATCAAACATCTCTGATAATTCTTTTTGAGCGTCCAAAATCTCTTGAGACGCTGTAAGTTCTTCACCCGGACCACTTGAAGTCATTTCGCTCGCCACTCCGTTCCATTTTCAGTATCCAGGATTTGCACTCCCATATTTAATAACTCGTCACGAGCAGCATCAGCGGTACTCCAGTCCGAGGTCATACGAGCGTCATTTCTTTTTGAAATTAAGGCTTCCACTTTCTTCACATCCAAGTCCATAGCTGGCTTCGACTTGAACCACTCATCCGGCGAGCTTTGGAGGAGCCCTAATTCATTTCCCGCACCAACAATATTACGCTTAAGTGTAGCAAGCTCAGAATTATTATCTTCACGATTCGCTTTACCTGTCAGAGACATGAGCTCTGTGATAGCGAGTGACGTATTCAGATCATCGTCCATTGCATCGCAAAAACGTTGAGACGGTTGTAATTCTTGGCCTTGCACATCGACAGAGTCTAACCTTCGAAGCGCTCCATATACTTTATCTAGTTGCTCCTGTGCTTGATCCAGTAATTCGACACCCCAACTTATTGGTTCCCTATACTTTGTTTTAATTAGAGCAAGCCTAATAACTTCCCCAGGGTATCGCTTAAGTAGATCTTTTACCAAAAGCACGTTACCTAAAGATTTCGACATTTTTTCATCGCCAATTTCTACAAATCCGTTGTGTACCCAATATTTTGCTAACAATGTTTCATCATTGGCGCAGCAGGACTGTGCGATCTCATTTTCGTGATGTGGAAACTGAAGATCATTCCCGCCCCCATGAATATCAATCACTGAGCCCAAATGCTCCTTAATCATGGCTGAGCACTCCATATGCCAGCCAGGCCTACCCCTTCCCCAAGGGCTATCCCAGCCAGGCAAATCATCGGGAGAAGGCTTCCAGAGGACGAAATCAAACGGACTGTTCTTGTATGCCTCAATTTCTATCCTTGAACCAGCCTGCATATCTAACAATTTTTGACCTGACAACCTCCCATACGAGTCAAAAGAGGGAACATTGAATAGCACATGACCATCTTTACTATAGGCATTCCCTTTAGCTAATAGTGTCTGAATTAGCTCGATCATCTGGGGGATATGCTCTGTTGCCCGGGGTTCTACATCTGGCGCTAACACTCCCAAGGCTGATATATCACTATGATATTGCTCCGTGTACTTGTCGGTAATCTCTGTAACAGGAACATTCTGCTCTTTAGCAGCCGCGTTAATCTTGTCGTCCAGATCAGTGATGTTGCGAACATATCGCACATTTGAATAATGCCGCTGCAATGAACGGTACAAAACATCGAAGACAACCGCCGCCCGCGCATTCCCTATGTGAGGGGGATTATAAACAGTGGGACCACACACATACATTGATACTTCATCCGATTTGATCGGCTGAAACACTTCTTTTTCTCGAGTCAGAGAATTATATAGATTCAGAACCACATTATTAAACCGTTAGTGAAGCAAGAGTAAAGGCGGTTATTATACTCGGACTGTAGCCCATATTCATATCCACACGACTACAGAGCATCAAGACCAGCTCCTAACGCTCCCAATCTGACAGCTGCGGGTCAGCGCACTGGCAACCACAACAATATGCTAAATATCATGCTCAGTATCTGTAGTGATCCGGCTTATACGGCCCATCTACTGGCACACCAATATAATCAGCCTGTTTTTTCTTCAACGTATCCAAGCCAACACCTAGCTTATCTAAGTGCAAACGAGCCACCTTTTCATCTAATAGTTTAGGTAGCACATACACCCCAAGCGGGTACCGTTCAGGATGATTGAACATCTCAATTTGCGCTATGGTCTGATTCGTAAAACTTGCCGACATAACAAAGCTCGGATGACCGGTCGCGCAGCCTAGATTAACTAATCTACCTTCAGCTAGCAGGAGAATGCTTTTGTTCGGCTTAATGGCAATTTTGTGAACTTGTGGTTTAATTTCAGTCCATTTGTATTTCCTGAGTTTTTCAACTTGGATTTCACTGTCAAAATGCCCAATGTTGCAGACAATAGCCAAATCCTTCATTTTTTTCATATGCTGCTCTGTGATCACATCCGCGTTGCCGGTCGTGGTAACAAATATGTCTCCTTCGAGACATGCTTGATCCATAGGCATCACTTCGTACCCCTCCATAGATGCTTGAAGAGCACAAATAGGATCAATCTCTGTAACAATCACGCGCGCGCCTTGGCCTTTTAAGGACTGACAGGAACCCTTACCTACGTCGCCGTAGCCAGCAACTACCGCAACTTTTCCGGAAATCATGACATCTGTGGCTCTAAAGATTGCATCTACTAACGAATGCCGGCAGCCATAAAGATTGTCAAACTTTGATTTAGTCACTGAATCGTTCACGTTCATCGCGGGAAACAACAACTGATTCTTTTCCAAAAGCTGGTAGAGCCTGTGGACACCAGTGGTGGTCTCCTCCGTAACCCCGCGAATTTCGCCAAGAATACGGTGGAATCGACCAGGATCTCTTTTCAGAGATTTTTTTAGTTGGGCGAAAAGCATTGCTTCTTCGTCATTAGCTGGTGCCTTATCCAAAATGGACGGGTCTTCTTCAGCTTGGTGACCAAGTAATACAAAAATTGTCGCATCGCCCCCGTCGTCTAAAATCATATTGGGCCCTTTCCCGTTACCCCAGTCTAATATCTTGTCTGTATACGACCAATAGTCTTCTATTGATTCGCCTTTCACGGCATAGACCGGAGTACCCTGCTTCGCAATCGCGGCGGCCGCATGATCTTGAGTAGAAAAAATATTACAACTGGCCCATCGAACTTTGGCTCCCAAATGCTGCAACGTTTCTATTAAAACGGCGGTCTGAATGGTCATGTGCAGCGATCCGGTTATACGTGCTCCCTTTAGCGGCTTCGCTTTTCCGAACTCGTCCCTTAAAGCCATTAATCCAGGCATTTCCTGTTCAGCTAGCTCTATCTCTTTTCGTCCAAAATCGGCTAACGCGAGATCAGCGACTACGAAATCCTTTTTAGCCTTGGAGTTTCTAGCTTTGGTAACGCTGCTATTATTGGTTTTCTGAAGCATTTTTAAATCCTCTGCATGATATTTTTTCAAAAATTATAACAATCAATCTGTTTCGATATAACAATGAGTACGCGCAGTAAGCTAGGAAAGCTCACTTCTCAGAGCCTCAACAAGGTCTGTTTTTTCCCAACTAAACCCCCCACCTGCATCTGGCGTCCGTCCAAAGTGTCCATAAGCGGCTGTACGCTCGTATATCGGCCGACTCAATTGTAAATGCTCTCGTATCCCTCTGGGGCTCAGATCAATAACTTTCCCAATTGCCCCTTCTAGGGCTTCTTCGCTGACTGTACCGGTCCCATGAGTGTCAACATAAATGGACAAAGGTTTTGCCACACCAATTGCGTAAGCGAGCTGTATTGTACATTTTTCACTATACCCTGCTGCAACAATATTTTTCGCAAGGTATCTAGAAACATAGGCGGCTGAACGATCAACCTTAGTGGGATCTTTCCCTGAAAACGCCCCTCCACCATGGGGGGCTGCACCCCCATATGTGTCAACAATAATTTTCCTTCCAGTTAGTCCAGCATCGCCGTCCGGACCGCCAATTACAAAACGTCCCGTGGGATTAACATAAAATTCCTGGTCACTACACATCCAGCCGTCTGGAATCGATGCGAGCACATATGGCCTAACTAACTCTCTAACATCGTCTTGGCTTAATTCCTCTGCGTGCTGAGTAGAAACAACAATAGAGGTCGCGCCAACGGGCTTTCCATCTCGATATTGAAGAGTAATTTGACTCTTAGAATCAGGCCCTAATCCGTTAGCATCTCCGTGATGACGAGCATTAGCTAAATTTTCCAAGATACGATGACTGTAATGTATAGGCGCGGGCATCAAAACTTCTGTTTCCTGGCAAGCGTAACCAAACATGATGCCTTGGTCTCCAGCACCCTCGTCCTTGTCCTGAGCACTATCGACACCTTGAGCAATGTCGGTCGATTGATTGTGCACGTGGCAACTAACGTCGGCGTTTTCCCAATGAAAACCATCTTGCTCGTATCCGATACTTTTTACCGCATCTCGAGCAATTTTTATGATAGTAGCCTGATCAACTGTACTAGGACCACGCACCTCGCCAGCGATCACAATGCGGTTCGTAGTAGTCAATGTCTCGACCGCCACTCTCGATAGCGGATCTGCGTCAAGGTAGGCATCTACTACAGCGTCAGAAATTCTGTCACATACTTTATCGGGATGTCCTTCCGAGACGGATTCACTAGTAAACAAATAATCTGATCTCATTTCGAAACCTCCTAAGGGCAACGCTGATTTTTCATATAGGGTAGATGGCTGGGCCCTAATCTAGTGAAGGCTATCGCCAGTCACATCACTGTGCAGGGCCACTTATACTCCATTATATAACCTTTAGAACAATCTTTCCTAGGTGTGCACTGCTCTCCATTAAGTGGTGAGCTTTACTCGCATCCGTTAGCGGAAAAGAGGCATGTATGTTGCTGACTACCTTACGATCAGCTACTAGCGGCCAAACATGAGCAAGAACTTCTGCTGCTATGACAGATTTCTGAGCAACCGATTGCGGTCGGAGAGTAGAGCCCTTCAAAGCCAATCTTTTTGTTAGGAATTTTCCGAAATTTAACTCTGCTTTGATTCCGCCTAAAAACGCGATCATTATGTATCTTCCATCAGGTGCTAAAAGCTCGATATTTTGTTTTACATATGGACCTGCCACCATATCTAAAACCACATCGACGCCGGAGCCGTTTTGAATATCGCCTACTTCTTTGACAAAATCGCTGGTGTTATAATTGATCGCGAAATCTGCTCCTAGTTTCAGGCAATAGTTACATTTTTCAGTATTCCCTGCTGTTACGATCACTTTAGCTCCAGCTGCCTTAGCTATCTGTATTGCGGTAGAGCCAATCCCGCTACTCCCACCATGAATTAAGACAGATTCTCCTTGTTGGAGCTCGCCTCTATCGATCAAATTATGATACACAGTAAACGTTGTCTCAGGCAGCGCGGCAGCTTCTTCAGCGCTCAATCCGATTGGCCATGGTAGGCAATGCGAGTACTCTGCCGCACAATATTCGGCATAACCGCCCCCATGAGTCAAAGCCACAACTTTGTCTCCTAGATTCCATTCGCCTGCGTTTGTGCCCATAGCAACAATCTCTCCGGAAACCTCGAGGCCCGGCAGAGCGCTAGCATCCTCTGGTGCAATATATAGACCAGCTCTCTGCAAGCAATCGGGACGGTTGACTCCGGCCGCATGAACCTTTATCAAAACTTCAGAGTTTCTGATAGTAGGTACGTCGCACACTATGGGAGCAAGTACATCTGGCCCTCCCGCCTCCTGGATCTGAATTCCTTTCATCTGTTTAGGTAAGTCTGTCATGGTAATAAGCTTCAGTGGTATTTCTTATCCTTGATATTTTATCTGAAGATATTCATAAGTGTATACCGCAAAATATTTGTCTCAAATGGGCCGAAAAACATGCTAGCATTTATCCCATGAAACAAAACCATCACAGAGTAATAATA
>CAJWTO010000028.1 GCA_913047675.1 uncultured Pseudomonadota bacterium | reverse complement strand
ACCAAGATGAAAAACTGTCCTGATTTGGTCGTACTTGCCACTCTCCAACAGAGCAATGAATTCATCTTTATCCTCATAATCGCTAATCACGCAATCGACTAAATTTTTTGATTTTTCCCCTTCAGTCAAATCATCAACTACCAATATATTCCTCTCTCCTTCCTGGTTTAACTGTCGAACGAGGTTGCTGCCTATGAAGCCAGCGCCACCGGTAACTAGGATCATTGCCCACTTCTCCGAAATTGTCTTGATAATTTTTCAATAAGCGCGCTTGTGGAATACCCTTCAATTAAACTTAATATCTTTACTTCCCCGCCCTTAGCGAGCACAGAGTCTGCGCCAGCAATATTCTCAATCTCATAGTCACCCCCTTTGACTAAAATATCTGGACTTACCTCAGCAATCAGTCGTTCGGGCGTGTCTTCAGAAAACGGAATCACATAATCTACGCATCGTAGCGCCTCTAGCAAGTGAACGCGCGAGTGTAGATCGTTTATCGGCCGATCCTTCCCTTTTAAGCGCGCAACCGAAGTATTATCGTTGACAGCGACTACAAGAATATCCCCTAACGCTTTAGCCTCGTTCAGGTATTGAATATGACCAGTATGTAATATATCAAAGCATCCGTTCGTCATGACGACTTTAAATCCTTTTGATCTGAACTTTATCAGAGCAGACAGTGCGTCGAGACCTGCAGGTACAAAGCGCTCTGACAACGGACGATTATACAAGGCTAATTCAGCACGAAGTTCCTCCAAAGTAACCGTCGCGACACCAAATTTATTCACCGCAACACCTGCCGCAATATTTGCCACTTCGCAGGCTAGCGGCAAGGAGACCTCATCAACCCAAAGAGCAGCAATAGTAGCGCATACCGTATCCCCCGCACCCGTAACATCAAAAACTTCCTGACTCCTAGCTTTAAAGGAATAATCCTCAGTTTTCGTCACGAGGGTCATCCCATTGCATCCTCGCGTTATTAATAATGAGCCAAAGTCATAGTCGACAAGCATCTTCCGAGCGCTAAAAACTAATGCCTCTGGGCTATCGCTTTTCCCTACTACAGCCTCAAACTCTTTCAAATTTGGAGTAACCAAATCTGCACCAATATATTTTGAGAAATCCTCACCTTTAGGATCTACTAGAACTTTCTTACTACATTCTTTGGCACGAGCAATGAGCTTCCGGGCATCCTTGATACCACCTTTACCATAATCTGAAATTACAATGACATCGTAATCTTCAACTCGCTTGGAAAACGCTTTGAGCAAAGCACTACTATCAGTCTCCTCTAGCTCAGGTTCAAAATCAGCGCGAAGTAGCTGCTGTCCTTGACTGACAATCCTATGCTTCACAATTGTTTTTCTTATAGGATTTCTCCAAATCTCATTGGCAATCGGTGTGCCTTCGCAAAGCGCAAGAAACTTATCCCCATCAGAGTCTGCGCCGATCTCGCCCATCAAGCAGCTATCACTGCCCAGACTGCAGGCATTTGCTGCCACATTCCCTGCTCCTCCTAATTTTTCGAAGGAATCTGTGACAAGCACAACCGGAACTGGCGCCTCAGGAGATATCTTGTTTGTGTCACCAATCCAATATCTATCGAGAAGAAGATCTCCAACCACAAGAACTTTGTTAAATTTAACGCACGAGAGATCCAACTTCATAAGATTTTTCATCTATCAAAACTAAAAGTAACTAGCGAAATATAACTCTTCCATAGTAATAAAGTACATCTTACCATATAGATATGTATCGTCTGGCAATATTCTTTATCTGCATGTTTACGCCGCTTTCTCTGCAAGCTATTGAGATTCTCCAAAGTTACAGCGCTTCTTATGAGTTAAGTACTAGAAATATCAAGATAGGCCTTATAGAACAAAAATTCTCGCTTGAACAGAATGGCGACTATCGGTTCTTATCCACGCTTTCGACAGCTGGCGTCGGTAAGCTAGTTTCTTCTCTCTCCCGGACTCAGGTAAGCGCAGGCAACTTTATTGATGGGCAATTAGTTCCCAACAGCTACTCTCTGCAGGCACAGCGAGATGAACGTAGTTACGAGCTAGCCGATCTAGGAACTGCTAATAATGGCGTTAGATCCTCTATAAAACCAACACTATTTGACGAGCTATCATACCAGGCACAAATGCGCGCAGATTTACTAAATGAAATAAATAACTACGAATATCTTGTACAAAAAAAGCATAAGCAGAAACTTTATGCTTTTCGACATGAAAAAACAGAATTGATCCCCACAAAACTTGGCGCGTTTATGTGTAAAAAAATGGTCAGGAAAACCAACAATCCGGGTAAATCTATAAAAATATGGTTCGCAGAGAACTTAGATTATATCCCGGTAAAAATAGAGCTTCTTTCGAAAAACAAAATGACCATAGCCATTTTAACGAAATTCTCTCACAGCGACTGAAACCCAATCAGACCTGCCTACTGAATTTAGCGCGCTAATTGCGTGGCTATGGCTTCCGCAGACGAATAGGCACCTAGATATAGTCCGTCCTCTGAATATATAGCTGGAGTTCCTCTTAGCCCCATAGTTTTTCCAAGATTATATTGATCTGCGACCGGATTTTCGCATGTCAGAGATTCGATCGCTTTACCTAACTTAGCTAATGTTAGCGCTCTTTTTTTATCCTTTGAACACCAAACACTGACGGCCTTAGAATGGGACTTGCCTTTCAATCCATCTCGTGGAAAAGCTAAATAACTTACAGTAATCCCAGCTTTATTCAAATCCGGTATTTCAAGGTGTAATTTACGACAATACCCGCAGTCTATATCAGTATAGATATAAATTTTTGTTTTTAGCTTTTCACTATCGGCACCATGAAAATTAATCGTATCTGATTCAGACAAAGAGGCGAATATCTCACTCCGGATATTGGCTCTAGCTTGACCAGTCAAGTTTTTTCCGTCGCTCAAGTCAATGAGATCACCCTCGAATAGATACTGCCCATCTTGACTCAAGTAAAATATTGACCCGTCCACCTCAATTTCCTTAAGCGCAGGGACAGGAGTATCACTCACTCTAGCTTCCTTATCTGGCGGCAAGATAGAAGCAAGTGTCTTATTTATTGCTGAGTCACCACCTGCCAGCGAACTAGAACTCACAAGGAGGAAAATTATAAAAACAAGATTTTTAAAACATCGCATTGAAGAGCCTTGGAATTTACAACAGCTTAATAAATTATATGCATCGCGGCCAATAACTCCTAGCATATATTCAACCTCTCGGATGATGGGCTGCGTGGAGGTTTTTTAGACGAGCGGTGGCAACATGTGTATATATTTGAGTTGTCGATATGTCAGAATGCCCGAGTAGCATCTGTACAACGCGCAGATCAGCACCATGATTCAAAAGGTGCGTAGCAAATGCATGTCTTAAAGTATGTGGCGACAATGATTTGGGAATCCCAGCCTTTAGCGCATATTTTTTAACTCTATACCAAAAAGCTTGTCTAGTCATAGAATCGCCCCTCGAAGTCGGGAAAAGTGCTCGAGTCGCTTTATCACCAACTATCTTTTCACGACTATGAAACAAATAGTTTCTTACCCACTCTAATGCCTCCTCACCCATAGGAACTAACCTCTCTTTTCCTCCTTTTCCCAAAACTCTTATGACTCCCTGCCTCAGATTTATCTGAGCTGTCTCTACGTTGACCAGCTCACTCACCCTCAGTCCAGTAGCATATAACACCTCAAGCATCGTTCTGTCGCGACAGCCTAACACCGAAGAAATATTAGGTGCTGCTAGTAAGCGCTCTACATCAGATTCACTAACAATTTTCGGTAATAGCCGACCCGGTTTTGGACTATCCAGATCTCTACTTGGATCTGTGTTTATTAAGCTCTCTCGCCTTAAGTAACGATAATATCTCCTAATACTAGAAAGGCGCCTAGAGCTTGTCCGCGCTGAGAGATTCTCGTCAAAACCTATAAAACTTAAAATATCACTCGGGTTTGCGGATAAAGGAGGTATTTTACCCTTGAATAGATATTTAAAGAACTGTGTCAAGTCACTCCGATAGGATGATACGGTGGAAGAACTGAGGCCATATTCTACCCAAAGATGCTCTAAAAAAGACTCCAAATAATTTTCGTCGGATTCCATATCATCGATTCTGCGGACTAGGAGTTTCTATGAGATACTAATGATATTAACAATGCAAGATATGAAAGGTGTCAATACTATGTTCGACGAATGGTTCGATAATAATAAAACCGAAAAAACCTTGTCTAGGACTAGCGAGGAGCAAACACGCGTCGATAGAGAAACCTCTAAGATGGTCCTATATCACTATGAAACTTGCATGTTTTGTGCTCGCGTTAAAAGCACGATACGCCAACTAAAACTAACTTTACAAACCCGAGACATTCACTTGAATAAAGACCACATGCGAGACCTAATTACAAATGGCGGTAAGCCGACAGTACCGTGCTTACGCATCGAGCAACAAGACGGACATGCCACTTGGCTGTACGAATCTAACGATATTAAGGACTACTTATTACAAAAGTTCGGATGATCGGCTTTTGCTAGATTTTTTCTTTAATACGAGCCTTCTTGCCTCGTAAGTCTCTCATATAATAAAGCTTAGCGCGCCTCACATCACCTTTACGGACAACTTCAATGCTTGCAATCAATGGGCTATGCAACTGAAACACTCGTTCCACACCTTCACCATGGGATATCTTTCTTACGGTAAAAGAAGAATTGAGCCCTCGGTTACGTTTAGCCAATACAAACCCTTCAAACGCCTGAAGACGCTCCCTATTTCCCTCTTTTACTTTTACTTGAACGATTATAGTATCCCCAGGCGAGAATTCTGGTAGCCCTGACTGCAGCTGCTCGTTCTCAAGTTCTTTAATAATGTCACTCATCGGTTGCGCCTTAGCATAATTACTGGGCGAGATTCTACATCATATGACCTACTAATTTCACTAATAATTTTATTTTTGCCCGAATGTTGTTAGCTCAGCCCGCTCAATAGTTCAGAGCAAACCGTTTTCCAGAAGGAATTCTTTCAAAAGTTCTCTATCACCGTCTGGCAGGAATTTGTTACTAAGTAGATCCGGTCTCCCAACATAAGTCCGACCTAAAGCATTTTTCCTCCTCCAGCGGGCGATCTCTCCATGGTTACCACTTAACAAAACTTGAGGAACTTGGGCATCGTCGATCATAGCCGGTCGTGTATAATGGGGGAAATCGAGAAGTCCATCTGAAAACGAATCATTTATGGCAGACTCATCTGAACCTAAGACCCCAGGAATTGTTCGAGTAATGGCGTCGATGACGATCAGACCGGGCAGCTCTCCGCCACTAAGTACGTAATCTCCAACGGACCACTCCGAATCTACATCTCGGTCTATTAACCTTTGATCGATGCCCTCGTATCGGCCCGCTAGTATTATTATATGCTCTAAATCTCGTAAGTTTTTCACTGCATATTGATCAAAACGCGCTCCTTGAGGGCTCATATACATCACATGAGAATCCTCACCTGCATCAACTTTAGCGCTAGTTATTGCAGCGCGGACAGGCGGCACAGCCAAAACCATACCAGGACCACCACCATAGCTTGAATCATCAATACGTCCATTCCGAGATACCGAAAAATCACGTAAATCAATTAAATTAAGGTTGATGATACCCCTATCAACCGCGCTACCAACTACCCCAAATCTCAGATAGTCACTAATGAACTCGGGAAATAAAGTAATTACAGTAAACTGCTTAATCATCGATATGCCAGTCTACCCAAATACAGCCCCGAGCCAAGCTAACTTCTATAATATGAACGTTTTGCACGAAGGGAATCAAATAACTTTTCTTACCATGGACCTCGAGCACATCATTAGCACCAGTCTCAAGCAATCCCGTCACTCTTCCAAGTAATTCACCTTGCTGATTAATCACATCTAAACCAATCATATCCACCCAGTAGAACTCATTCCTCGACGCATCTGGCAAATCAGCTCGGAATAAACCGATATCACAGCCAATCAGATCAGATGCACAGTTTCTATCACTGCAGCCAGAGAACAAGACTTTCAATGAAGAACCTTTATGCTGAGTAGCACTTACACGGTATTTTCTCCACTCAGAACCTATCTCAAGGAATACTGTATCGTACAAAAGGAGATTTTCAAACGGACGAGTAAAGGACTGGACTTTTACCCAACCTTTCAGTCCGAATGCTGCAACGACTCGACCGATTATTATTGGGTCCACTTAATGACCCTTATTTGAGCGAATACATTAATACTTTGATAACGTAGAGATAATCACGGACACTAAAATTTTATGCCGAATCTTCGGTGTGAGCCTTCACTAATTTTGATACGC
Source organism: uncultured Pseudomonadota bacterium (assembly GCA_913047675.1). GTDB lineage: Bacteria > Pseudomonadota > Gammaproteobacteria > UBA4457. Next base: position 14,447 of record CAJWTO010000028.1, on the reverse strand, counting down.
GTTCAGAAGGTTGCGCGCCGACAGACATCCAGTAATCATATCGTTCCTTATCTACACGAAAATTCTCAACATCTGCTGCCGTGCTTAGAGGATTGAAAAAGCCGAGCCGCTCTAAGTGTTTTCCGTCTCTTTTATTTCGCTGATCGGCCACAATAATGTGGTAGTAGGGTCTTTTCTTTGAGCCGCCTCGTGATAGTCTAATTTTTACCATTAAAATAAATCCTTAGGAAAGTATATAATTGAGTCAGAATTGTTTAACGAGGAGGCATTCTAAGAGCTGTGGTTTATAAAATAAAGGTTATTGTTACGCTTTTCTCATGAAAACTCGAGATTCTGACATAAAAACTTCGAAAAATGTCATCAGGAGCAGTATTCGACAGCAATTGCTGACCTTAAGTGACGCGTCCAAAGATGCCTTCTCGAAAAAAATAACGAAATATTTCCTTACGTCAAGAATACTGCATACCCTTAAGTCGCTATTCATCTATATCTCGCAACCTTCCGAAGTGAATACATGCCACTTGATTAAAATGGCATTAGAAAATGAGATTAAAGTGTATGCGCCCAAAATCATTGATCAACATATGAGCGCACAAAGGCTCGTGACAGTTGACGACCTAATCCCTGGTAAGTGGGGGATACTCGAGCCATCTGCAACCATCTGCAGTCCTACCCACATTGATTTAGTCATTACTCCAGGATTAGCATTTACGAAACAAGGAACGAGATTAGGCCGCGGTGCAGGGTTCTATGACCAATGGTTAGCAAATAATTCCTACGGACGCACTATGGCGCTTGCCTACGACTTAACACTATTAGACAACTTACCTCTTTCTCAGAACGACATTCAGATCGATAGCATAGTGACAGAAACATGTTTTATTGACTGTCGCGCGGAACGTTGTGATATCTAAGTTTTCTGAACCTCAAGCATCTACTGCTTTCATACTAAGTCTGATGCGACCTTGCTTGTCTACTTCGAGGACCTTCACTTTCACCATATCCCCTTCACTAAGCTTGTCGCTAACGCTTTCTACCCTTTCTTCGGAGATCTGAGAGATATGTACTAAACCATCTTTACCGGGAAGAATATTAACAAATGCACCGAAATCCATTAGTTTAGCAACTTTCCCCTCATAGACAGTCCCAACTTCTACATCTGCCGTGATGGACTCTACCCTAGATCTGGCCGCTAATCCTGCAGCATTATCTACAGAGGCAATTTTTATAGTTCCATCATCGTCGATATCTATAGTCGCTCCAGTCTCTTCAGTAATCTGCCTTATTGTCGCACCGCCTTTACCGATGACATCTCGAATTTTATCGGGAGGAATCTTGAAAGTAACAATCCTAGGTGCATGCTCAGACATCTCTTCTCTAGGCACAGATATAACCTTGCCCATTTCACCCAATATGTGTATTCGGCCGGCCTTGGCCTGCTCAAGCGCTTCCGACATAATTTCTGGAGTAATCCCGTCTATTTTTATGTCCATCTGAAGCGCAGTTACTCCGTCAAGAGTACCTGTGACCTTGAAGTCCATATCCCCCAAATGATCCTCGTCTCCTAAAATATCTGACAGTACAACAAACTTATCGCCATCTTTGATTAGTCCCATCGCTATACCAGCGACTGGAGCTTTTGTAGGCACACCTGCATTCATAAGCGCAAGACTTGTTCCGCACACAGAAGCCATAGAGCTGGAACCATTAGATTCAGTGATTTCGGAAACCACTCTCAAAACATAGGGAAAGTCATCTATTGAGGGCAGTACGGCTTGAATCCCTCTCTTGGCTAATCGCCCGTGCCCAATTTCACGACGCTTCGGAGTACCTACCCGACCTGTCTCTCCAACACAGAAGGGAGGGAAATTATAATGAAGCATGAAGGTTTCACGCCTTTCACCCTCGATAGCATCAATGATCTGTGAATCTCGAGCAGTACCGAGTGTGGCGACTACGATTGCCTGAGTTTCTCCACGGGTAAAAAGAGCCGAGCCATGCGTACGAGGTAACACATCAACTTCCACCGTAATATCTCTTATTTCATCTTTAGCGCGCCCATCAATGCGCGGATTACCTTCTAATACACTACTCCTAACTACCTCATGCTCCAGATCGTACATAGCAGAGGTTACTTCGCCCGCGTCCAAGCCATTGTCTTCCACTTCGGTATTTAAAACTTCATTTTTTAGTATCGAAAGCATGTCTCTACGAGCTAACTTATCAACAACCGCATATGCCTCGCGCACACGTTCCCGGTACTTGTCGGAAATAGTAGACGCAATCTCAGTATTTTTCTCTGGAGCGATCCACTCCCACGGGGTGGTTCCGACTTTTTCAGCCAGAGAATTGATTGCATCGATCGCTACTTGCATTTGCTCGTGTCCAAAAGTCACGGCCCCTAGCATAACCTCCTCACTCAAGCCATTGGCTTCCGACTCAACCATTAATACTGAGGTTGAGGTTCCTGCGACAACTAACTCCAACTCCGAATCATCTAGAGCACTGAAGCTAGGATTTAAAACATACTCCCCATTCTTATAGCCGATCCTAGTGGCGCCAATTGGACCAGCAAAAGGCATACCAGAAATAGATAAAGCTGCAGACGCTCCCAGCAAAGCAGGGATATCTGGATCGACTTCGGGATCCAACGAAACAACTTGGCAAATTATCTGTACCTCGTTTTTGAACCCTTTGGGGAATAAAGGACGAATTGGCCTATCAATTAGTCGGCACGTGAGTGTTTCTTTCTCGGTCGGACGACCTTCTCGCTTAAAAAAACCTCCAGGAATCTTGCCTGCGGCATAAGTTTTCTCTTGGTAATCAACAGTAAGAGGGAAAAAATCCCTACCAGGATCAGCTGACTTATTACCTACAACGGTAACTAGGACGACAGTATCCCCCATACTAGCCATGATGGACCCTGATGCCTGACGAGCAATCTTGCCTGTCTCTAGGGTGACGCTTGAATTTCCGTATTGAAATGAAACAGCTGATGCCGCCATATTATTTGTACCTATTTAGTTAATCCATGATCCATTGCATGTCGATCAGACACGAAAAAAAGTAAAAACTAACACTCGCTGATTACTTTCGTAAACCCAGACGAGAGATCAGTTCGCTATAACGATTTATATCCCTACCCTTTAGATAAGAAAGCATTTTGCGTCGACTATTTACCATCTTTAAAAGCCCTTGGCGAGAATGATTGTCGTGCGCGTGAATTTTAAAATGCTCCGCCAAACTGTCAATTTGCGCTGACAACAAGGCTACCTGAACCTCAGGCGAGCCAGTATCGGTACCCTCTCTCTGATAATCACTTATAATTGCGCTTTTGCGCTCATTAGACAATGCCATTTAATATTTCCCTAAAGCACTAATATTTAATTTTTTACCTAAAAACGGGCCAATTCTAACCGCGTGGATGAACAACAACAACCCATTTATCATCTAATCAGCATTTAACTGTGCTGATTTATAAATTGAACAGTCTCTTTGGCTTGATTATGCTTGGTTCTACTACCTCACCCAAGCCAAAAAATTTACCTGACTCGTCATAAAGTCGAACAATCTCGTTAATATCAAACAACTCACCTAATACTATTTGCTGTCCAAACTTCAGGGACCGAGTATCTGATCTTGAGAGTCTGACTTCTGGCAGATGCATCAAAGCTTTATCAGTGTTCAAAAGTAGGCGCTTTAAGCCGCTAGAGCCCTCCGCTGTTAGTATGTTCTGCAACACGCTAGGCGAATACGAATCCATTAACTGAAAAGGTCCTGAGGATATCCGTCTCAACTTTGACATAAAGGCGCCACAATTTAACAATTCACCTAAATCTTCGGCTAACACCCTAATATAGGTACCTTTAGAACAGTGCACACGAACAAAAATCTTCGGGATATTCGTAGTGATCAACTCAAAGCTATATATTTTAACCAGTCTATTCTCACGCTTAACTACTACACCTTGCCTAGCAAGATGGTACAGACGCTTTCCATTAACTTTAAGAGCCGAGTGCATCGGGGGGGTCTGGAAAACATCCCCAGTTAACTTTTTGATTGCTTCGTTAATTGCTCGCTCATCGATCCCACTCGTTCCAGTCACGCTGGTCTCTTCGCCTTCACAATCACCTGTCGAAGTAGTTTTTCCTAAAGTAAATTCAGCTTCGTACCACTTGTCGGATTCTAAAAGAAATTGGGAGACCTTGGTAGCCTCCCCGAAACATACCGGTAGTAGCCCGCTTGCCAATAAATCCAAGTTACCTGTGTGTCCAGCCTTTTTAGCCTTGAAAATCTTCTTGATGTCTTGAAGAGTTCGATTTGAAGTTTGTCCCACAGGCTTATCTACTAGAAGGATACCGTTAACAGCCCCGCGAGCTATATCAACTCCCATGGATCGCATCTCTGTATCGCATTACTCGTTTAATCTGCACTCTTGAAAATTAGCTTATTGATTCGATCGGTTTGTGCAAGTGAGTCATCGACTCTAAATGATAAAACTGGTGTTCGTTTTGATCGCAATTCGTTTGAAAGAATTCCTTGAAGAATGTATCCATTCTCATTTAGATAAGTCTCTAACGATGTCCATGAGTCTCTGTCTGAATAGGCGGTAACCAAAACTGTTGCTTTTTTTAGATCGGGCGAGACATCGACATTACTCATGGTGACCAATCCAATACTGGCTTCGCTAGCTAAGTCAGCTAAAGGCTGCGCTAGGATGCGTTTAATGGCGGCAGCGACACGATCTGTTCTATTATATTCTTTCTGCACAGCTACTCGGTGTCACTGATCAAACAGTACGCGCAATTTCAGTCCGTTCGTATACTTCGATCTGATCATTAGCTTTAACGTCGTTATAATCCTTTACACCTATCCCACACTCACTTCCCGATTTGACTTCGTTTACATCTTCTTTAAACCGACGCAATGACTCAAGCTGGCCCTCGTATATTACGACACTATCACGCAACACTCGTATGGGATTACTTTTCTTAACCGCTCCCTCCTCAACAATACACCCAGCAATAGAACCAAGTTTAGATGATCTGAATACATCTTGTACGCGCGCAACCCCTATGATTTTTTCTCTTACTTCCGGTGACAATAAGCCAGAAATAGCTGCCTTTACATCATCAATTACTTCATAAATGATACTGTAATATCTCAGCTCTACCCCTTCCTTTTCGATCAATTGTCGTGCGGCCACGTCCGCTCTGACATTAAATCCAAATATACTCGCGCCCGATGCCATGGCTAAGTTTACGTCGGACTCGCTGATAGCACCTACACCACTTGCAACCACGTCTACCAAAACCTCTTCATGGCTGAGACCTTGAAGCGTATCCAAAAGCGCCTCGGCAGAACCCTGTACATCGGCTTTGATCAAAATACGCACAAACCCTTTATCAATCCCCGACATCTCAGCAGCCATATTTTCTAGTTTCGAGCTTTGTTGCCTTGCAAGCTTGTTCTCTTTAGTCCTATTCTCTCTAAAAGCCGCAATCTCTCTAGCTTGCCTCTCATCCTCTACCACCGTCACCATATCACCAGCGTTGGGCGTACCCGAAAGGCCCAAGACTTCAATAGCTTGACTTGGTCCGGCGCTTACAACAGATTCTCCGGCCGAATCAGTCATAGCTCTAACACGACCAAATTCGCTACCGGCAACTATCACATTGCTCTTTTGTAGCTGCCCTTTTTGCACGAGTACTGTTGCTACGGAGCCTCTACCTTTATCAAGTCGAGACTCGATAACGATACCTCTAGCTGCCCCATTTTTGGATGCACGAAGTTCGAGGATCTCGGCCTGCAGAGAGATACCTTCAAGCAAGTCTTCCACACCATCGCCCGTGAGAGCTGAAACATTGATAAATTGAGTATCCCCTCCCCAATCATCAGGAATAACCTCAAGATTAGCTAATTCTTGCTTAACCCTATCAGGCTGAGATTCAGCCTTATCCATCTTATTAACCGCAACGATCAAGGGCACATCAGCTGCCTTAGCATGTTTTACAGCTTCTTCGGTCTGAGGCATTACCCCATCATCCCCAGCGACCACTAAGACAACAATATCCGTAGCCTGCGCTCCTCTCGCCCGCATTGAGGTAAAGGCAGCATGCCCAGGGGTGTCGAGAAACGTAATCGAACCTTGGGAAGTCTCCACACCGTAAGCACCTATATGTTGAGTAATACCACCAGCCTCAGCTGACGCAACTTTAGTACTTCTAATATAATCTAGAAGTGACGTTTTACCATGGTCAACATGTCCCATAATCGTAACAACTGGAGCTCTTTCTTCCTTATCTTCATCCTCACTATCATCCTGAATATCCTCCAAATCCTCCATAGGATCAGATCCAATGAGCTTTGCTTGATGTCCCATCTCTTCGATGACAACAAGCGCAGTAGCTTGATCTAGTACTTGGTTGATAGTGACGAGACTCCCTAAATTCATCATAACTTTTATCACTTCACCCGCCTTGACTGACATCTGTTGCGCGAGCTCGGCAACGGTAATAGTGTCGGACAGGCTTACTTCTCGAACAACTGGTTCTGTTGGCTTTTCAAAGCCGTGCTTGCCAGTGGCGCTCGCTACAACTTTGCGAGATACGGGTTTTTTCTTGCGCCGCCTACCCGATTTATCACTCGCGACATGAAGCTCTCTACGATTTATATTCTTGTTTTTTTCTCGCTCTTCCCGCTCTCTAGCCCTACTTTTCCCACTTTTTTTCTTGTCGGCTAGTGGGGCATCATCCATGGAAACAACGGGGGGAGTAGCATCCTGTTTGGACGCTATTTCGGAGATAATAGCCGCATTACGTTTAGCTTCCGCCTCTGCCTCTCGTTCAGCCTCAAGTTTCGCAGCCTCTTCAGCCCTAAGCTTAGCTTCTGCCTGAGCGATAATTTCAGCATCTTTCAACGCCTTCTCTTCAGAAAGTCTTGCCGCTTCCACTTTTTGCTTCAGCGCTTCCGCTTCCGCCTCTTGTTGCTCGCTTTTCTCGTCTGCTACTGAGCCCCTCTTAACATAAGTACGCTTTTTGCGCACCTCTACGCTTACCGTTTTAGCGGAGCCTGGGGCCGATCCGCGAGCTCTGAGCCTACTTCTTTCAGGAGCTACTTTCAGTTCACTTACAGTCTTGCGCTTTAAGGTAATTTTACTAGGCTCAGTCGAGCTTCCATCTTTGCCGTGAGCTTTACGAAGGTAAGACAACAGGGTACTTTTTTCTTCGTCGGAAATAGTGTCGTCAGGACCTTTAGCATCTATGCCGGCCTGACCAAGTTGCTGCACTAGCTTATCTACAGAAATCCCAACCACATCTGCAAATTGTCGCACAGTTACATCAAGCATCTGATTGCACCTCTGCGTCCGCGAACCAAGGCTCTCGGGCCGTCATTATTAAGCTAGCAGCCTTATCAGGATCAATGGCATCAATTTCTAAAAGCTCGTCAACGGCCATTTCAGCAAGATCATCCATAGTAATCACACCTGCAGTTGCAAGCCGAAATGCCAAATCCTCATCCATCCCCTCCATTTGTAACAAGTCCTCCGCAGGACGAGCATCCCCGATCGCTTCCTCGTTCACGATGGCACGAGTTAGGAGTAGATCTTTAGCTCGCTGTCGTAATTCGCTCACCAATGCTTCATCAAACTCCTCTATATCATGCATTTCTTGCTCAGGCACGTACGCCACCTCTTCAACTGAGGTAAAACCTTCTTGAACTAGAATAACTGCTACTTCCTCATCAACATCTAAATATGTCATAAACATTTTTTGATGCTTAACGACTTCTTCCTCATTCTTGAGCTCTGCCTCAGTCTCGGTCATCACATTCAGTTCCCAACCTGTTAACTGGCTTGCTAGCCGAACATTTTGACCATTACGACCGATCGCTTGCGACAATTGATCTTCGACTACTGCCACATTCATTGTCCGGGTATCCTCGTCGACTAGTATGGAAACCACTTCCGCAGGAGACATAGCATTCATAACAAATTGTGCAGGATTATCGTCCCATAAAATAATATCGACTCGTTCGCCTCCTATTTCATTAGACACAGCCTGTACTCGAGAACCACGCATACCAACGCAGGCTCCTACTGGGTCTATCCGTTGATCTTTACTCCTTACCGCAATCTTCGCTCGCATACCAGGGTCGCGAGCAGCCTCCAGGAGCTCTATAACCCCCTCGCCAACTTCAGGTACTTCGATCTTAAATAATTCAATCAATAAATTTTTATCAGTTCTACTTATAAACAGTTGGGGGCCCCGTTTCTCAGAACGAACCTCGCTTAGATATCCTCGCACTCGGTCACCAGTTCTGACTAACTCCTTAGGAATCAGGTCTTCTCTTGTGATGACAGCTTCGGCGCTCCCACCCAAGTCGAGATAAACATTACCTCTTTCAACACGCTTGACCACGCCCATGACAAGCTCACCAACTCGATCCTTATAAGCTTCATAGACCTGCACACGCTCCGCCTCACGAACCTTTTGCACAATAACTTGTTTAGCCGTTTGAGCAGCTATCCTACCAAATTCGGCCGCTTCTAGAGGTTCTTCTATAAACTGTCCGTCTACTAAGTCAGGGTTTTCACTTATCTTGTCTTTTAGCCATACTTGACTATCTGGATAAGGCAGCGCACCTGCCGCGAGCATATCAGCAGCTAACTTTGCCTCTTCATAATTCTCATCCTGAAGGTCCAAGACTATTTCGCGGTCTGCTGCAACAACCTCCCAGCGTCTGAACGCTTTATACCCACCAGTCGTGCGGTCGATCTCCACCCTACAATCAATATCCTCCGGATACCGTTTCACGGTAGCTGTGGCTAATGCGGCTTCTAACGCTTCGAAAATCGTCTCTTTAGGCACCCCCTTCTCATTGGAGACCATATCGACAACTGTGAGTATTTCTTTATTCATAACCTACCGTAGCCTATTTTTGTTATCTATGTTTGTTTACCACTGAAGTCATAGCTAGCATCTGTCAACTGAGAACGTTCAATTTCAATAAACGGGACATGTATGTCTCCTCCGTCAATTTGTATTAAAATTGAGTCCTCTGTCACTTCTTTCAAGACTCCAGTTATTCGACGTCGTCCTTGAATGAGGGTCCCAAGTCTTACCTTGACTTTTTCACCTAAATATTTGGCATGCTGCGCTAAAGTGAATAGAGGTCTGTCGATCCCCGGAGAGGAAACCTCAAGAACATAATCTCCACTAATCATGTCTTCCACATCCATTACGTCACTGATCTGCCTACTAACGGTCTCACAGTCACGCGCGGAAATTCCATTCGCACTATCGATGAAGACCCTAACTAATTGTCCACCGTCTGTTCTACCTCGTTCAATCCCAAGCAGTTCGTACCCCAAGCCAATGACCGTGGGTTCAATTGATAAATGCAACGTATCTTGCAAATTATTTCTCCACTAAAACAAAAAAGCCCCGAAAACCCGGGGCCTTTAAAACTATGGTAGCGGGGGCAGGATTTGAACCTGCGACCTTCGGGTTATGAGCCCGACGAGCTGCCAGACTGCTCCACCCCGCAACTGTGAGGATGAAGTTTAATGATACTACACCAAGACTTCAAGGACTACCTCTCACCAAAATGGATTAACCTAAGATTCAATATGCCACAACATATAGACTTGGACGCAACCTGCGAGAGAACATCGTATAGTGTTACGTCTCACAAAATATTATGCCTTCGGCAAAAATCGCCGGTTAGATCCGCGATTAAATCGGGTTCCTCAAACATGGGGTAATGTCCGACATCAGGAATATGAACGCACTCCCCTACTGGTACTGCGGCAGCCGACTCTTCCACCAACTCCTTAGGCACCCAGAAATCATCTTCCCCTCTTATGACTAGCATTGGACATTTCACCGACTTCAATTCATTCAACACGTCATGTTGAGACCAACCCTCTAAATCGCCTACTGCACTTAATTGCGCATTTTTATGTTGCCACCGAAGTTCGCTGATTTTTTCTGACGGAGTGTTTCTCCCTAGAGACTCGATGGCGGCTCTTTCCATCATATCTTGCCAACCAGGAGCCCATGCCGGGTGCATTTTAGAACTAGGACAAGGAAAAGTTGGCGACCTCGCTAGGCCTTCCATGGGTATCCCAGCCGACATTTCACCCGAGTGATTAGCTGCGAGGTCAAAAGTAATATCGCCTCCTATTGAACAACCAGTAATAACGGGTGAGCTCAATTCTAAAGTCTTGATAAATTCATAAACAAATTCAGCATGCTCATGGATGCTTCTATTTTGTGCCCAATCAGACGGGTAGGTCTTGGAATGTCCTGGCAGATCAAGTGCAAATACGTGGAAGCCTTGCTCCGCGTACATAGGTAGAATATATCTATATTCCAGAGAACTCGCTCCAGCAGTGTGAATACACACAAGGGGCTTGCCTGAGCCTATTTCGTCATAAAACGTCCTTGTGCCAAGAACATCTATATAGTGACCGTTAATTAGTTCTGGTTTCGTCACGTTTCACTCTCCTCCCTTTGCGCTTTGTTGAATACTCACTACCTTTCTCATGGTATAAGCCAATTCAAAAACTGCCTCTGTTAATCTACCTGCTTCAAGGAGATTTCCTTGGATAGAAATCTCACTAGTCATTTCTCCAAGCCTACTTAGCTCAGGGTCATCAGAGAAATCTCTCTTCCCAGGAAAAGTCAAATCAGCCCAGCGTCGCTCCCCGCTAAACAAATACTCCCATGACTTTTCGCTACCAATTATCTTAAAGGTATATCCAAAAACGGAAGGCTCGGTGGTAAAATCGATCACTGAGCCTCTATAAATTTTTAACCACAGAAGACTGTCTCCAATCTCGAGCTGTATACTCCCGTCAAAAGCTTCAGTTTGAATCGAAAATTCAGGGTTTTCATTCAATTCTTGAATAAATTTCTTACATGTTGCGGTGTCTGCAAAGATTGACATCCAAATTCCTCAAGTCTAAAACGTGGAATTATACAAAACATTTTTAGCGTGAAACAATTTATTTTGGAAAAGGAATGTCGGACAGTGACTACTTGAAATGCTTCCCGCCCGTGGACTCAATCTTATGTGTTATCAGTCCGATTAACTCTCTGTTTAAATTTTGTTCTCTAGTATCATTGAGCGACAAACTTGACGCTCGCTGAGCCTGAGCTAGCGCCTGCCCATAATTCCCTGTTTGATGGTAACAATAGGCTAATCTTCGCCATATCGATGCATCTCCAGGTGTTATTTTAAGAGCGCGCTCGAGCGCAGACTTTGCTTTTTCCCAATCTTTTTTAGAAACTGCCTGATTCGCCAACACTGACAAACTAACCACGGCTGGATTACTAGTTAGTGCGATTCCTTCGCTACCACTATTTAATTCAGATTCGGGTTCAGAACTAAAGAGCTCTACTGACAGCTCCACAGGTTTAGCGTCAGAGGAATTAGTACCGGCCTCCTCGTAAATAATGGCAGGTCTTTCCGGAGAAGTTTTTTTCGGATTCACATACGGAATCTGCATACTGCAACTCGTTACCGATAGCGCCAAAGCGCAAGTTACCAATAGATTACAGCACCCCAAAAAAGATTGCTTTTCCCTCATGCTAGAAGTATACCAATCTAGATAGGGCGCCTACTATGACTTCAGTCAAAAAAATTCTTGAATCGATCTAAGATAGACCGTTTACCCTTTTGCCTTGACGAGGCAACCGGAGAGAAGATCCCTTCCGAAGCAGCTGAGTCACAGTCGCTAACCTCGCGTATCCAAGAGTCGCGATGCAACGGCACAAGCTCGCCGTTAGAGCAATTTGCCGGAATAGCTGAAAAGGAATGCAGATCAACATTTGCCAGCTGAATTTTGGGACTATAGATATCAACTATAGGACTTAACATTGCGCCTCGCATGATCGCAGCCCAAACAGGCAGCGCACCGCTCCCACCGGTCAGTCCAGTACTAGAATTATCATCACGCCCTACCCACGTTACCCCTAACTTATCGCTTCCAAACCCTACAAACCAACTATCTCGATTATCATTTGAGGTCCCAGTCTTTCCCGCTAGCGGTTGAGCGTGTGGGAGAATCGTTTTTAACGAGCGTGCGGTTCCAATCGACGCCACGCGCATGAGAGCATGCCTGACTAAATTCGCCGTTTCAACCTCCATTACTTTATGCATTTCGAGACCATACCTCGTGATTTTTTTATCCGATTTTGTTGTGATATTTTTTATACTTTGGAGCGGTACTCTAAAGCCATCATTAGCAAGTGGCGTGTAAAGCTCCGCCAGTTTTAACGGAGACATCTCAACCGAGCCCAGCAGTAAAGATGGAACTGCTGAAAAATTCCTGTCTGCTCCCAAACTTATCAAGTAATCACGAATCTGTTCTAGACCTAGCTCGAAGCCTAAGGCGATAGCCGATAAATTTAATGACTTAGTAAGTGCTTCGAGAATCGTTACGGTTCCGTATTCCTTTCCATCATAGTTTTTCGGTGACCAAACGATTCCTTTAGGATCTGTCCATTGGATTTTGCGATCGTTTAAAAGAGATAATAAAGAATATTTAGCGGGTTGACCCAAAGCATATGCATATACAAAGGGCTTAATAACTGACCCTATAGGTCTGATCGCATCAGTTGCCCTATTGAATCCGTCAGTGCGCGGATTCCGGTCTCCAACCAACACTAATATTTCACCATTCCTAGGATCAACAACCACCGCGGCGGCTTGAAAATCTCTCTTCGACCTATCTGCTTCTATAGTCTGAATAGTCTCGGGTAGCACTGTTTCAGCATGTGCTTGAAGGTGCCAATCAAGCGTTGTGTAGATGCGAAGTCCAGACTCATTTAAATCCTTATAAGAATAGTCCCGTTGCAATTGTCTCTGCACAAGATTCATAAAGGCAGGGTGCTTTCTTTTGGAAAGATTTCGGGCTTGAGACAGAACAATCGCTTGATTTTTAAAATCTTCCGCCTGCAGCGCACTTATTAATCCTGCAGACGTCATAACATCAATGACTACGTTTCGTCGTTTCAGGGAATCTCTTGGATGACGGCGCGGATCGTAAATTGAAGGTCCTTTGACCATCCCCACTAACATAGCAATTTCGGGGATACTTATCTCGTCTAGCGGTTTGCCAAAATAGAACAAAGAAGCTAACCCAAAACCATGAATTGCCCTATTACCATCCTGACCCAAAAACACTTCGTTGGAATATACTTCTAAAATATCTTCCTTGCTATGACGGAATTCTAATGAGAGTGCCATCAGAATCTCAGTAAATTTTCTTTTTAAAGTCCGCTCAGAGCTCAGATAAAAATTCTTCACTAACTGTTGGGTCAGGGTGCTAGCGCCTTGCATATAACGCTTAGCATGAAAATTGTTAACTGCAGCTCGAAAAATAGCAGAAAAGTCTATGCCGTGATGGAGAAAAAACTTTTGATCCTCTACAGCAATCAGTATGTCAATAAAATCGTTCGGGAGTGAATCAAAGGATAAAAGCTCTCGGTCCTCGAATCTCCGAGGATGAAGTTTTCCGATCAGAACGGGATCTAGTCTCATTAATGGAATCGACTCACCGCTCTCATCGCTTGAAATTAGAGCGACCCGATCATTTTTTATTTTTACATATACAGTGCGCGATCGTTCCGGCACATCCCAATAAGAAAAACCACGGGTGAATATCTCTATCGAATCATCGGCTACAGAGTATTGCCCGTGCTTCGCGATTTGATTTGTCTGCAGATACCCAAGTTGTACTAATTCGGCAACAAGACGTTCCACAGACAGTTCTTGCCCCACGTAAAGCTCAAGAGGGCGAGCATATACCTTCGCTGGAAGCGACCAGCGACTAGTCTCAAAAGTATCAGCTACTTTCCTATCTAACCAAGCCCAATATAAAGCTACTAGAAGTATTGCAACAGAGACCGTTATTAGTATGCCTACAATTAAAACTCTTCTTCCAGGAAGAATATTCAAAATTCGCCTACCGATCAGAACTTGTTAATAAACAAAATTGGAACACTGCCATACCGACCCCAAAGCCAGCATAGATAAGGTAACCTGTAAAGTGTAACCGATTAATAATGTCTTTTTTGTTACGGAAGTGTAACCGATTAATAATGGATTCATTATCACAACGGAATTTTAAAAGACCAGGTTGGACGTAAAGGGTGAATAGTCACCTGTCTCAATACCTAATCCGATAGCAACTGTCCAAAAGAAAAGGCAGCCCAGGTTGGCAAGCGACATCAAGTCACTTCACAACCCAAACTGCCACAAATCGATTAAGTATTATCTTCTTCGACTTACTTTTTTCTTGGCTACTTTTTTCTTAGCAACCTTTTTCTTGGCTACTTTTTTCTTAGCAACCTTTTTCTTAGCAACCTTTTTCTTAGCAACCTTTTTCTTAGCAACCTTTTTCTTAGCAACCTTTTTCTTAGCAACCTTTTTCTTAG
>CAJWTO010000027.1 GCA_913047675.1 uncultured Pseudomonadota bacterium | reverse complement strand
GATCAGCCATGTCCTTTGCGTAGTAATTATGATAATCGATTGCTTCCTGAGTAGTTGGACGGCATACAACATATGTGGTTGTGAAAACGTCAATATCTCTATTGTAAGTTCTAGCAGCTAGCTCCTTAACAGTTTGGACAGTTTCTTTCCCACTTTTAATATCTAGCATTACTGTAAAAAGAAAATTGCAATTCTTTGCTGCGAAGACCTGTCCTTGAGGTGACGATCCTGCGTTCATTACAGGCGGTAACGTTTCCAAAAATGGCTGCGGGGTACAACGACCATTCTTGATTTTAAAAAATGCATCTTCCCAATCAAATGGTTCAGTCGAGGTCCAAGAACGACGAATTATATCCCACCATGATTGCCCTAACTGATAACGCACGTCGTGGCTTTCCGATAGTTCTAAATTAAACATTTCGTATTCTGGTTGATTCCATCCGCATACAATGTTCAAGCCAAAACGACCTAAGGAAATTTCACCTATGGTCGCAAACTGCTTGGCGGCAACAAGTGGATGAAAGAACGCGCTGTGTGCGGTAGCAAATACAGTTAGCTTCTCAGTTTTTCCGATTAAGCCTGTGGCCCAAGTAATTGTTTCTAACGACTGTTCCTGAAATGCTGTATCTCCCCCGTAACCTACCCAGCGGGCGATCGGCAAAGAAAACTCTAAGCCTGCGCTATCCATCATCATCGCTAATGCCATATTGTTTTCCCAAGTTGCATCCCAACGCTCTTCAACTTTGGTAATAGCCATTCCGCCTGAGCAATTCGCGGAAAACACACCTAATTTAAAATGCTGTGCTTTATACATATTGGAAATTTGGTTCGGCATTCATAGCCCCTTATGATTAATAAAAAAGTAGATCATGTTAGTATTCTAATAGAATAACATCAGCCAAGCAGTACAAGGGGAAAACGTTGAGTAGCAGGGAAATCGAATTAGCTTTAGGAACGGGTTGCGGTGTAGTCACTGCGAGAACACCTGAGGACGCACACGGCCCGGGGATCTTAGTATTGTACCCAAAAGGGTATGACCAAAATACTATCATAAAAAATACAAAACTATACGCAGCCGAAGGCTATAACTGTATATCGCTGACAACCGAAAATTCGGACGACGACGCAATAAACTCGCTAATCAACAAAGTCAAATCAGTAGAATCACTTGTTGGACAAATCGCAGTGATAGCGTTCGGTCAAGCATCATCAGTCGCGATGACTATGAGCAAACACCCCTCAATTAAATGTGCAGTCTGTTACGGCCCCCCACATATCGATGTAGCACAGTCGACGTGTGATATCATTATACATTCAAGCGCCCCCGAAATATTTAATCACCTAGAAGGTCAAAGCAATTTAAAAATCTTCTCTTATCCAGACGTCTCAAGTGACTTCTTTTCTCCGACAAGCGCGAGCTACAACAAATCAGCGACCTTGATTGCTTACTCCAGAACCTTAGAGGCGATACGAAATAAAATAGGGCCCATATATGACCTGACTGCGCTGTGGGAACTTCATACGCAGTATGAGTTTGGTGAGCGTAATGTGGACGCCACTATGTCAACGATGGTCGATGAGCCTTATGTCAACCATATCCCAACAATGACAGGTGGCGTTGGGTACAAAGATCTCAAAAAATTCTACACAAACTTCTTTGTGAATTCGAATCCACCAGATACGAAGCTGGTGCCTATCTCTCGAACAGTCGGGAGTGATCGATTAGTGGATGAAATGATATTTTCGTTTACCCATACCTGCGAAGTACCCTGGATGCTTCCTAATGTAAAACCGACTAATAAATTTGTGCAGGTTCCGCTGGTGGCCATTGTCAACTTTCGGGGAAACAAACTGTATCACGAACATATCTATTGGGACCAAGCATCTGTACTCGCACAAATCGGAGCCCTTGATCCTGAAGGTCTTCCAATAGTGGGGGCACAGACTGCAGAAAAACTCATGGACGAAAGCCTACCCTCTAACGAACTCATGGGCGACGCGTGGACTAATATTTCCGAGTAAAAAAAAGGCCGTCAATAAGACGGCCTTTAAAACAGTTGTTTTTAAATAGCTTAACGACCTTCAGTTAGGTAGTTAACGTCAAGTACACGTTTAGCTCTTCTCAAATCCTGATTCGGAGCTTCAGTTCCTCGACACGGAACAAGTGTTCCTCGGTTATTCTGTAGATCAATTACATTGATACTTTGAAATAACTGGAAGTTAGTTCCTTTTGGACTAAACTGACCTGGCTCGTTCCACGCAAAAGGGCTTCCCTTTCCGTCTAAAACAACCCAAGGATCTTCAGTCCAAACCTTAGTCAACTGCCAAACTTTCCACAGTTCACCTGCTTTATCAAAAGCGTTAGCGTAGTAAGATTCACCAGTCGCGCGGTCTACGTGAATAAATTTAAACGCGTAGGGGTGAGCAGAACTCTTAGGAATTTGTTTTACAACATCTGTTTTCCTTAGAGCATAATCATCCTTTACCGCCCAGCCATTAGGACCATAATAAACAGTTTCACGATTTCTTGACCGAGCAACCACGAGAATATTAGTAGCACCTACATACTCCCAATCATGCTCCATTGGTCGACCATTGAAACCATAGAAATCTTCTAAAGTGTGATCTGTTCCTAGCAGTGAGTCAGATTTTACCTCAACAGAGATACGTCGTACGCGTCTCAAACTTGGGATATACGCCCAAGAGTCATCAGCTTTACGCGGATCATCGTATCGTAAAATCAAGAATGCAGTACCGGCAATGTCAAAAGGAGAGACAAATCCGGTGTATTCCCGAAACTCAGTCCCTTTCGCAAAGCCTTTACCACCATTCACTTGGTAATTAGTTGATTCATGCTTGGCATTATGTGCCATTAAATAACGCTTATAAGGGCCATTTAATACACGCTCAAAAGAACCACCACCTTCGTAGTACTGAGCATATTTACCGCCTGAACGTGTCATGATTTCGTGCTTGTCGTGGTTGCCACCGCGGCGCACCCAAACCCACTCTACTTCACCAACGTTCACACCATCATTTTGCCAGCGATAGTTCCAGTTCCAAATCATCTTCCATCCGCTATCAGCGCCTGGAACAAATTTTTCTGGATCAAAAGGACGACCGGCAGCATAGTTCTCGATCGCGCCATCTGACGCTATCGTAGCGGTACCGTAGTTCTTTTTAGTAGCATCTTGGTAAACTTGACCATTCTGCATATCACCAGCATCTTTAATGGTCATTTCCATTCCTTGAAAGATCCACTCATCTTGGAATTCTTTAGGAATAAAAGGCCGCACTAAGTCTGCTTTATCATAAGTAATCACGTCGCCGTCAACGAACTGGGGCTGCGCTGATTGGTTTGCATTAAACCATCCCATATAGTCAGATTCGCCAAAGGCGTTTACGACTAAAGGTGATACCAACGCGACAACCAGAGCAACAGCACTGAATTGATTTCGCATATTTTTCTCCCTCTTTGCGCGCTTGAAGCGCACAACTAAAAAATTAACAACGGTTACTACCAAAACTTTTTGTCAAAGCAACAATTGTCTCCCCTAATTTTTTCGCCGAAAACAGTTTATCCAACGTAAATTTAGGCGTGGATTGACATTATCATAAGATTTGTGAAGTTTATGTGAAGTCGCGAAAATGATATCTCATTAAAAAAACTATATAATTCAATAGGTTACATTTTCATAAAACTGCGGTAAAACATGCTCTCACTGGAGCAGGATACCCTTCCACAGTACGACTACAATCCATCGGATCGAGGAAATTTTTCAACGAAAACGAGTCAATCCAATGAGTTGCGCGCTGTTCTTCTATCGTAGTCTTAGATATATCGATACATGACACGTCTTGAAATCCTACACTTTGTAGCATCTCCTCAATTACGGGTGGCGAACTCAGTTCCCAAACGTTTCTCATCTGCGCATAGCGACTCTTAGGAATTAACCTTTCTTTTTCATGGCTATCAATGATCAAGGTTTCTAATACCACTCTACCCCCAGGCTTCAACATGTTTCGCAATTCTATTAGGTGAGAAATAGGATCGCGCCGATGATATAAAACACCCATCGAAAAGACGAGATCAAACCACGACATATTCTCTGAAAGGGTTTCGGTGCCGACCGGAATCATCCCGACGGGCATGTTGGGTGCATATTTATTCAATGAACGAAATTGTGCTAGGCACAAAACGCTAGGATCAATTCCCAGCACCAAAGAAGCTCCTTTAGCCAGCATACGCCACATGTAATAACCGTTACCGCAGCCCACGTCGAGAACCTTTTTATTTTGAAGTGATCCTAAAACTGAAGATATTCTCGCCCACTTCATATCAGAACGCCATTCGCTATCAACATGGATTCCGAAATAATTGAATGGGCCTTTCCTCCAGGGTTTCAAATTTTGTAAAGCAGTCTGTATATCGTCGATATCAAGTTGGGATACGACATCAGAACTCTTGACTTCAACCACACGCTCCCCATCGACACTGCTATTTTTGATGCTCGGTAATTGTGAAATCTGAGCCTCCCAGAAATTAGTTTTCCCATTTTTTCTGAATGTGCTGAGTAGATCCGATTCTATCCTCTCCCACCAGCCATTAACTTCGTTAGACGAGAAATGTTTCTCCAATAAGTCTCGAACCGAAAACAAATATGTTCCTAGTGAACTTCCCCAGACTGTCTCAAGTTGTTGTTTAAAATTACTCATCTGGTAATGATCGCTTAATTCGCATTCAAAAAGAACCATCTGTCACGAACTTGTTGTAAAATGTGGCAGAATACTAAAACCATTACGTTAAGAGATTTCCTTATGGCAAAAATCGGCGATGTTATAGATGCAGAAAATGCGCGTTGGACGTTTGCAAACAAAACTAGAACACAATTTGAGCAACATATCGAAAAGTCTGTGCCATTTTACAATGAAGGTCACAACATCGCTTTAGGTCTCTCAGACTTTTTTTTAACAAAAAACAGCGTCTGTTACGACATTGGGTGTTCAACAGGGACTTTGTTGAAAAGTTTGGACTCACACCATAAGAATAAAGGTATTCAATTCTACGGAGTCGAACCCGAAAAAGACATGGTCACTATTGCGCGTGAAAAGTGCAAAGATAACGAAAAAATATCGATCATCGATAAGAGCATAGAAGATATCAAACTTCTTAAGACCGATCTGGTGGTTTCCTATTATACGATGCAATTCATCCCACCACGCTACAGGCAAGATACATTCGACAAAATATACCAAGCCCTAAACTGGGGTGGTGCATTTTTGCTCTTTGAAAAAGTTCGCGGCCCAGATGCTCGTTTTCAAGATATCATTAGCTCAATGTATACCGACTATAAGCTCGCGCAAGGGTACAGCGGCGACGAAATAATCTCCAAGTCGCGAAGTCTCAAAAGTATATTGGAACCATTTTCACACTCGGGAAATATGGGATTATTGGAGCGCGCCGGATTTAAGGATATAACATCGGTGTTTAAATATCTTTGCTTTGAAGGTTTTTTAGCAATTAAGTAATATTTTTTGAATAGTAATGATCACACCCGCGCATTCCATGGAAGAAAATGACATAACAATGAGTTTTTATCGATTTGTTCGAATTATCGATACGGACCGACTTAAAATTGACCTTACTAACTTCTGTCAAGGGAATGCAATTATCGGAACAATCGTAATTGCTGAAGAAGGCGTGAATGGTTCCGTGTCCGGAGAAAATGCTGCGATCAAAGCGCTCCTCTCATATATTAAGAAAAGACTAAATATTGAAGAAATAGTAATAAATAGTGCCACTAGCGTTATACCTACTTTCAAAAGGCTTAAAGTTAAAGTCAGGAAAGAGATAGTTAGTATTGGATTAACAGACGTGAAACCAGAATTGAATACTGGTACACATGTATCTGGAAATGAATGGAACGACTTACTTAATAATCCCGATGTGCTAGTAATTGATACGCGTAATAATTACGAAATTGACGTGGGTACTTTTAAGACCGCAGTGAGAGCTAATACTAAAAACTTCAGAGAATTTCCGGAGCAGATTAAAGCGCTTTTAGAGGAAGATTTAGAAAAACCAATCGCAATGTTCTGTACCGGCGGCATACGATGCGAAAAAGCATCGGCACATCTGCTCGCTCTTGGTCATAAGCAGATTTTTCAGTTAAAAGGCGGGATCCTCTCTTATTTACAAGATAGTTCCAAAGATCACTCTATGTGGGAAGGGGACTGCTTTGTATTTGACGACAGAGTGGCGGTGGACGCTAATCTAGAACCCGCAGACTATGAGAAATGCCACGGTTGTCGTCGACCGCTTTCCCCCGATGACCGGCGATCAAAGGAATATGAATATGGTATCTCCTGCCACAACTGTATCGACAGTCTAAACGATAATCGCAGAGCCTCACTAATGGAAAGAAATCATCAAACGCAGTTGGCTAAGATGCGCACCGCCAAAACCTTAAATCAAACACGGAAATTATTGTGAAGTCTAAAAAACAGGTTGGCCAACTCCATGAGTATGCTAGAGATCTTCAAAATACTCCGATTATTGAGTTATTTTCTGCGGACCCAAATAGAGTAAGCGACTTCACTTTCGAAGCCGCAGGCCTATTTTTGGACGTGTCCAAAAATCGACTAAATAAGCAGACACTCTCCTCATTACTTGAACTAGTTGACAAATGTCATGTTAAAGAAAAAATAGCCGACTTATTTAATGGTGTCCATGTCAACGTTACTGAAGATAGGCCTGCCCTGCATGTTGCGCTACGCGCTTCATCAGATACTGAAAGCTGGGTGCCGAAAAATTTTATCGCTGAGGCCGAAGAATCAAAGTTACGATTAAAATCGCTAGTCGATGCCATGCGTTCTGGAGAGAAATGCAACGATGACGGCGAAAGGTTTTCGGATGTAGTGATGATAGGTGTCGGTGGCTCCAATTTAGGACCTAAACTTGCAATCGAAGCTTTACGAGAAGAAGAAACATCGGCGATAAACATTCACTTCTTGGATCACTTGGACGGAGAAAAATTCAGAAACTTAGTCTCATCGCTGCCGCCCCATAAAACTCTTTTTGTAGTTGCGTCCAAATCATTCGGGACATCCGAAACACTCAGGAACTACGAGTCTGCACGGGATTGGTTAAAATCCAGATTAATCGAAAAGACATCTTTAAAAAATCATTTTATAGCAATCACAGCGAATGGCGCTAAGGCCAAAGCGGCTGGAATCAATGAAGGCAATATATTAAAGATACCAGATTGGGTTGGGGGTAGGTACTCAGTGTGGTCTGCCATGGGTATACCTATTGCACTAAAATATGGCTATCGTGTGTACGAAGACTTCTTGTCTGGTGCCGCTTTATTAGACCATCACTTCAGGACAGCGCCTCTAGAAAAGAACCTACCAGTAATACTTGGTATGGTTGGGATCTGGAATACAAACTTCCTTCAAAGCTCCAGCTTAGCGATAATCCCCTATGAACATAGGCTAAGTAGTCTACCGATGTACCTCCAACAATTAGAAATGGAAAGTAATGGGAAAAGTCTTTCACTAGATGGCGCTGCTATTGACTATCACTCTGCGCCAGTCACCTGGGGTGCCTCAGGTACCGATGCGCAACATAGTTTTTGTCAATTATTACATCAAGGCACACACCAGATACCCGTCGACTTTATACTCGCTCTAAAAGCACCTCTCGGATATGAAAAGCACCAAGATATGATCGTAGCCAACTGCCTTGCGCAATCTCGCGCTTTGATGTTGGGCAATGAAAGAGAAAATAATATTGAAAATCATAAAAAGCTACGCGGTGACCGTCCCTCGTCAATAATCTATATGGACAAGCTTCATCCTAAAACTTTAGGCGCATTAATATCACTGTATGAACACAAGACATTTGTACAAAGTACCGTCTGGAATATAAATCCTTTCGACCAGTGGGGCGTAGAGCTTGGAAAAGCGTTTGCTTCATCGATCATCAATGATATAGACTCAGAAACTAGCTGTAATCAAAATGATCCTTCAACAGCCGCGATTATATCGAGATACAAAGCCCTCAAAACTGGTCGATGCACCTAACCTACTTCAAATGAATATTAATGATTTCACTATTTTTATTGTAGTTTTTAAATGATCCTCGCCAAGACTAAAATTTTATATATAGTTTATACAAGCATATTAATAATAGCGTTTTTATTCGGAATATTGATCTCTAAAACTACGACTACGGGCCTCAATGGTCCGCATATGGAAGGGATACTTTGGCCTAACCCTCCGATGATAAAACCATTACAACTAAACAATCAGCATGGAGAGAAATTCACTTTAGAAAATTTCAAGAACACCTGGTCCCTCGTCTTTTTCGGATTCGCGAATTGTCCTGACATCTGCCCTATGTCTCTTCAAGCTATGACCAAGGCTGCTAAAGCGCTAAGAGCCGAAACTAGTTCGGATTTCGCGCTACAAACTGTGTTTATATCGGTAGATCCTGAAAGAGATACGCTCGCCAATTTAACAAAATACGCAAGCTATTTCTCAAAGGATCTCATCGCTGTAACGGGGACTCCCGATGAATTAAAAGCTGCAGCAAGATCCTTCAATACGCTCTTTATGAAAATTGAGGGAGTTGGTGAAGACTATACTATTGAACATTCCTCCGGTATTTTTTTTATCGCACCGTCTGGACATATGGCTAGTGTACTCACTCCTCCGCACAACTCATTACAGATCGCTGAGCGATTTCAGAATATTTTTTCGTTTTATCAAGGAATTTCTGATGAGTAAGATCCAATTATGTCTGACTTTGCTACTGATAGCCCTATGTCCAAATATAGTTATTGCGTGCGACTCACTGGAGCTCCTAGATGGATGGGTCAAAAAGCCACTACCAGGAACTAAGTACACAGCCGCTTACTTTTCAATCAAAAATAATAGCCATGGAACTCAAAGTATAAATAAATTTAGTAGTGATCAGTTCAAAAAAGTTATGATGCACTCATCCAGCACAAATAGTGAAGGGATCACAAAAATGAATCCTGTAAGCAGCTTGATGCTATTACCTAGTCAAATACTAGAGGCTAAACCTGGTGGAATTCACTTAATGTTGAGTGTAAAAAACTTTGAACTATTCAATGCTGATCAATTGATCTCGTTTTCTGCATCTTGCGGGAAAAATAGTAGTTGGCAATTTTCTTTACCCATGAAAAGTCCTTAGCTGAAGACACTAACTATGTTCGTTCTCCTCCAAAAAGTCCTGCCCAAAAAGACACTATCAGCACTGTTCGGAATAGGTTCGCGGCTACATCTCGGTCCATTAAGCAGCCTGATCATACGCCTCTATATTTATGTTTATAAAGTCGATATGTCTGATGCAAAAATAAAAGACCCGTCAGCCTACCCGACATTTAATCACTTCTTTACCCGCGAGCTTGCAAGTGACGCGAGGCCCCAACCCTCAGATCAGGGTAAAGTAACTAGTCCAGTAGACGGGACAATCAGTCAATCTGGAGATATCAAATCCGAAATACTTATTCAGGCGAAAGGGAAACAGTACTCGTTAAAAAATTTACTGGGCGATGATAAGTTAGCCGCATTATTTTTAAACGGTACCTATCATACTATATACCTTGCTCCCTACAATTATCATCGAATCCACATGCCAAGTGATGGTAAAGCACGCTTTTTACGCTACACCCCTGGGTACCTATTCTCGGTCAACAAAAATACAGTAAACAATATTAATAACTTATTTTGTGTGAATGAAAGAGCGTCTATTGTATACGAGAGTGATAGTGGCTTCTTCGCGCTTGTGATGGTGGGAGCACTAAATGTTGGAAGTTTTGAGATCTATACACACTTACAAAGTGGGTTTATCAATAGGCCGAAACACAATTTTAAACCCGATACTTTACACTCCCTCCAAGGTGAAAAATTCATTAGAGGGACTGAATTGGGGCGCTTCAATATGGGTTCAACCGTCATCTTGCTGACAGCCAGAAACTTCGCATCTTGGGGGGAATTTGATACACACGAAAAGAGTATTTCAGTAGGGGCTGAGCTAGGCGGTACCATTAACCTATAGGCTTTACCTTCACTTAGCTCTCGTTCGAAACTATCTGGTTCAGTAAGCCTGCATGGCGACTAAGCAGTAATGCATAAGCACCCCTGGAAACAAGCCAAGAAACAAAATAAGAGCACCATTAAGAGTAAAAACATATGCTCCTAATGATGGCTGACTACTAACATGAGAGTCTGGGCCTGGTTCGTCAAAATACATAATTTTGACAACTCGCAGATAATAGTAAGCACCTATGAGAGAAAAAATAACCGCGACGGCTGCGACAAGCACACTCCCTGAAGCAATCAATTCTTTCAACACAAACCATTTAGCCCAAAACCCTGCAAATGGAGGTACTCCGGCCAGTGAAAAAATAACCACCATAGAAATAAAACTTATCCAAGGTCTCGTTTTCGCTAGACCAGCAAAGTCACTAATCAACTCAGGTGCATTTGACTTACTTACCAAAAGTATAATTATGCCAAACGCGCTCATACTCGTTATCGCGTAAATGAATACGTAAAACATTGATGCCGCGTAACCCTGGGCGGTTGCGGCTATGATCCCCAGGATCAAAAAGCCCATATGAGATATCGTCGAATACGCTAACATACGTTTAATATTTGTCTGAGCGATAGCCACTATATTGCCAATAGCGATAGATGTAACAGCCAGTATGGTTAACATAGCGCTCCATTGAATCGACAATCCAGGCAAACCGTCCACCAATACCCTTACCGCCATCGCAAACGCAGCTATTTTTGGAGCAGAGCTTATAAACAAAGTGACAGGAGTAGATGCTCCCTGATAGACGTCGGGTACCCACATATGGAAAGGTGCTATCCCAAGCTTAAACGAGATGCCAACTAGTACAAACACAAGACCAAAAACAAGCAACAAGCTTTGATCACCCTTGACAGAATATTCTGCTAATTCCGCTAAGTTTAGTGTACCGCTGACGCCATAAAGCATAGAAATGCCGTACAACAGCATCCCGGAGGCTAACGCTCCTAATATAAAATATTTCATCGCAGCTTCAGAAGCTAAAGCCGAATCTCGTTCCATCGCTACCATCGCATATAGTGACAAAGACAATAACTCTAATCCTAGATACAAGGTTAATAAACTTTGGGCAGATATCAGTACCATCATGCCCAACGCCGAGAATATTGTCAGGATATAAAATTCAGACTGCCCTTTCGCGCTTCGTTTAAAATATTCGCGCGCGTAAAAAAAGTTAAATAGCAGTGAAATTAAAAGGACCAACTTAAGCAATATAGACATAGGGTCTATAATCAGCGTTTCGGAAAATCCAGTCGATTTTTCCGCAGGCCAGTAAGTGATAATGCTCACTGTGACAATACCGACTGAAACTACTGCAGTCCAAAAAGTGACGTCACCCGAAGAAGGCTTGCGATAAACATCCACCATGAGCAACAAGCAGACAAAACCAGTGAGAAGAATTTCTGGCATTATTAAACTAAGATCGTTCATAAAATAAGCCTAAGGAAGTTTAGATACCGATATATGTTGCGCTAGCTGCTCAACACTCGCGTGCATCATATCAAATAAGGGATCGGGCCATATACCAAATAAAAGTACCATGGCTGCAAGTGATGCCAGCATAAAAAACTCTCGCTTATCGACGTCTACAAGCTCCATCACTTTCGGATTTTTTATCTCGCCAAAAGCAACTCGTTTGTACATCCATAATGTGTACGCCGCGCCTAAAATCAAGGTAGTAGCTGCTAGAAAAGCGTACCAAAATTGAGCCTTGAATGCGGTGAGTATCACGATAAACTCTCCCACAAAACCTGAAGTACCAGGCAGACCAGCATTCGCCATCGCAAACAAAAGCAAAAATGAGGCGAAGATTGGCATCGTGTTCACTACCCCACCATAATCACCTATCTCTCGGCTATGCATTCGATCGTATAGGACACCAACGCACAAGAACATTGCGCCGGAGATAAAGCCGTGCGAGATCATCTGAATCATGCCTCCTTCGATTCCGGCACTCGCTTGCATCCAATCTCCAGTGTTAGTCGCAACCTGAAAAATCACAAAGAAACCGAGCGTCACAAACCCCATATGCGAGATTGAGGAATAAGCAATCAATTTCTTCATGTCCTGCTGAGCCAAAGCAACAAACCCAATATAAACGATGGCAATTAGTGACAAGACAATCATCAAGCCATCAAAAGCCATCGATGCATCGGGAGCTATCGGCAGGCTAAAACGTAAAAAGCCGTACCCTCCTAGTTTGAGCATTACAGCAGCTAATATAATCGATCCACCGGTCGGCGCTTCGACGTGAGCATCGGGTAACCAAGTGTGCACGGGCCACATAGGCACTTTAACCGCGAAGGCTAATAGAAATGCTATAAATATCCATTTTTGTTCTACCATTGTCAAACCAAGACTGTGCAGAGCTAATACGTCAAAAGTCCCACCTTTAAAATACAAGTAAAGAAGTGCGACTAGCATGAAGAGTGAACCCATAAAGGTATACAAGAAGAATTTTATCGTAGCATAGACTCTACGTGGTCCTCCCCATATCCCAATGATTAGAAACATAGGGATTAGCATCGCCTCCCAGAACACGTAAAACAATACGGCATCTAGAGAACTGAAAACACCGATCATTAGCCCTTCCAAAAGAAGGAATGCTCCCAGATAAAATCCTTGCCTATCCTTAATAACAATCCAACCAGCTAATACAACTATACAAGTGGTAAATGTGGTCAAAATAATCAAGGGAAGAGCTATACCATCAATACCTAGTGCATACTGTATTCCAAAGGCTGGGATCCATTGAGCTAGTTCCGTGAACTGCATGGAACCGAGATCATTGTTGAATCGACTCCAAATAAATAGAGAAATAGCAAAAGTAATGACGCTTAAAGCTAAAGCAAGGATCTTCGTGAAAATTTCAGAAAAGCGTGCACCCGAAAAAATAACAGACATACCGCCTATGATAGGCAACCAAATAAGTATGCTTAAAAATCGTATTTCATCACCCATATATAAGTTCTTTCTTTATACAATTATTTTAAAAATCAGAGGATGCCTAGTTCGCGAGCAAAATTTGATGCACGAATACAACCAAAAGGAAGATCAACCCAAGTATCATCGCGAAGGCATAATGATATAGCAATCCTGACTGCAGTCGGCGAGTAATTTGAGAAGTCCACGAGACAACTTTTGCGCTGCCATTAACGACTGCCCCATCAATAATTGCTACATCGCCCAATCGAAAGAATAATTGTCCAACACGCCTAGTCCCTCCAGCAAAAAACCAGTCATTAAATCGATCAAACCCATATTTATCGAGCAGCAGCTTGTGCAACGTACTCGCTAGACCAACTGCTTTAGCAGGGAGGTCAGGTCGTCTAAGATAGCAAAACCACGCAGTGAATACGCCAGCCGCTGCCAGCCAAAAAGGAGGTTGGGATAATCCATGTATCATCATCCCTAATACGCCATGGTAATGCGTACCAAGCTCAGCTAGGACATCATGACTAGCAGCAACATAGATCCCGTCGCCGAAGAATCCACCAAACAACATAGGCGTAATCGCCACCGCACCAGAGCCAACAGATAAGATGGCTAATAACATTAAAGGGACGGTCACAACTGCCGGCGATTCATTCAAATGAGACCTAGTCTTCTCGTCGAAACGTTCCTCTCCATGAAAAACTAAAAAGACTAATCTGAACGAGTATAACGCCGTTATAAAAACTCCGGATAGTATGGCGTAATACGCTATTCCGGCACCCGGAATATGAGATAAGTGCACAGCTTCTATTATCGCATCTTTCGAAAAAAAGCCCGAGAAGCCAGGAAAGCCTATAAGCGCAAGAGACCCTATCAAACTAGTCCAATAGGTTATCGGCATATACTTTTTCAAACCGCCCATTTTTCGCATATCCTGCTGATGATGCATACCCATTATCACTGAGCCAGCTGCCAAGAATAGAAGTGCTTTAAAAAAAGCATGCGTAAACAGGTGAAAAATACCAGCGGCGTATGCTGAGACGCCAAGAGCTACCGTCATATAGCCTAATTGAGATAGAGTTGAATACGCGACGACGCGTTTGATATCACTCTGGACCAAGCCCAATAGACCCATAAAGAAAGCAGTGATTGAACCAATGATAAGCACGGTGGAAAGTGCGACCTCCGACAGCTCAAATAACGGAGACATTCTTGCAACCATGAATATTCCAGCGGTGACCATTGTAGCGGCGTGAATTAGAGCTGAAATTGGAGTCGGACCTTCCATCGAATCAGGCAACCAAACATGGAGGGGCACTTGCGCAGACTTCCCCATAGCCCCAACAAAAAGAAGTAAACACATAACGGTCATCACAGACCATTCATAACCGGGCATTACTACCATCACCTCATCTTGTATTCCGGGAGCCATAGAAAACGCTGTACCATAATCGAGACTTCCGAAGTACATGAATACGCAGCATATACCGAGCAGAAAACCAAAATCTCCTACACGGTTAACCAGGAACGCCTTTAAATTGGCATAGATAGCAGTATCTTTCTTAAACCAGAAGCCTATCAACAAATAAGAGACAACTCCGACAGCTTCCCAGCCGAAAAAAAGTTGAAGAAAGTTATTGGACATAACCAGCATCAACATGCTGAAAGTAAAGAGCGATATATAGGAAAAAAATCTTTGATAGCCCAAATCGTCACGCATGTAACCAATGGTATAAATGTGGACCATCCAAGAAACAAAAGTAACGACTAGCATCATCGTCGCGCTCAATTCGTCTATCAAAAAGCCAATATAAAAATTTAGCCCGCCAGTCGACAACCAAAGATACAAGTTTTGATTAAAGACCGGCTCATCCCAAATTATTAATTTGAGAAAAACAACTAAGGAGAGAGCAAATGATACTCCCACACCAATAATAGTGACCCAATGAGCTCCGGCGCGACCAATTTTTTTCCCAAACAATCCGGAAATTAGAGCTCCTAATAATGGTGACAGCACTATAGCTAAACACAAGTTCTGCATTGTCAAATATTCTCTACTTCAATTGAACACATCAGTTTCATGGAAATTATTAGCCCTTCATTACATCCAGATCTTCGACATTAATTGAGTTTTTATTTCGAAACAGTACTACAAGGATCGCGAGCCCAATGGCAGCTTCTGCCGCAGCTACTGTTAAAATAAAAAATACGAAAACCTGGCCAGAAACATCATCGGCATACCGCGAAAACGCAATAAAATTAGTATTTACGGCTAACAGCATCAGCTCGATACACATCAACAGGATAATGACATTTTTTCGATTTATAATTATCCCGGCGACACTCAAACAAAATAAAATAGCCCCTACGGTCAGAAAGTCTGATAGTGCTAACATTGGCTAAACTCCTACTCTTCTTCCTCGGGCACCACTTTGATGACCCGCAATCGATCTTTACTTCGTACTAAAACTTGGTGATCTGGATCCGCTGCCTTGGTCTGCCGAGTTGTCCTTAGAGTCAGCGTGATCGCGGCAACTATCGCAACCAGTAATATCACAGCAGCGACCTCAAATGGCCAGATATAATCTTGATACATCGCCAGCCCTAGCACTCTAGTATTATTATAATCACTCGCATAAGGCTCGATTCCAGCAATTTTCTCGAGACCAAAATTATCACTACCTACAATAGACCCAAGCGAAATTAGCATTCCCACAGAGACCAGAAGCGCGACAGGCACATAGCGCGCAAATCCCTCTCTTAACTCCGCAAGATTAATATCTAGCATCATCACAACAAACAAAAATAGCACCATAACTGCGCCGACGTACACTAACACTAAAGCGATGGCGAGAAACTCAGCCTCAAGCAACAGCCATAAACCGGCGCTCGAAAAGAAGGCCAACACTAAAAATAAGGCAGCATGAACCGGGTTCTTAATAAAGATAACCATGGCGGCAGATAGAACAACCATACTCGCGAAAATATAAAATAGAACTTGTTCAAACATTTATTTTTTGTGCCAGCGCAGAAATCTCATATGCCCCACCACATCTCCCATAAATAAGTAACACATTACCGGTATCTAGCTTCAGCTTGACGATCAGACGCGATCTGCTCCTCAAAACGGTCGGCATTCGCTAATAATTTTTCTTTCGTCATCAAAAGGTCACCACGTGCCTCCCCATGGTACTCAAAATGTCGAGTTTCAACTATTGAATCAACCGGGCACGACTCCTCACAAAACCCACAGAAAATACATTTAGTTAAATCTATCTCATATTTGGAAGTGCGCCTACTACCATCGTCTCTCACCTCCGACTCAATGGAAATAGCGAGGGCAGGACACACTGCCTCGCACAACTTACATGCAATACACCGCTCCTCACCATTGGGATAGCGTCTCAACGCATGCAAACCTCGAAACCGCGCAGATTGAGGTGTTTTTTCTTCGGGATATTGGACCGTCACTTTTCGCGTAACAAGCCTCTTACCGGTCAGCCCCAGTCCTTTGAGAAGCTCCCACAAGGTAAGGCTTTTTAAAAAGTTAATACATTTACCCATCAGCTGTCCCCGAAACTAATTTACAAACCAAGGGGGTAATTGCCAAACGACCATCGCAGCGACTAGCATTACCCACACTATTGTTATTGGAAGAAATATCTTCCACCCTAGTCGCATGATTTGATCATAGCGATATCTTGGGAAAGTTGCTCTAAACCAGAGAAATAGAAACAAAAAGCCCCCGGTCTTCAGCAAAAACCAATGAATTCCGTCAGGAATGAAGCTTAAAGGAGACAACCAACCGCCAAGAAACATGATCGCTGTTAGTGCCGAGATCAAAATCATATTGGCATATTCAGCTAAGAAAAATAGTGCGAATGCCATTCCTGCATACTCCACGTGAAAGCCTGCTACGATCTCAGATTCACCCTCGCTGACGTCAAAAGGAGCCCTATTTGTTTCAGCAACTCCCGCAATAAAATAAATTAAAAACAAGGGGAATAATGGTAACCAAAACCAACTAAAAATACCCAGAGTGCCTCTTTGGGCTTCGATAATATCACCTAAATTTAAACTTCGCGCCGCAACTAGAACTCCGACTAGAGCGAAACCCATAGCGATTTCATACGAAACGATTTGTGCAGCCGATCTCATAGCGCCCAAGAACGCATATTTCGAATTAGACGCCCAGCCCGCGATAATAATTCCATAAACCCCAAGCGAAGTCAGGGCCAAGACGTAAAGTAATCCAGCGTTTATATCAGCGAGAACCATCTCGGAACCAAAAGGGATGACTGCCCATGCCGCCAATGCAGGACCCAGAGCCAAAATTGGAGCTAACAAAAATAAAAAGCGACTAGACCCAGTTGGAACAATCAACTCTTTACACATTAATTTTAAAGCATCGGCGATAGGCTGCAACAACCCTCTCGGACCAACACGATTAGGACCAATTCTTACCTGCATATAACCTATAACTTTTCTTTCTGCCAAGGTTGTATATGCAACAGCTGCCATTAGCGGAAGCATGATTGCCAAAATTTTTAGAACAATAACCGCTACGACCACTAAAGAAGGATAAAGTAACGGCTCAAGGATCTGCTCTACCAATGCTATAGGACTCATGAAGCACCTATCAGAGTTTTCTCTAGGGAAACTTGAGCGCAATTATCGAGGACATCTAATAATTCAGGGCAAGCTCCTAACACGTGCACCGCCCCCGGGGCTATAGCGTCATCTAAAATAACTTCTGCAAGTGCAGCCCTATCACCAAGACGAACAGTGACCCTTTCTCCGTCTACCAAGCCCAACGACGAAGCCGTGTCTGAACAGATCCTCACCACCTTTTTGATCTCTAATGTCTTCTGCAATGAATCAGCATGACGAACCAAGCTATCGCCTCGGTACATGGGAATTTCCACAATCATTTCTAACCCGTCAGTATCAAGGACTGCAGCTGTTTCTCCTTTGTCGCACTCGGGAGCCACAAATTCTCTAGCCATCCAGCTGTGCAACGAATCCCCTAGCACGTCTGCAACTTCAATAGCATCAAATCCTGATAAGCTCAGCCTAGATCCCAAAACTCTCAAAATTTTCCACGCTGGCCGTGATTCTCCAAAGGGCTTTATTACTGAATTAAAATTTTGCACTATTCCGGTAGCGTTAACGAAACAGCCCTCATTTTCAGCATATAGTGCCATGGGTAGTATAACGTCAGATAGCTCCAACAAACTGTCAGTAGCAAACGATGAGATAGAAATGACGAATTCTGCCTCACTTAGAGACCGTCTCGTTTCACTAGGGACGGCAGTATCCATCAAGGGATCAATACCCATGAGAATGTATCCATGATTTGCGGAACTGAGCGCCTCCCGCGAGCCTACACCATGATCAAGGAGAACTTCTCCACCAGCTCCACGGTGAGGTATCGCACCAGCTAGCCAGGCTCCTGCCGCGTTCGCACCACTTTCAATCGTGATTTTTTTAGCACATATTTTTGAAGAAATACTATTGATATGTTCGATTAAAATAGAGCGATCGGCATGGCATTGAATTGTCGAGCCACAAACCAAAAAAGGCGACTTCGAGTTAACAAGCAAACCGGCCAATGAATCTATTTCCGACAGCTCGTCCTGCTCAGACAAATCATCCGATCTAACAATACTCTCCGAAAGTTCCTTCAAATAAGGAGCTAGTTTTGAGGGCTTCATTATTACTTCTTTACTAACAGAGTAATTGAATGGTCGCCCGTGAGTATCAATACAGATAACTTTTGCACCTTTCAACACAGCTTTTCGAATACGTAAATTTAATAATGGGGCCTCATGTCTGGGATAGGAGCCAACGATTAATACCGCATCTGCCTCCTCGAGGCTACTTAAGCTATCACCTCCATTTGGAAAAAGCGGCTCACTGATCTGCTTCCTAAAATCAACTTGTCGCAGTCGGTGATCGACACTATTTGAACCCAGCCCCCGTAACAACTTCTGAAACAAATAAAACTCTTCAGTTGTGGAAGAAGGAGATATCAATCCGACTAGATCATTGGCATTCTCAAGAGGATGTTCTTTCAACAAACTAGTAACTCGAGAAAATGCGGTTTCCCAGTCACAATCGGTCCACTGACCATTTCGCTTAATCCTTGGACTAGACAATCTATCCTGGTGATGCATACCCTCATAACTATATCGATCTCTATCTGAGAGCCACGTCTCATTTATATCAATATTTTCTTTAGGGACAATGCGTTTTACCTGCTGTCCTTTTACATGAAAATACAAATTTGAGCCCAAGCAGTCGTGAGGTGCAATACCAGCCACCTGCTTCAACTCCCAGGCTCTGGCAGAAAATCTGTATGGCTTGTTGGTTAATGCTCCAACAGGACAAAGATCAATGACGTTACCAGATAGTTCGGAACGCATCGCCTTTTCTACGTAGGTTCCAATCTCCATATTCTCACCACGACCAGTAGCACCTAATTCCCGCAGACCAGCGATCTCTTCTCCAAACCTTACGCATCTCGTACAGTGTATACACCGAGTCATCTCAGTTTGAACGAGCGGCCCTATATCTTTGTCCTGAACAACTCTTTTCCCTTCAGTGAACTGGGATACTCCACTTCCATACCCCATAGCCAGATCTTGCAACTCACATTCGCCACCCTGGTCGCAGACAGGGCAATCGAGAGGATGATTGATAAGCAAAAATTCCATTGTGGCATGTTGTGCCGCCGTCGCTTTTTCTGAGCGAGTGAATACTTTCATTCCTTCTGACACGGGAGTTGCGCATGCTGGCATCGGCTTGGGGGCACGTTCAACTTCCACAAGACACATTCTACAGTTTGCCGCTACCGTAAGGTTCTTGTGATAACAGAACCTAGGCACGTAGATTCCCGCGGCATCAGTGGCCTCGATCAACATAGATCCCGGATCGGCATCGATTTCACGTCCATCTACTTCTATTTTGATTTTATCGGTATTACTCATAATTATTTTCAGATGCTTCAAGCGGCGGCTGAGTCGTCCTTATTATCTAAAATGCTATACCCATGCTCGATGTAGTGAACAAATTCATCATAAAACTCTTTCACAAAGCTCTGAACCGGCATAGCCGCGGCGTCGCCTAAAGCACAGATAGTATGACCTGCTATCTTCCCCGCTACCGCATCGAGACGCTCAATATCTTCGGTCTGCCCCTGTCCCTTAATTATTCTGTCCAGCATTCGATATAGCCAACCAGTACCTTCTCTGCAAGGCGTACACTGCCCACACGATTCGGCATAATAAAATCGGGACACGCGGCGCAATACCTTGACCATATCAGTGGTATCGTCCATTACAATCACCGCGCCAGAACCAAGCATCGACCCTGCTTCAGCTATCGAGTCATAGTCCATATCGATGTCAAGCATCCTTTGACCAGTTAGAACCGGGACCGATGAACCACCAGGAATCACTGCCTTCAAACTTCTCCCTTCGAAAAGTCCCCCCGCGAGTTCCAATAACTCTCTAAAAGAGGTGCCCATGGGCACTTCAAAATTGCCAGGCTTTTGCACATGCCCGCTGACTGAAAAAATCTTAGTACCACCATTATTTGGCTTACCAACTTCAGCAAACCAATCGGCACCTTTTCTTAATACGGTAGGAACGGTAGCTAAAGACTCAGTATTATTAATGGTAGTTGGCTTACCATAGAGTCCGTAACCCGCGGGAAACGGAGGTTTAAAGCGAGGTTGTCCTTTTTTTCCCTCCAGAGATTCCAGAAGAGCTGTCTCCTCACCGCAAATATATGCCCCGGCGCCTAAATGATCATACAAGTCAAAATCAATACCTGTATCCTTAATATTTTTTCCTAAGTAGCCTAACTGATAAGCTTCCGCTAACGCCGCCTGAAAACGAATGCTAGGTTCATCCATGAACTCACCTCGCATGTAGTTATAACCTACCGTCGCTCCAATAGCGTAACCAGCAATAGCCATACCTTCCACTAGAGCATGGGGGTTAAACCGCAATATATCTCTATCTTTACAAGTGCCAGGCTCGCTCTCATCAGAATTACATACTATATATTTCTGAGAGTCAGTCTTAGGCATGAAGCTCCATTTGACACCAGAGGGAAAGCCGGCGCCACCCCTCCCTCTTAGACCCGAAGCTTTTACAACTTCAATAACATCTTCTGGTGGTGTTTTGTTATCAAGGATGTTTTTCCACGCCTCATAGCCACCTATTTTTAAATAACTTTCCAACGTCCATGGCTCATCGAATTGAAGGGTCTCATAACAAGTCTGATTAAGTTCAATACTCTTCATTTTAAATTATCCAAAATCTCATTAACATCATCAATGGTAAGATGTTCGTGGTAAACATGATTGACCTGCATCATCGGAGCACCGCAACATCCTGCAAGGCACTCTTCTTCTTTTTTCAAAAAAATACGACCATCTGAAGTAGATTCGCCCAAACTAATACCTAACTTATTTTCAATATGCTCAACTATCTCGTCGCTTCCCC
>CAJWTO010000026.1 GCA_913047675.1 uncultured Pseudomonadota bacterium | reverse complement strand
AACCCCTGTTGCCGCCGTGAAAGGGCAGTGTCCTAGGCCTCTAGACGATGGGGACTAATTTGGTGGAGCCAGGCGGGATCGAACCGCCGACCTCTGCAATGCCATTGCAGCGCTCTCCCAGCTGAGCTATGGCCCCTGATTCACGCCAATCACGAACAGAAGCAAGCATTCCGGTAATGTCTAATACGTCTTAAGCTGGCGCAGATTACGGCACAGCACTCTAACTGTCAAGCTGACTGCACTCTGTTTTTTATATAATCGAGTGCTAAATCGAGTCGCTTCACACATTCCTCGCGCCCAATTAGAAATAGAGTTACGTCAATACCTGGCGATGCAGCGATACCAGTAATAGCCACACGCAGTGGTTGAGCAACTTTACCTAGCTTCATATTATAATTACTTGCAACCGTTTCCACTAAATTATGTAATTTAGCAGGGGTCCAAGGGTTTTCATCTAACAATAGCTCTCGTATAGCTTCCAAGGGTTCCTGTACAGCACCCCTCAAATGTTTTTTCGCCGCACTCTCCTCATGGCCTAAAAATGGTCCGTAGAATGGGACACATTTTTCAACCATTTCGACTAAGGTTCTCACACGAGTCCTTTGCGCATCGATCACTAGCATAAATTTCTCATCGTCCTCTATGTGTAAACCAGCCCTTGCAAAGTAAGGTCGCACATATTCAGCTAGTTCTTCAAGCGGAGTCTCGTGGATATAATGCTGATTGAACCATAGCAGCTTCTCGTGATCAAAAGCTGATGCCGATTTATTTATACCGCCTAAGCTAAACTGCTCAATCATTTGTTTTTTCGAAAAAATTTCATCATCACCCTGAGACCATCCAAGCCTAACTAAGTAATTCAATAATGCGTGCGGTAAAATACCCTCCTCTCGATAACTCAGTACACTCGTCGCGCCGTCGCGCTTCGAAAGGCGTTTACCATCTGTGCCATTTATCATAGGTATGTGTGCGTATATCGGACGGGGGGCTTCTAGAGCATCAATGATATGTAACTGCCTAGCGGTATTATTTAAATGATCGTCTCCTCTTATGATGTGAGAGACATTCATATCGAAATCATCTACCACGACTGTCAAATGATAGGTTGGTACGCCGTCGGAACGCATAATAATTAAGTCATCGAGTTCAGAATTCTCAATCGTCACTGAACCATGTACCTCGTCATCGATGGTTATACTTCCTTCAAGTGGAGTGCGGAATCGGACGACATAGCTTCCATCTTGAACCTCACTATATCTATCACGACAGTAACCATCGTACCGTGGCTTTTTTTTAGCGGCAGTTTGCTCTTCCCGAAGTTTATCTAACCTTTCACGATCGCAGTAACATCTGTAAGCCCAACCCGCTTCGAGTAGCTGATCAACTACCTCTTTGTATCGGTCAAATCTATCAGTCTGGTAGTAGGGACCACTATCATAATCCAGGCCCAACCAACGCATCCCTTCTACAATAGCGTCAACAGCTTGCTCAGTTGACCTTTCTCTGTCGGTATCCTCCAAGCGGAACACAAGTTCGCCATTGTGTCTCCGTGCAAACAACCAATTGTACAGTGCCGTACGAGCACTCCCAATGTGTAAGTCGCCAGTAGGGCTAGGAGGGAAACGAGTGACTACGTTCATAAAATTAGTGCGTTATTTTGATTTATAGTCATTATATTCCATTGGGGCACTACAACGCATTATCAATTTTTATTCAGCGCCGATTAGACTAGTATTGAATGCAGATAGCTTATCGCTAAGTACTAAACAATTTACTACATACTCTTAAATATGCTTTACTACGGTTGAAGCACCAAGTTAAAACCGCTATCAGCGTAACCATAGAAAAGGGAGCTATAAAATGGTCGCATCTGCTTTAAAAAGCGCAAGTAATTTCTTATTCGATGACAGCAGAATTGACTGGGGGGCATTCCCTTATGTCGAAAACGCAGAATTCTCACTTTACGATTTCGATGAAGAGCGACAAATTATTGATCTAATATTTAAATTCGAAGCCGACAAAAAAATAACTGTCCATACTCATATTGCACAAACTAATATGCTCATTGTCTCCGGAGAACTAAGGATTTACGAAACCGACGGATCAATCAAGGAAATTCGACAGGCTGGACAATATTACAGAGGGAAAAAGGACGATACTCACAGCGAAGGAGGTGGTCCTGATGGCGCAGTAGTTTTCTATAGTCTTAGGGGCGATGGTCGACAAGAACTACTCAACGTCATAGAAGAAGAGGAGATAATAGCGACTATCAAACTTGATGATGTGCGTGCTATGTGGGATCAAAAACTGGCTGATTAAAAATGAAAAACTATTGGTAGCCGGTCGAGCGCGGCACAAAAAATGAGTTAGTGCGCAAAGCTGGGGTTTTCGTTTAAAATCTTGCAATTATGAACAATCCTACTGAAACTAAAGTCAAACGAGTCCTAACCGGAATTACCACAAGTGGAATACCTCATCTTGGCAACCTAGCGGGAGCGGTACTCCCGGCTATCTCAGCGAGTCGAAAAGCGGGTGTATCTAGTTTCTTATTCCTGGCCGATTATCATTCTCTGATCAAGAACCTAGATCCCTCTTTGACCCATGACTCCAGTTTTGAAATTGCTGCCTGCTGGTTGGCCTGCGGACTGAACCCCACAAACGTCACTTTTTACCGGCAATCTGACATACCTGATATTTTCGAACTCAACTGGATTCTCAGTTGTCTCGCCGCGAAAGGACTGCTGAATAGAGCGCACGCATACAAAGCCGCAGTCACAGATAATGAACTAGCTGGATCGAAGGATCCTGATAAAGGCATCACGATGGGCTTATATAATTATCCCGTGCTCATGGCCGCGGATATATTAATGTTCAAAGCAAATGTAGTGCCTGTAGGGCAGGATCAAAAGCAGCACATCGAAATGACTCGAGACATAGCGATGCGTTTTAATCATCACTACGGGGAGCTCTTTACCATACCTGAACCTCAAATCGACGAAGTCACCGGAGTCTTGCCTGGAGTCGACGGTCAAAAAATGAGCAAAAGTTATAATAATACCATTCCAATATTTGCTGAAGCCAAGAAACTTCGAAAAGCTGTGATGAAAATAAAGACGAACTCATTAGAGCCTGGTGATCCAAAAGATCCGTCAACTTGTTCAGTGTTTAAAATCTTTAAAGCTTTTGCAACAGAGAGTGAAGTGGCTGATTTTCGTCAAAGATATGAAAATGGGATTGCCTGGGGTAAAGCGAAGGAAATGCTATTTGCATTACTAGACGAAGTGCTCACACCATATCGTGACGAGTATCAAAAACTTACTCTCGATAGAGGATTCGTAGAAAACACGTTACAAGAGGGTGCTGGCAAAGCACGTGCTGTGTCGGAGCCACTTTTGCAAGATATTAGAAAAGCGGTTGGCATCAAGGCGTTTAGTCAAACCAAAATCTAATTACCTAAATACCTATTGACTGCGCCACCCCTGCCCTCTCACCCAAACCGGAGTAATTCGAATAGCGTATTCAGTTGGTATCTGGGCGCGGAGCTGACAGGCTACCGGGCCGTCAGGATCAGAAATGTAACGAGCAATCATCAAATTGGTCACCCTTTCGCCATCGGACAAGTCGAGTACTGCATTCCCTTGTCCTCTTATCACTTTATATTTAGCGTTACCGCCTAAAGCAATCTCAAAAGCACACTTCTGGTTAGTCGCGAGATTTCTGCGAAGTAAAGTACTTTTCTGAGTGATACACCAAAAATAATCATCGTGATACAAAAACCAAAGAGTCGAAATGAGCGGGAATCCATTCGGCGATTGTGACGCCAGACGAACCGGCTTTTTAAGACCTCCAAGTAACTCTTGGATCGCTGAACTGCTTAAGGATTTGACTCGAGCTTTAATCATGTTTTGCATATTACCCTGAACAAAAAAAAAAATAACTACTTTAATTACTAACGGCGCGTAACTAAATATATTAGTATTAAAAACGGACACGCAAAATGTTGCCAGCATCAGACACAGTAACAGGAGAGCTACAAAAAATGGGGGAGAGCTTATTAGAGCAACTCGGTAATTTATCAGATGAAGATTGGGGAGGCTCTAATCCTTTATCGTTATCTTTTCGAGATAACCCCTACCCAGGTCTGCAGAAACTCCGCGAGACTGACCCTATTAATCAAACACCTCTTGGAGTATGGAGGCTAACCCGTTACGCGGATATTACTGATGTTCTAAAAAGTTCTTCTGTGTCGATGACACTAGCTGATGGCAGTTCTCCTAGCTTCGATCCCTTAGATACTAAAGGTGACTTCCATAACTTCATGTTAAACATGGACGGTAATGAACACTTACGGTTACGCCGATTAGTAATAAAGGCATTCACCGGCAACGCGATCAAAATGATGCAAACCGCGATTGACGAGGCTGTTGGTCAGGCTATCACCAAGGGGCTGGCAGATGGCGGGATGGATATCTGTGACGATCTGGCGGTCGATCTCCCTAGTAGAATGATATGTCGCATTATGGGAATACCTGATAGCGATCGTCTTATTTTCCAGAAATGGGCCGGAGAGAGGACTAAAGCTTTTTGGGCCAAGTTTCTACCTGAATCTGAACAACTGAAAGTCCGAGAGGCTGGTAAAGAGCTTGCAAACTACTTTGAAGATCTAGTTAAAGTTAGACGCGCGTCAATGAAAAATGACTTGATTTCCGAACTCATCAGAGCAGAAGATGAGGGCGATCGTCTGAAAGAAGGCGAACTAGTTATACAGGCTATAGGCCTGTTAGTAGCAGCGTATGAAACAACAACGGGCCTAATTGGGAATGGTCTTCTAGCCTTCATTAAACATCCGTCGCAAATTACCCTACTCCATAGCGAGCCAAGTCTTATTGATAATGCGGTGGATGAATGTCTTCGGTACGATACACCTATTCTTTTTAATTGGAGGGTGTTAAAAAATCCGTTAAGTGTCGGGGGGAAACAGCTACCGAAAGACTCTGTCCTCTGGCTAATGTTGGGCGCCGGCAACAGAGATCCAGCTCGCTTTTTCGATCCAGACAAATTTGATATCACTCGCTCTGATCGTGGGCATCTCTCGTTTGGCGGAGGATCGCACTATTGCCTCGGAAATCAATTCGCGCGAATGGAAGGGAAAACTGCAATCAGAGAATTTCTGACGCGTGTACCAAACATAAAACTTCGCGAAGAAAAAATAGAATGGTCGAATTCCTTCTTTAGAGTGCTAAGTAAACTACCCGTCGAATTCACCTAAGGTTTGCGATAACTTCTGTCGATGCCTGCCGAACGATAAAAACAAGATGCCTTCATTCCCAGAACTCTTACTGGTATCATAATTACTATCAAGCTTACTCCAAATAAAGGATATAAATCGCTATGGATATCGAAGAAGCTATCCTGTCTCGTCGGTCAATTAGGGCATTTACCGAACAACCCGTTAGCAAGGAAAAAATAGAAAAAGTGCTATCAATTTCCCAACGCTCGCCGAGTGGAACGAATACACAACCCTGGCATGCCTATGTGTGTACTGGCAAAGTAAGAGATGCAATTGTAAAAGATGTATGCGAACTATTCGATTCAGGCCAAGCTAGTAGCTACGCAGAATATGACTATTATCCTGAAAAATGGAACGAATTGCATACCTCACGACGACGGAAAATTGGCTGGGATTTGTATGGGTTAGTGGGTATTCAAAAAGGAGATCGAAAACGAACAGCGTTACAAGCTCGCAGAAATTACTGTTTTTTCGATGCGCCAGTTGGAATTTTCTTCACCACCGATGCGTATTTAGGGAAAGGTAGTTGGTCCGATGTAGGGCTTTATATGCAAACAGTCATGTTAGCAGCCAGAGGAGAAGGCCTGCACACATGTCCCCAAGCCGCTTGGATCACTTTTCAGGAACCAATCTTTAAACACCTCAATATACCTAGTACCCAAGTGCTAGTCTCTGGAATGGCACTAGGGTACGAGGACACCTCTGCGGTCGAGAATACGTTGGTGAGTGTAAGAGAAGAACTTGAGAATGTTATCCATTATAGTGGCTTTGACTAGAGAAAAAGAAAGGTATTTTATGAAATTCATACGATGGATATTAGGGAAAATAATTATCTCACTCGATTTAGTCACGCGTTCTACGCCCGTAAAGCGAGACATCGCCACTCAAGAAGAAATTAATGCAATCAGTAAGCAATTCAGCCTTTACCAATTCAATGCATGTCCTTTTTGCGTGAAAGTTCGGCGGTACTTGCACCACAAAGCGCTGTATATTGAACTACGAGATGCCAAGAATAATTTGGAACATAAGCAAACCCTAATTGAAGAAGGCGGTAGGCATAAAGTCCCCTGTCTTCGCATTGAACAGAA
Organism: uncultured Pseudomonadota bacterium; assembly: GCA_913047675.1. GTDB lineage: Bacteria > Pseudomonadota > Gammaproteobacteria > UBA4457. Next base: position 15,559 of record CAJWTO010000026.1, on the reverse strand, counting down.
GAACTCTCAGGTAACGTGGCTTTACGAATCAAATGACATAATAGCCTATCTTGATGAGCAGTTACGGTCTGTCTGAGGGAGCACTAAATGAACCAGAAAACTTATTGTTCTACTAATTGACCGTCTTGATAGTAAACTTTTTTAACTAACACTCCATCTCGATCAAAATATTTCCAATTCCCATGCTCTCTGCCATCTTGATACAGAATCTCAGCTTTCCGGTTGCCGTTGTCATAGAAATACTCGGTTAAGCCACTAAGTCGTCCATCGGAATAGCTCACTTTTGCGATGACTTCGCCATTTAAATTTCGCTCAATTAGCCGCCCATGCAGCGGTGCGTCTGTTCGCCAGTCATAGGCAACGCCATTCTTCATGGTAACTTTTCTCAACTCGCTGGTTTCAATATCAACCATCTTGTCCTTTGATAAGAAGTAAAACCCAAAGGCCACTGCAAATGCGAGCGGATAGACGATCATCCGTTTCATTTTATATCAGACTTTCTTTTTGACGCTTCAAAGCGCTTCTTACTAAGTGCTATGTAACTAGATTCAGACTCTATCCCAATGTATTTCCTCTTTGTCTCAATGGCCGCGACTCCAGTAGTACCGCTCCCATTGAACGCATCCAAAACAACATCCCCCTCTTCTGTACACGCAAGAATTAAACGCGCCATCAGTGAAAGAGGCTTCTGCGTAGGATGTTTGCCATGGACCTTCTCACGTCTACTGGGCGAAGTCATTATCCAAACATCCTTCATTTGTTTACCATCATTGATTTCTTTCATAAGTTGGTAATTAAACTTATGTTTACTCTTTTCATTTTTAGCTGCCCAAATAATTGTTTCCGTACTGTGAGTCAAATACCGGCACGAAAGATTAGGCGGCGGATTAGGTTTTTGCCAAGTTATATTGTTGATCAGTTTCATCCCGAGTTCTTGCATCGCAAACCCGATACTATAAATTGAATGTAACGTGCCTGACACCATCATCGACCCATTTGGTTTCAACAGCTTCTGGCATTTTTTGACCCAGGCGCGATTAAATTCAAAATTATTTTCGAAACCAGCGGAGCGATCCCATTTACCTTTATTAACCCCTACCATTTTTCCATTTTGGCAGGTTACACCATCATTCGATAAGTGATAAGGCGGATCACAAAAAACTAGATCTACGATCTCACCCCGTTTTTTGTACAACGTATCCAAGACTTCTAAACAGTCGCCTTCTATTAATTCCGTATTTTTTCGAGGCATATCGGCTCAACCATTTAAGGGGTCAAAAGACTTTCACCCACAGGTAACTTTCCGCTTAATAGTCACTAAAATCGCACACCACATCTAGCCAACATCTTTTTTTGTACATCCCTAAAATAAGCAAATTGTCCAAACGGTATCGAAACTATGACTAGGAGGCATTGATAAAAGAAGAAGATTAAAAAGATTCTTATCACCCAGTAAACCATTTCACCATAACTGCTAGAGCCAATCCCAAAAAGTTCCATTATGGGTCCAGCAAGAAGCACTGATAAGGTGCCTGTTATCGCGAAGACAATATTAACCAGAATGAACTGATGCGTTGAAGTGATGTTAAGTTTGGCAAATAATTTATTTAGCATGCGAATAGTATAGTCTTTTTGGTAAGCGACGCGAAAAATAATATAGCCCGCTTGCGAGAATCATCAATCAATCCAAAACGGAAATTAAATCGTCTGAACAAATATGACAAGTACTACTTGCACCTATTTTAACTTTTCTTGACAATACGAGCAGAACGAAATGTTTTGAGGTGCGATGATGAAAAATCAAGCAGACTACACCGCGGAAATTGCTGGCACAACTTACAAAGTCGAAAGCGGTATTGCAACCATAACTTTAAACCGGCCCAATCAGTATAATACCCTCACTGAGCAGGTTATTTTAGACTTGATTAGCAAACTCGATGAAATAGCCCATGATGAGGAAATAAAAGTCTTAATAATCGCTTCTAATGGGAAAGCATTTTCTACCGGGCATGATCTAAAAGATATGCTCAAAAACAACAATGAAGCCTACTTCACCGATCTTCTGGGACTATGTTCCTCAATGATGCAAAAAATCGTAACCCTCCCCCAACCGGTGATAGCGCAGGTTCAGGGTATTGCGACGGCAGCAGGTTGTCAGTTGGTCGCAACTTGCGATCTTGCGGTAGCAGGAGAATCCTCAATTTTTGCAACTAACGGCATAGTAAACGGTCTTTATTGTGCCACTCCCTCTGTCGCAGTGAGTCGTGTTGTCCCTAAAAAAGTTGCTATGGAAATGCTACTTACTGGCGACTTCATCTCATCAGAAAAAGCGGAAAAGATTGGCTTAATAAACAAAGTCGCACCCGATGAGAATTTAGCTGAGGAGACAAGACTGCTCGCTCAAAAAATAGCGGAAAAATCGCAGTTTGCAGTGAGGCTGGGTAAGGCGTCATTCAACGAGCAGTCAGGTAAACCCCTCACTGAAGCGTACGCGCAAACATCTGCTGATCTCGTGTGCAACCTACTCGCACCAGATGGACAAGAGGGACTTAACGCGTTTTCCGAGAAACGACAACCAAAGTGGGACGATGCCTAGGGACAAGTAAAATGACCGAAGAACATACTAATCCATACGAAATAAACCTTGATCGAACGCCCGCTAACCATGTCCCGCTGACGCCATTAACCTGGATCGAACGTGCTGCTGCCATATACCCTGAGAAAGAAGCCGTCGTTCATGGCACTCGGAAATATACTTGGAGCGAAACATTCACACGGTGTAAAAAACTATGCTCTGCACTGACAAAAAAAGGAATCAGAAAAGGAGATGCTGTTGCCGTTCTAGCAACAAATATTCCTGCCTTCTACGAATGTCTTTTTGGGGTACCGGCAGCTGGTGCAATCATTAACCCTATTAATATTCGACTAGACAGTGACGCTATCGCTTTTATTATCGATCATGGCGAGGCGAAGATCTTGATTACCGATACCGAGTTCTCTTCAGTCGTTAGGGATGCCCTTAAAAAGTGTTCTAGTAATCCACTTGTAATAGATATTTCCGATGAAGAGTCGCCTTCTGATGATCGACTAGGTGAGATCGAGTATGAGGAGTTTATAGAAGCTGGTGATGCCGATTCACCGTGGACTCTGCCCGATGATGAATGGCAAGCAATGGCCTTATGCTACACCTCTGGAACCACCGGCAATCCGAAAGGTGTTGTTTACCATCATCGAGGCGCCTATTTAAACGCTATTGGCTGCGCAATGTCATGGAATATGTCCCACCATCCAGTATATCTTTGGACTCTTCCGATGTTCCACTGCTGTGGTTGGACATTCCCCTGGACAATCGCCGCGTTGGCTGGGACCAATATCTGTTTAAGAAGAATCGCAGCGCGAAACATTTATGATGCTATAAGTAAACATGAAGTAACCCACTTTTGCGGCGCACCCATTGTATTGAACTTCTTAGCGAATGCAGATCCCTCAGAAAAAAAGGAACTTCCGCATACAGTCGAGGTCATGACCGCTGGTGCGGCACCTCCAGCGGCAGTCCTCAAAGCGACAGCGGCAGCTGGCTTTCATATAACGCATACTTACGGATTAACTGAAACCTATGGTCCCGCTGTATTCAATGCGCCTCAAAATTATTGGAAAGATCTTAATTCAGATGAATATGCTGAAACTCTTATACGGCAAGGTGTTCGATATGCAGTTCTCGAAGACTTAGACGTCATGGATCCAGACACAATGACTCCGGTGCCACGTGACGGCGAGACGATTGGGGAGATCATGTTTAAAGGCAACGTAGTCATGCGTGGCTACCTAAAAAACAAAGCCGCTACGAAAGAAGCACTCGCTGGTGGCTATTTTCATTCTGGCGATTTAGCGGTCATGCATCCAGATGGTTACCTGCAGATCAAAGATAGGTCTAAAGACATCATAATTTCTGGTGGAGAAAATATTTCATCGATAGAAGTCGAAGAAACGCTGTACAAGCATCCCAGCGTGCTCGAAGCCGCAGTAGTTGCTCGGCCAGACGACAAGTGGGGTGAAACTCCTTGCGCCTTCGTGTTTCTGAAAAGTCATGAGAAATCGGTTACAGAAGAAGAAGTGATTGCGTATTGCCGAGATAATATCGCAAAATTCAAAGCTCCGAAAACTGTAATCTTTATGGAACTGCCCAAAACTTCAACTGGCAAAATCCAAAAATTTAAGTTGCGAGCTTTAGCGGATGGTATGGGTAGCCTCTGACAAATTTCAGACAAGCTAAACTAGCTGAAGAGCCACGGCGCAATTTTTCGCTTTTCTTCTTCATGATTCTTAATTAAATTAGCATGCTTTAGAGAAATGCTAATGTCGTCCATGCCATTCAGCAATCGGTCACGTAATCCCTGATCGAATTCGAATGAGATCACTTGCCCGCTGGGTGTCCCTACGGTAAGTTGCTCCAGATCTATGTTTAACTCATAACCCGGGCACTCCGTAACTTCAGTAAATAATTGATCAATGATATCTGCGGGTAAAGCTATTGGTAACAGCCCATTTTTACAGGAATTACTAAAAAATATGTCAGCAAAGCTCGGTGCTAGCAAGGCCCTAATACCATAATCAAAGAGAGCCCAAGGCGCGTGCTCACGTGACGAGCCGCAGCCGAAATTTTCTCGCGCCAATAAAATTCCTGAGTTTTGGTACCTCTCTTGGTTTAGAGCAAAGTCAGGGTTTAATGGGCGCTGCGTATTATCTTGATCTGGGGACCCTTGATCTAAATACCGCCACTCATCAAACAAGTTTGGCCCAAAACCAGTTCTTTTAATCGACTTTAAGAACTGTTTCGGTATGAGAGCATCTGTATCGACATTTGGTCTATCGATCGGAACCACAATACTTTTCAACTTGGTGAACTTTTCCATAACCTAAAAATCTCTTATATCCACAAAATGTCCTGCGATACCTGCAGCCGCAGCCATTGCTGGGCTCACTAAATGCGTTCGTCCACCTCTACCTTGCCTACCTTCAAAATTTCTATTTGAAGTACTCGCACAACGCTCTCCTTCCTCAAGCTGATCAGCATTCATACCTAAACACATAGAACAGCCAGGTTCTCTCCATTCAAACCCAGCGTCCAAAAACACCCGATCCAACCCCTCAGATTCAGCCTGGGCTTTAACTAGCCCTGAGCCAGGAACCACAAGAGCAGCCTTTACAGCAGCAGCGAGTCTTCGACCTTTAACGACCGATGCCGCACTTCTTAAGTCCTCTATGCGACTGTTAGTGCAGGATCCAATAAAAACCTTATCGACAGTAATGTCCGTGATAGCGAGTCCCGGATTGAGATCCATGTACTTGAGCGCATTACTCATCCCTATCCTTTTCATCTCATCCTTTTCACTTTCTGGGTGAGGAATAATTCCATCAACAGGCAGCACCATTTCCGGCGAGGTCCCCCATGAAACCTGCGGCAGAATGTCTTCAGCCGCTATCTTAATTTCTTTATCGAAAAACGCTCCATCGTCCGAGACCAAATTAGACCATGCGGATAATGCTACTTCCCATAAGTCTCCGGCCGGAGCATAAGGCTTCCCCTTTACATAGTCTCGAGTGACCGTGTCAAAAGCAATCATACCGGCTCTGGCACCCGCTTCTATGGACATATTACAGACGGTCATACGACCTTCCATAGTCAGATTTTGAATTGCCGAACCGGCGTATTCGATAGTGTAACCTGTGCCGCCCGCAGTCCCGATCACTCCTATCACGTGTAGGATAAGATCTTTGGCAGACACTCCGACTCCTAGCGATCCTTCTATGCTTATACGCATGTTTTTTGCCTTCCGCTGCACTATGCATTGGGTAGCCAAGACATGCTCAATTTCTGACGTACCTATACCGAAAGCTAACGATGCAAGAGCCCCGTTAGTAGCTGTATGAGAGTCACCACATACGATAGTCATCCCAGGCAAGCTCCATCCCTGCTCGGGCCCTGTCACATGAACAATACCCTGACGGGGATCTCCTAAACCATGGTGAGTGATCCCATAGCGCGAGCAATTTTCGGTAAGCGTATCTAATTGTAATTTAGCGATCGGATCAGTGATGTTGGTAATGTCCTTTGTGGGAACGTTATGATCGGAGACTGCTTTTGTTGCCAAAGTCCTCCACAACGCTCTACCTGCCATCTCCAAACCTTCAAAAGCCTGCGGAGTCGTAACTTCGTGAGCAATGTGTCTATCGATATACATTAGACACGAGCCGTCATCGGATTCGTGAATCAGATGATCTTCCCAAAGTTTGTCATACAATGTTTTTACGGACATTAAATTTACTTCTTACTTCTAATATATTTCGATTATTTTAGCCGATAGTCCTAATATATTCACCTGCACTGCAATCAGAGCACATAACGACTAATATAATTCCATTTGAAATTAATCACTTGCGACAATCGAAACGTAATACCTAATGAGATAAACTTATTTCCTCAAACAAAATGTAGATTCAGCTATGGCGAATGTAGACGAACATGAAAAAGAGAAGTTCAACTCCAAATCACTCGATTGGTGGGATAAAAATGGACCTCTAAAAACACTTCATGACATTAATCCATGTAGGTTAAGGTATATAAAGTGCCATTTAGAGTTAAATAACGCATCGGTATGCGATATTGGCTGTGGAGGTGGTATCCTTAGCTCAGAGTTAGCGCGAGAAGGTAGCCATGTTACTGCTATAGATGCCGCTCCGAAGCTAATAGAGGTTGCGAAACTTTATGCTACGGAACATAACCTAGATATCGAATATAAGGTAGATATATCCTCAAACCTTGTTAAAACTCGATCTAATAGTTTCGACTTAGTCACCTGCATGGAGTTAATAGAACACGTTCCGGAACCCGCAGCCTTAGTTGAAGACTGTGCAAAATTATTAGCGCCGGGAGGGGTACTAATTATATCTACTCTGAATCGCAACCTAATTTCCTATACTCTAGGCATACTCGCAGCAGAGTATTTGTTAGGTTTGATCCCGAAAGGTACACACGAGTACACAAAATTTTTAAAGCCCTCTGAATTGGCTAACCTAGCTAGGAAAGTCGGACTCGAAACTCTAGATATAAGCGGGATGTATTACAATCCCTTCACCCGTCATGCTTCGATCGGGACGCCTCCAGTAATAAATTACGTGGCGAGCTTTCAGAAGCCGTGTCTCGATGCTTGAAAAACTGCCGTCCGCAATTCTATTTGATTTAGACGGAACTCTTGTCGATACAGCCGAGGAATTTTTGATCGCAATAAACAGTTTACTTCGTAAAGACAACTTACCCCTGATGTTGCTTGAATCAGTGCGGCCATTGATATCAAAAGGCAGCAGGACATTAGTGAGAGAAGCATACGATCGCAAATTAAGACCCGATCAGCTAGATTCACACCATGTTGATTTTCTGACCTGCTATAAAGAAGGTCTTGGCATTACGGCCCGCCTCTTTCATGGTATGTCTAACGTGCTTGATGCTATCGAGACGAGTGGTCGTATTTGGGGAGTCGTAACCAATAAACCCTCGGAGTTTACCGTCCCACTTCTTGAAAAATTGAACCTGTATGACAGAGCTGCCTGCGTTGTGTCCGGGGATTCAACCCCACACCCTAAACCTCACCCTGCCCCACTCTTAAAGGCTTGCGGCATGATTAATCAAACGGCTAAAGACTGTATTTACATCGGGGATGATGAGAGAGATATTCTTGCGGCAAACGCCGCCCATATGCGGTCAATCATCGCGTTATACGGATACAAAGATCCTGAGCAGAATGCAGAAAAATGGGGTGCGTCAGGATTAATTTCAGATCCAACAGATCTCATACCTGTTCTCAAACCTGCTATGCTGAAAACAGTACAGGAGTGATCTAATTGTTAGATGATGCAATTGCAGGCACCGATCTCTACTACGCCTCGCTCTATTATCCCACACACATACGAGAATCCCTGTGCGCTTTAGAAGTCGCTCGCAGAGCTATAACTGCAATACAGCAGAAGAAAATTGATCACAGTGTTGCGAACATAAAACTTTCTTGGTGGTGGGACGAGGTAGATAGGTATCGGAGTAATAAACCCAGACATCCCGCTTTACGGCAATTGAGAAAGTATGATGCCTTACCCGAGGTAATTGGAGTTGAATTACACGCTTTAGTAGAAAAAGTACAGACACAAATTGGTCAGCAGCCATCAACTGATCAGCATGGTCGGCTTGAGGACATTCAGTCCATAAATGAACCTATTTTCCGACATATCGCACAACTATCTGCAGGTGAAGAAGGTGACCATGATCTAGTACTCAAGGTCGCGTATTTAAATGAAATGGCTAATCAACTCCTTTCATCCTTGTCAGAGCCTCAATCTATGGCACCACCAACAAATACATTGACGTCAGTGCGCTTGGATTTGTCATCTACTTTGTCAATATGCTCGAGGACACTACGCAGAGGGCAAACATTTTTTTTTACACTAGCGCTGATCAATAGCCGAGTCCTTGAGATCACAACCAAAAATTTTATTCGCAACCGAAATCGGTTAGAACTACTACCCATAACCAAGCTTTGGATATCCTGGCGAACAAGATTTTGGGGGTGATCAGATTGTCTATAGCCTAACGTAATACAACTAATTAAGTGGCACTTAAATTATGACAAACAGGGCGATGAAGGTTACAATAATGAAACGAAGTTTAAATGTATATCAAATAACTAGGGCCTCATATGGAATCTGACGCGGCTGAAGAAGAGAAAAAAGTCGAAAACTCTGCTGGGAAAAACGAACAGCGTCCCAAAGAATTCGGGGGTCCCAAAGGTCTAGAACCAACGCGATATGGCGATTGGGAAAAGAAAGGGCGCTGTATAGATTTCTGAATATTTTCAATACAATTTAATTAAACACATCGAAAACAAGGTCCACCGGAGCATGGAAAACACCCCTCTTTCGCCACATCTGCAGGTTTATAGGCCTCAACTAACCTCTGTACTGTCCATTACTCATAGAGCCACAGGAGTGGTGCTCAGCTTAGCCGGCACTATCATCATGCTCTACTGGTTTGTAGCTGCCGCACTGGGTGCGGAGGCATATACCCAAGCCCAAGTATTATTAAGCTCCTTATTTGCCAAAGTCATCATGTTCGGCTGGACATGTGCCTTCTACTATCACCTCCTCAATGGAATTAGACATCTTTTGTGGGACACCGGCTGGGGTTTTGATCTCGTGACAGCATATCGTACCGGATACTTGGTGATTTCTGGTACCGTAGTGTTAAGTCTTGCAACATGGGGAATAGTCCTCTATCCGAGTGGAGGGTAACGCAAGCGATGAAAATATTTGGTCCAAATTCGAGGCTCTCAGGCACACACCATTGGTGGTGGCAACGGCTTAGCGCTATCAGTCTGATCCCTTTATCACTGTGGTTTGTATTTTCGATATTATCGCAGCTCAATAGTAACTATGCTGACGTGATAAAATGGGTCTCTTCTGCTCCAGTAACGTTGCTTCTAATATTGTTCTTCTGCGCTGTTTTTTATCACGCAAAACTAGGTTTAGAAGTGATCGCTGAAGATTATATTCACAATCCGTCAATACTGGCGCTGTCTAAGGCTCTTATTAAAACCACTGTGATCCTTGGAGCACTGGTGAGCGTTATAGCTATTATAAAAATTTCTTTCTTCACAAGTTAACGAGAAAACATATGCCCGCCGAATATCAATTAGTAGAACATGAATACGATGTAATAGTGGTAGGTGCCGGGGGGGCAGGACTCAGAGCCACCTTTGGAATGGCAGCTCAAGGCTTGTCAACCGCTTGTATAACCAAAGTCTTCCCTACTCGAAGTCACACAGTAGCAGCGCAAGGAGGAATGAGCGCAGCGCTTGGTAATATGGGAGAAGATGATTGGCGTTGGCATATGTACGATACCATTAAAGGTTCCGACTGGCTTGGTGATCAGGACGCCATTGAATATATGTGTAAGGAAGCTATTCCAGCGGTGATCGAACTTGAACACTACGGAGTTCCCTTTTCACGAACTGACGCAGGTGAAATATATCAAAGACCTTTCGGAGGTATGACAACTAATTATGGTGAAGGTACGGCGCAAAGAACATGCGCAGCGGCAGACAGAACGGGCCACGCAATACTCCATACTCTTTATCAGCAATCGCTGAAGCACGATGCTAAGTTCTTAATCGAATATTTTGCGATTGATCTTGTCATGGATAAAGAGGGTGTATGTAAAGGAGTAATTGCTTGGAACCTTGAAGATGGCTCAATGCACATATTTAGGGCTCACTCGGTGATTCTCGCTACGGGAGGGTATGGTAGGTCCTACTTTTCTTGTACATCAGCGCATACGTGCACTGGAGACGGGAACGGCATGATATTGCGGGCTGGATTGCCTTTACAAGACATGGAGTTTACTCAGTTTCATCCTACAGGTATATATGGGGCTGGCTGTCTTATAACTGAAGGAGTCAGAGGAGAAGGCGGTTACTTAACAAATTCGAATAATGAACGATTTATGGAGCGATACGCCCCTAATGCAAAAGATCTTGCTTCTCGAGACGTGGTTTCTCGGTCGATGACAATGGAGATAACGGAAGGACGCGGAGTTGGTAGCGAAGGAGATCATATATTCCTGCACCTAGAGCACTTAGGACCAGAAGTAATAAACGAGCGCTTACCCGGGATCGCAGAATCAGCGGAGATCTTTGCTGGCGTGGACGTAACCAAAGAACCCATCCCTGTGCTACCCACCGTACACTACAACATGGGAGGTATCCCAACTAATTTGAATGGAGAAGTTGTAACATTAAAGGATGGTAATCCTGATGCAGTAGTCCCAGGAATCATGTCGATAGGCGAAGCAGCATGCGTATCGGTGCACGGGGCGAATAGACTTGGGTCAAACTCATTACTCGACTTAGTGGTTTTTGGGCGAGCGGCGGCGATCCATTGCGGAAAAGAAATAACTCCAGGCAAACCACATTCCTCTCTCGATAATGATGCCACGGATAGAGTGTTGTCGAGATTTGATGCGCTACGATACGCTGACGGTTCTGAATCATCTGCAGCAATACGTCTCGAAATGCAAAAAACGATGCAAAAGCATGCGGCCGTGTTTCGCACCGGAGAGCTAATGAGTGAGGGTATAGATAAGCTAGAAGATATCTGGGAATCTTTCAAACACGTGAAAGTCAGCGATCGTTCGATGATCTGGAATACAGATTTAGTTGAAACGCTCGAGCTCGAAAATCTGCTCGGTAGCGCGATGGTCAGCATAAAGGCGGCAGCTAACCGCGAAGAAAGTCGTGGCGCGCATGCCAGAGAAGATTTTCCCGACAGGGACGATGACAAATGGATGAAGCACACTCTTACCTGGCTTGATAACGCCGGAAAGGTAAATTTTGATTACAGGCCGGTCCATATGTATACAATGACAGATGAGTGTGAAGTTGTTCCTCCGAAAAAACGTGTTTACTAAGGCTGGTGACTAACTATGGCTCAATTTAGATTACCTAAAAACTCCAAAATTGCTAAGGGGAAGGTTTACGACCACGCTGGAAACAGTAAAAACAGAAAGACCTTTAAAATATATCGGTGGGATCCCGACAGCGGAGAGAACCCTAGGACTGATTCTTACGTAATTGATCTCGATAAATGTGGACCGATGATCTTAGATGCAATCGTATACATAAAGAATGAAATAGACCCATCTTTGACGTTCCGGCGCTCTTGTAGAGAAGGAATTTGTGGTTCATGTGCTATGAATATTGACGGCACCAATACACTTGCATGTACTAAATCGATCAAATCAATTAAAAAAGATGTAAAAATATACCCTCTTCCGCACATGCAAGTGCGTAAAGATCTCGTGCCAGATTTAAATAACTTTTATGAGCAATACAGTTCAGTGCAGCCATGGTTGCAGTCGAATACTCCACCACCCAAAAATAAGGAACGACTTCAGTCTAAGGAAGACAGAGAAAAAATTGATGGCCTTTACGAGTGTATATTGTGCGCGTGTTGTTCGACAAGCTGTCCAAGCTATTGGTGGAACAGTGATAAATACCTAGGACCAGCGACCTTATTGCAGTCATACCGATGGCTAGTTGATAGTCGAGATGAAGCGACAAACGAAAGACTTGATTCCTTAGAAGGCTCTTTTAAATTGTTTAGATGCCACACCATAATGAACTGCGCGAAGACATGTCCAAAGGGACTCAATCCTGCGAAAGCTATTGCTGAAATAAAGAAAATGATGGTAGCTCGAGAAACAGCATGAGCCTAGCCATTAAAAAAAAAAATTGAAATGGCGGTGCAGAAGAGGAATGCGCGAGCTAGATGTAGTCTTGGAAGCTTACTTAGACTGCGATAATCATTTCCCAGATGAAATTAGTCTGTTAATTTTCGAAAGTTTCCTTGAATCTACTGATACGGACCTCTACGAGTGGCTGACTAAGCGCAGTCGCCCTTCTGATAATAATTTCGCGACCATAGTTGATCGCGCACTGGCAATGCAGCAATAACCATCTGAGGAATGTTGGCAGCTTTATATAGTCGCCAACTAAATGTAGGCTATGACAATCGAAATCGCCCAAAATAAAATCCAAATCACAAACCTCAGTCTGATTGAAGCTACAGGTCCTGATTCCGCTGATTTCCTGCATGCCCAATTTACAGGCGATTGTAAGTCACTTGCTGAAAATCAGATGATGCTTACAAGCTGGTGCTCTCCGAAAGGGAGAGTTCTGTACCTCATCCGCATAGTTAAAAATAAAAGTAAACTCCTACTATTAGTTCCAACTGATCAAAAAAATGATCTGTTAAAGCGCCTGACAATGTTTATATTTCGGTCAAAAGTAAAGTTTATAGACTGTTCTGAAAGTCATTCTATAATCGTTTATCACGGGGAAAGTTCGCTCGATTCGACTTATCCTAATGACACTATCAGAACTAAATTTACCGATGACCAATACTGGGTTATCACCCCAAAGCACAGCCAAAAGGCGATCTGGGATTCCCTTGGTATGGAGACAGCGACTCCGGAATACATTAAAATACATGACGTCCTCTATGGAATCCCTAGCCTTCCCGAAGAACTGTCCGATCAATTTTTGCCACAAGAAATTAATTTAGAAAATCTCAACGGACTAAGCTTTGAAAAAGGTTGCTATCCCGGTCAAGAGATCATTGCAAGGGTCAAATATAGAGGTAAGGTTAAACGGTCTTTAAAACGCTATAGTATTAAAAAGTCAAAGCCGATCGAGGTTGGATCCAAATTAATAGATGACGAACAAAAATCCGTTGGTACGGTGATAGATTCAATAAAAGTCTCGCCCGATCACCAACAGGTGTTAGCAGTCGTCAACATAGATTGTAACGAGGTTCGGATTGCTCATGAACCTGCTTCGAATCTAACGGCCATAGCCACAAAAAAACTCTGATCTGGATTATTCACTCCTGTGAGCCGAAGAATCGGAATTGTCTCAAATCATATATTAAATACCGGGTCAGTTTTCGGGAATCCCCACGTACAGACTATCTGGGCCAATATTGTAAAACGCTATCCCAAAATTAAAAGTACTCGAGAGCGGATAGAGCTAACTGACGGCGACTTTCTGGATATCGAACTCTCGGCACCGGGAGATAGAGGAGTAATCTTGCTATTACACGGACTAGAAGGCGGCGCAGACTCGAACTATATAAAAGATATTTTTGCCCATCTTTCTAGCGCAGGTTTTCAATTAGTCGTATTACAATTTCGCGGCTGCAGCGGTGTGCCTAATCGCTTGCTCAGAACTTACCATAGCGGCCACACCTCAGATCTAAACTATGTGGCCCAATTACTCAGAAGTAGATTTGGCAAATTAACGGCCATTATAGGGTATTCTCTAGGAGGTAATGTATTACTTAAATGGCTGGGAGAAAATGATAGGAATGATTTGTTGAGAAAGGCAATAGCGGTTTCGGTTCCGTTCGATCTCGCAAAAAGTGCAACTCGATTGGGACAAGGCTTTTCTCGTCTATATCAGGATAGGTTGATAAAAAGTCTGCGAAATAAATATCTTCTCAAGGCTAAAACGCATAAATTACCTTGCGATGAGAACGAGATTCGTCGCCTTAACTCATTTTGGTCATTTGATGAGAAGTTAACCGCACCAATACATGGGTTTTCTAATGCTGAAGACTACTACCGAAAAAGTAGTTGTCAGCAGTATCTGAATAAAATCAGTCTTCCAACATTGATTATCCAATCAAAAGATGACCCGTTTCTTCCGGTGAGCGCTATCCCTGAAGCTAGTCGCCTAAGTAGTAACGTACAATTAATGCTAACTAACAAAGGTGGTCACGTAGGATTCCTTGGAAGAGGTCTAGATGCATCTTTTTTAAAATCAAGTATTACGAAATTTGTTAGCACTGCAGAGTAGTCCAGTATGTACAGTCTTATATCGAAAAAAATAAGAGGAATCTCCCCTGAAATTACTATCGCGGCCTTTTGTGTAGTATTACTGTCGTTCGGTTTCTACCTAGAGTATTTTAAAAACTTAAGTCCCTGCCCCCTCTGTCTATTACAAAGACTCTTCTACTTTATGATTCTTTTGATAAATGTTTTTTCCCTTTTCCTACTGAGCGCTGTGCGTTACAAAATTACTTTCCTTTGTATATCGACTTTTTTTTCACTTTTAGGTGCTATCACAGCAGGAAGACAAGTTTGGCTGCAGCATTTACCTAGCGATCAGATTCCTGAGTGCGGTCCTGGCGTAGTATACCTATTAGAGGTTTATCCGCTTCAAAAAGTGCTGGAAATTATTTATCGTGGAAGTGGAAGTTGCGCAGAAACTTTGTGGGAGTTTTTAGGTCTATCCATAGCTGGATGGTCAACTATATTCTTTATCTTCCTTCTCACCTACTCCCTCGCGTCAGCTAAACGCCTCTATGCAAATCAATAAATCCCCGCCTGCACTTAGTCCGTACTATTGAGGAAAGTTGGGAGGTAATTGTCCTCCCATACCTCTCATTAAATTTTTCATGCCGCCTCTCTTGGACATTTTTTTCATCATTTTCTGCATCTGACCGAATTGTTTCAAAAGTTTATTGACGTCTTGAATTATAGTACCTGAGCCATTAGCGATGCGACGTTTCCGAGATCCTTTGATTAGTGCAGGGAATGACCTTTCTTGAACGGTCATAGAGTCAATAATAGCCGAAAACTTAATCATTTGTTCATCGTTCGCTTTTTCTTTTATAGATTCACTCATTCCCTGCATACCAGGTAGTTTTCCCATTAGCGCTTGGACACCTCCCATTTGTCCCATTTGCTCTAATTGATCCCGAAAATCTTGTAGATCAAACTTATTTCCCGACTTAAGCTTTTTAGCGACCTTTTCAGCTTTCTGTTTATCAACCTTCTGCTCAACCTCTTCAATAAGTGATAAAACATCACCCATGCCCAATATTCGGGACGCTATCCGCTCAGGATGGAACACATCAAGATCATCTATCTTTTCCCCAGTACCCATAAACTTAATTG
>CAJWTO010000025.1 GCA_913047675.1 uncultured Pseudomonadota bacterium | reverse complement strand
GTCATTTCAATGTTTTCATCGCTAGGAATAGCAGTAGGATTGACGGGTTATCTAAATTAAAGTTCATAGGTGGCTCGAAAATTATTTGGGATTACTTTACTTCTATTTCGACCATTTCTCATTATTCGGCTAAAAAAAACCTATTTAAACCGCTATTGAGAGTGATATGTTGGAGATCTTGAAAAAGCTTTCATTTAAAGTCTACTCACAACCGAATACACATGATTTTGATGTGCGGTTGATTGTATTAATTTAACTCTTGAATACCATTATTTGTTCTAACTTTCTTCGACTCTCTCGCACTTATTATTTTCTCTCGGTTTTCTCTTATTATTCTTTCTTTAGCGTAACCGCGATCGTGATCCAGGTGATATACTGGAGCGCTATATCTGATAGTTCTGGCTCGTACTCCAGCATTTATCAGTCGAACACCAAGCTCCTTATCACAGCCCCCATATCCCATATCATTGTCAAACCCATTCACGGCTAGCAGATTTTGTTTATGCACTGATGCATTAGACCCGATCCAGCTTTTTCGGATTGGAGAAAGGTTATTTAAATATCGTCCCACAATTGAAGAGAAGGGATGTGCTTTCAGGAATTCACCAAACGATCTTGGTGCCCAGTTTACTGGTCTTTTACCTTTCCATACTATATTCCCCGCTCTTATAATGTCAGCTGAGATCT
Source organism: uncultured Pseudomonadota bacterium (assembly GCA_913047675.1). Classification (GTDB taxonomy): domain Bacteria; phylum Pseudomonadota; class Gammaproteobacteria; genus UBA4457. The sequence continues at coordinate 21,546 of CAJWTO010000025.1, read as the reverse complement.
CTTTTTGCATTCTTATAAGGGAGCCGGTTAAAAAACTATCTTGCTGAGCAAGCGTTAAATGGCACTCAATAAAATAGGGGCTTAAGCAACAATCATCGTCTATAAAAATCATATAGTCCGCGGAAGAGGTAACGATCGCGGTATTAAGGATGAGATTTTTACGAAACCCGTCATCCTCATGTGTGAGAAACCGTAATTCGCAGCCGTTGAAGAGCGGCCTATATTGATCTATAAGTTCCTTAATATCTGGGCCTGAGCCATCGTCGGCAATACAAATAGAGTCTGGCAAACTTGTTTGACTCAGCAATGTATTAATAACTACTCGTAGATATCTAACTTTTCTGTAGGAAGCAATAATTAATTCACTTTTCATTACTGGGGTTGTTACTCCAGATTTTTTAGATCAAATTCCGAAAGAAATACACCAAAACGATCCAAGTCGCTCCTGTAGATAGAGAAATCAGCGTAAGTAGCCGATATTGTTTATCCATTTGTTGCCTTGGCATCCGCATCTGAGTCTAGATACTACTCACTAAGAAAGATCTTGTTAACGAACCTACCTAGCGCTAGTAATAGCCGCATCGCGGCACTCTGCCGCCATGAAATGACAATTCTGTTAAGCCCAAATGAAGTTTTAATGAATCAGTGATTCAATTTAGCTGCAATATAAATTGGTGAAGACCGCATAGTTCCCAGCGTCTAGAAGAGTTTTCTAGATGCGTTGTGACGTCAGGAAAAAAAGCAAAATTTAATATAAATAAGGTAGATAACTAGGACCAAAACGTATTATGCTTAACACACTAATATTACATTTGTGTTACAAAAAAGCACCTTCGGAGCGAAATATGCAAAAATTAATCATAAGTATACTTGCACTTGGATTATTACTCTCAGGTTATGCGAACGCCGACTTGAAGCAAGAGTGTATTATGACTGGGGTAGTTAGCAAAAATCGGTCAGAGTCTGATAAACCTGTTTACGTCGCCTTTCACTCGATAAAGCGTGGGGAGAAAGCAACTTGTAGTATGGCTCGGAACAAAGCGAGAGGCCTTAAATTCTCTGCACCGGTGAATGATCCCATAAAGAAAGCCGCTATAGGATCAAAGGTCAAATACCGGTACACAGAGAATGTCGAGCGAGAACAAACCTGGGAATTAATAGAAGTCTCCAGATAACCCTGAGTTTATATTGTTTAGCCAATTACCGGCCCCCAAAAAAATATAAGATCAAACCCTAGTTTGGTCTTATGTTCCTTCTATTTTAACAATTAGGTATCGAATTTAATCTCACCTACTGAGTCCTGAGCGTGTGCTACGGGTGGATCGAGTTTGTCATCAAAATGTAAAAATTTTTTAACAAAATTGACATGAAAATTTTATTAAATAAACATTTTGATTTTGAGGAATGTCGATATGCCTTCTGTACTTATTGTGGATGATGAACTTGCAATAAGAGACATGGTTCGTATGGCGTTAGAAATGGATGAATTCGTATGTCTCGAGGCGGGTTCAGCTAAAGATGCGCATTCGATTATAGTGGATGACAACCCTGATGTTGTACTCCTAGACTGGATGTTACCCGGCGGTAGTGGCATAGATTTATTAAGCAGGCTTCGATCCGAAGATTTAACTCGAGAAATCCCGGTTATCATGCTGACAGCACGAGTTGCTGAAGAGCATATTGTTCGTGGATTGGAAAAGGGTGCTGACGACTACATCACTAAACCTTTTGTACCAAGAGAGCTGATCGCACGAATTAGAACCTTATTGCGTAGATCCAAACCGGAGTTAAACGCAGAACGGTATCAGGTGGGTGAGCTGGTCCTCGATGGGACGAGCCATCGTGTATTCGCTGGTTCCATTCTGATTGATTTGGGTCCGACAGAATTCCGATTGTTGTTATTTTTAATGAAGCATCCGGAAAGGGTATATAGCCGCGCGCAACTACTAGATCACGTATGGGGTGCTAATGTCTATGTGGAGGAACGCACCGTAGATGTTCATATCCGTCGTCTGAGAAAAGCACTGCAACTACCTTCTACCGACTACAGTAAACTTGTGCAAACAGTGAGAGGAGCTGGATATAGATTTTCTCCGTTGGGCACAGGCTTCAGTTAGTCTTTATCTGCGTTAATTAAGACTCTCATTTCTTAAAACTAATACTCTCAACTAAGTAAATAATATATTCCTTGAGCTTTTTAATTAGTATGAATTGCCCCGGCAGTCTCTCCTTGATCGGTCAGTTAATCTAATATTTTATGTAGATATTTGAGCTTTAATGTGGCTCAGATCATTCGTCATGGAATTGTCATAAAACTCTAATATCTCCGTCATTTTTTGGTCTTAATCTTCTCAAATTAGTTCAAAGCTCCACGGAATTATTCGATCTCTCTGTGGCAAAGGATCGTGATGTGTTGTTTTGTGAATACACCTCATTCAAGAAGGCGGCGTTAAATGAAGTCACTGTTAAAGCAACTTTTACTAACTATGTTGTTGATAAGTTCCAATGTTTTCTCCTCTACGGGCGTCGTAGTTTTTCTCATAGATGGTGCAGCAGTTCGAGGTGTTCAGGTGCTTTTAGATGATGCCACTGTTGGAGTCACCGACAGTGCCGGCATGGTTCAGTTCGATATAAGTGCAGGAGAGCACCAGCTAGTGCTGCAAGATGATGGTCAGGAGATTCCTATTTCATTTAGTTTGAGTGAAACCGAGGATGTAGAAATAGCAATATTTTTCGATGGTAATGAAGGCCAGGATCCCCAGGTAGCCATAAGCAAGTTTGCGCCAGATGAGCTCGGTGAATTGGGCTTCTTTGTTGGAACCGTCCTTGATTCGTCTGGTGCAGCAATCGCAAATGCATTGGTATCACTGCAGGATGGCGTCGCTGAATTTGATACGCAGACAGGTAATGACGGCATTTTTACATTAGAACTCCCTCGAGGGCTCTACTCGTTAAGTATTTCTGCTGAGGGTTACGCTACCTCGACAAGTAGTGATGTAAGAATTGTGTCAGGTTTAGGGGTTAATAATTCAATCACCCTTACCGGCATCACAGATACTGAGAAATCAGCTTCGGGAGCGTTGGAAGAAGTAATCGTGATGGGAACATTTCGCCCATCGGATAATTCCGTTGGAATAGAAAGATATGCCACTTCTATAACGAATGTATTAGATGCTGAACAGTTAGAGCGATTTGGAGATAGTGATGTGGCCAGTGCGCTCGGACGTATAGCGGGTGTGTCTGTTGTGGACAGCAAATACGCTACGGTAAGAGGTTTGGATGGACGATATATTTCGAGTTCTCTGAATACATTTAGCTTGCCAAGTACTGACCCAATGAGAAGAGATGTTCAACTTGATTTGTTCCCTACAAATATAGTGGGATCTATACAAATCCAGAAAACCTTCACCCCGGATCAATCTGCCACGACAACGGGTGGATCGGTAAAAATTCTTACAAAAGGCCTGCCAGATGAGAGGGTTATTAAGATCGGCGCATCTGCTGGTTATAATTTTGAGACTACAGGATCTGATGTTGTCACTTACCACGGAAGTAATACCGATTGGGCCGGGTTTGACAGCGGGTTACGATCTTTGCCGAGTGCGATCTTGGCAGCAACTGACTTTGGTCGGAGTCTTACTATTTGCGACCCTAATCTCGATCCGATATGTACAGCTCCTATAGATGCTGCTCGAATGGGTGTCTTATTTCAAGACGATTGGAATATTAAAACTAAAGATGGTGTGCCACCAGGTGGACTATCTTTCGCATTAGGCGATCGTTTCGGACCAGAGAGTAATTGGGGTATTTATGTTGCGGGTAACTACGGTTTCACTACAAATGACAGGGCAACAGCAACAGTTACAAATCCTTTTGAGAATACGGGAACATATCGAAGGACTCGAGAGACTATTGATTTAAATGGTTATGTTGTTGTTGGCTATGAATATGGAGCGGCGAATGAGATCCTCAGCAAGACGTCTATTCTGCGTTCAACCGACGATACTACTAGGCAGGAGGTGGCCACCGATAAGGAAGAAGTTGAAATAAATCAGGTGCTTTTAGAATACGTCGAAAGACAACTCGTATCGCAATCTTTTACTGGTCATAATGAGTTCGATTTATCAGGGGAGACTCACACGCTTGATTGGCGGTTGGCCTACTCCAGAACAGATCGAGATGAACCTGATCGAAGGCAGTATCAATACAGGAGCGGCTCATTATCAACCACTTCAGTGGAGAGGAGATTTTCTGATTTAGAGGAAGATAGTGTCGACATTGGTTTCGACTATGTGGCGCCTTTTGCTTGGGGGAATGGCAACTATACAGAGGTTCAGTTAGGGGCGCTCTATTCTGATAAAGACAGAGATGTTCAGCTATATCGTTTTGGTATCCGCCTGGGTGATCTTCGTGACACGTCTTTGAGCATTGACGAGGATCTGGAAAGCATACTTTCTTACGGAAATTTTGCTCTCGATAGGATTCGTTTAGCTACAAGCACTACCAATACCGATTCCTACAACTCTGCCGAAGAGACCACCGCTTACTACATAAATACAAATACCGAGATTGGCGATTCCTGGATTCTGGGGCTTGGTGCTAGGTATGAGGATTTCACACAGGAACTGTCCTATCCAAATCAGGAGAGAAGTGGAAATACCTTAGAAAACGATGATTGGTATCCGGCCGCCAGCTTGGTTTGGAAGCCTACAGATGAGATTCAGCTTCGTCTCGGTTACTCAGAGACCGTGTCTTATCCAGGACTAATAGAGAGATCACAGTCACTCTCCTATGACCCGACTACGGACGACCCTATTTTTGGTAATCCTAATCTCGTAGCTTCTGCAATCGAAAATTTTGACGCCAGGCTAGAGTATTACTTTTCTGATGCAGAGAGTATTTCATTAGCGCTTTTTCTCAAAGAAATTGCTGATCCAATTGAAAGAGCATTACCTGACGCATCGGGATCAGCTGCAGCAGGCATTACCTTTAGGAACCAAACATCGGCGGATTTGCAGGGTATAGAAATTGATTTCACTAAGAATGTAGCCGAATCAGATTCATGGACAGTTTTTGTAAGCGGTAATTTGTCTTACATCGACTCTGAAGTAGAGTTATCTGCAAATTCACTCAGATTAGAGGGAGAGGCTGCTAACGGGCGTCCTTTACAAGGTCAGTCGGAGTGGCTGGGTAACGTTCAGTTTGGTTTTGATCATTACCCATCGAATCAAAAGCTTACAGTCTTAATTAATTATTTCGACGATAGAATTTTTCGAGTAGCTCGGGGAGCAGCCACTGGCAGTGAGATAGAGGTTGAACGCTTTCTTCTAGACATTACCTATTCCAAGGAGTTCCAGATGTTTGGGGACCTCTTCACGATCGAACTGGGTATCAAGAATCTATTAGATGAGGATATTGAGTACTCTCAAAACAACAGGATCATTGAGAGTTATCAAACGGGAACCTCTTTCGGCATAACACTAAATTATGAATTTCTTTAATGAAAATATAGAACCACAGGACCGTATGTTGGTTATTCCAGCGTCGGATTATTGGACAACCTTAATTTAAATAGGGATGACAGGAATGTTAAACAAGCAACTTTTAATGATTATGTGCATTGTGCTATTTGGGCTCAGTGGCTGTGGCGGTAGTGATGATGGTGACGACGTCACTATCAATCAAACGGTCAATCAGGGGAGTACTGATAGCGGAAGTGGAACGGACGATAGTAGTGATGGAGATTGCTCTGCACTCGTCTCCGCTGACTTCGTGGATTTTAATTCAGAATGCACCGTAGCAACCGTCACGGGCACAATAGATAGCGACTATACCTTTATTTCAACTGTGCAATATCGTTTAGAAGGTACGGTTTTAGTCGGCAACGGAAATCAAGAGATTACCGCTGAGAGTGATGTTCAAACAATTAAGGATGCTGGTGCTACTTTAACGATAGAAGCTGGTACCGATATTCGAGCCTTTGATACGGGTACATTAATAGTGACTCGTGGATCGAAAATCGAAGCGGAGGGTACTGCGACTAGCCCTATCACATTCAGTAGCTTAGATGATAATTATGAAGGTACGGGCGAATGGGGTGGAGTTATCATCCAGGGATTTGCGCCGCAATACGGAGCTGGGAACACCGGCGCCTGTTACGGTGACAATACTTATTGTAATGTGCAGGGAGAGGGTGGTACCGATGTTGCCTATTATGGAGGTGATGACCCTGCAGACGATAGCGGAACATTCAAGTACGTTCGGATAGCTGAAGGTGGAAAGATTGCAGGTCCTAATAATGAAGTCAATGGCCTAACCCTTCAGGGTGTTGGCCACGCCACTACGGTTGAATATGTCCATGTCCATAATAACCTCGATGATGGTGTTGAGTGGTTTGGCGGTACAGTAAACGCCAAATATCTAGTCTTAACGGGTAATGATGACGATGACATCGATTACGACGAAGGCTATCAAGGCAATATCCAATACGCGATAGTTCAGAAGTCGGAAAACCCGGAACCACAAGGTAGTAACGATCCACGAGCAATTGAAGCGAATTCTAGTGACGACGAATATGTGCCTCAGACTTCGGCGGTAATCGCGAACGTTACTATAGTAGGTGGTGCTGTGAATAACGCTGAGGCTCACAGTAAAGGTATACAGCCTGGTATGAGGTTGCGTGGTGCTGTAAAAACTGATTTATTCAATACGTCAGTAGCTAATTTCGATTACGGGTGCATTCGAATTGATGATGCCGATACCGACGGCGCGGGAACCATCGTTGCCTCGGTCATTAACGCAACTAATATCTTGGGTGATTGTGTGGGCGGAGTGTATCCAAAGCGAAGTCCTGATACAGAGTTAAATGCCTCAGCTACAAATAATGCACCCTTAACCTATTCTGCAACGCTTGCTATACAGGAGAGCGCAGCGCAATTATCCTCTGCTCCCACAATTGTTGCTGTAAATAATGGATCCGGATTCGTCTTCGATGAAACTCGCTTCGTCGGAGCAGTCGATCCTGGAGCTGGTACTGGATGGTGGGAAGGCTGGACGATTCCGGGTGCCCTAGATGCGGGTGAAGAGGTTGTCGATGAATCTCCTGCATTCGTCACTTGTAGTGATGACGTATGTACGTTGGAGGGCACGATAAATCAAGACTACACTCTTGTACGAGGTGTAGAGTGGAGATTAAAAGGCGAGGTGTTGGTGGGTAGCGGTAACATCCTTATTGAGAATCAATCTGACTACGATAGTGTTGTCGCAGCAGGAGTTACACTCACCATCCGTGCTGGTATTCATGTAAAGGCCTTTGATGACGGTTCGCTTCTCGTTACGAGAGGTTCTAAGCTTAATGCGGTCGGTACTGCCGCCAGTCCTATCACATTCAGCAGTGTCGCCGATACTGACTTCGATGGTATGGGTGAGTGGGGAGGTGTGATCCTTCAAGGCTTTGCACCCCAGTATGGTGCAGGAAATACTGGTGCCTGCTGGACTGGTAGTAATGTTTGGTGCAACGTCGAAGGCGAGGGCGGCACCGTTGTAGGACGCTACGGTGGTAATGTCCCTGAAGATAATAGTGGTTCCTTGAAGTATGTAAGAATCGCCGAGGGTGGAAAGATTGCCGGTCCAAATAACGAGATCAACGGATTGACACTGCAAGGTGTCGGTTACGGAACTAAGCTCTCATATATTCAGGTTCACAATAACCTTGATGATGGCGTTGAGTGGTTCGGTGGTACCGCAAGCATAAGTCATGTCGTGCTCACTGGTAATGATGATGATGACATTGATTTCGATGAAGGCTTTAAGGGAAATATCCAGTACGCAATAATTAAGAAGTCAGATAATGCTGCTCCAGAAGGAAGCAACGATCCTCGCGGTATAGAAGCAAACTCTAGCGATGACGAGTATGCTCCCCAGACTGAGGCTGTACTTGCTAACGTTCACGTTCAAGGTGGCTTAGTAAACAATAATGCTGATCATTCTAAGGGTGTGCAGCCAGGCGCTAGACTACGCGGTTCTGTAACTGTCCAAATTCATAATTCGGTATTTACCGGTTGGGAAGACGGAGGCTGTATTCGCATCGATGACTCGGATACTGATGGTGATGGAACAACAGACAGTAATTCTAACGTGACGCTACAAAATACCATTGGTAATTGTGAGCCCAAAGGGTTCTATCCAAAGCGCTCAGCAGATGCTGAATTGGGTACGGTAGGAGCTAATTCTGACTTTACAGCAAATGCGTCCTACGCTATCACTGGAGCACCCTCTATTACTCTAGGCACGGCAATTACTCCTGTGAGTAACGGTGATACAAGCTTCACATTCGACCAAACAGACTTCATTGGCGCGGTAGATCCTGCCACGGAAGCTGGAAGCGAGTGGTGGTCCGGCTGGATTATCCCCAATTCACTAGACTAGATTGGCCACTTGCTGGAAATTTAAACCGCACTTCGGTGCGGTTTTTTTATCCCAGATTAATCATTATGAGAGACTCGAACTAAGACCGACGCCAAGAGCTATCCATCATAATAATTACTTCAATAAAAAGTAATAGTATTCTTTTTGAGATAATTCATAGTTAAAGATTTTAATGATGGCAATCATTCATTGAAACTGATTTTCTAGTAGTACTTCTATTATCAGTAGATCACTCGAGAGGTTCTAACACACTCAAGTTCAAAAAATATAGATTTGTAATAAATCTGACATATTCATGGGTTATTTTGTTCGGGTCTAATGGAGTGTTTATTATGATCCGTAAAATTTCTCTTTGCTTCTTGATTGCCATAGCCACTAGCGTGGGTACCGCCAGAGCTCTGAGTCTTGGCCCTGATGACTTTTCACTCGCCAGTAAGTTGAGCTGTGTGCTTGCGGAAGATTCCTTGGGTTACTTATCTCCATCGGAATTTGAGTCTCAAGTTCAAGAAGTTTTGGAGGAAATGACGCAAGAGAAGGCAGACGTAATATATTCTCAGGCGCTGGGTTATATTGATGGACTCATGTTTGGAATAGCGGAATCAAGTGGTGATGAAGCTAAATCTCGTCTGAGTAGTTTCGTATTAAGTGCATCATGTAATCAATCTAATATTCTTAAAGTTAACTTCATCTAAATCTCACCTGATTTCAAAATTAGCTTAAATCGGTTTAATCTAAGTAACTGGCGACCGGCTAGTGACCTAACCAACTACACCATCACCTGTGACCTACCATCTCAGGCAGCGATTATTTCTATGAGATACTAGAGCGATTTATTAGTTATTATAGATATTTGTTTTCGCGCGGATTAAAACGTTTTTCTATACATAAGGAATTTTAACGCAAAATTTTCTAACGCATTTCTCCGATGAGTTGTTGCTCAGACTTACGTCTTTAGCTAATCTTCAATGATGACCGACCAACCACCTTCAAGAAGAAAATTCCTAAAATATTTCGGAGTCTCCGGCGCCGGTGTTGCTTTTATATCAGCCGTTGAGGTAAGCAAGGAGAAAATAAAAACTCATGGTGAAGATGCGAAAGAGGAATTAGAGAAGCTCAGATTGGCTTATGAAGAATTAGATAGACGAACAAAGCTGATTTTACGAGTGGTTCTTGTACTCTCTGGATTAAATGTTTTCTTTTAGGTCGCCTCTCGTCTTATGCTGTGCCACTGTAAATTGACCTACCGCTTGATAGAGTTCTTATCTTTGACTAGCTTGTAACCTGAATATCATTTCTATTTTTCTATTATTAATCAAGAGTAGTAAAATTGTCATGTTTTTAACTTATCCTCAAATGCTTTTTCAAGAAGCTTAGTTGATGTGTTTAATTAGGCTACTTTGCCCAAATCTTTGCGGGTGGACTCAAAGAGAGAGTTTATTGTGAAACTACTTTTTCTATGTACGCACAATCGCTGCCGGAGCATCCTATGCGAGGCCATTGCCAATCAGCGTGGAAAGGGTCTCCTGCAAGCTGCTAGTGCCGGCAGTGCACCGGTGGGGTCCGTGCATCATTTGACGCTCTATTATTTGCAAGCGCGTGGTTATAAGAGCCGAGGCCTTTTTAGCAAGCCTTGGAGCGAACACGAGGCCTTCAATCCAGACCGAGTGATTACGGTATGTGATAGCGCTATTGGAGAGGAGTGTCCGTTTTGGATTGGCGATGCAGAGAGAATACACTGGAGTCTACCCGATCCATCTATAATTGACGGTAATGAAGATGTTATTCGAAGCGCGTTTATGTCAGTGATCGATCGAATCGAAGCCAAGATCGATGACTGGGTAAATGAGGTTCGACTTTGATCATTTTTGGCTCGGCGTTACTAAGAGGAGACAAGCATGAGTTTGTTTGAGCGTTATCTAAGCGTCTGGGTGGGACTCAGTATTATTGTCGGGGTTATCTTAGGCAACGTGTTACCAGAACTATTCTCCGCGCTGGCTGCACTCGAAGTTGCGCGGGTAAATCTAGTAGTAGCCGTGCTTATTTGGATCATGATCTATCCTATGATGGTGCAGGTAGATTTTAGTTCGATTCGGGATATTGGCGAGCGACCCAAAGGCTTAATCATCACATTAGTGGTGAATTGGCTCATCAAGCCTTTCACCATGACGGCGCTGGGGTGGCTATTCTTCCGGGTCTTATTTGTTGATCTCGTGGCTCCAGATACTGCAACTGAATACATCGCTGGCATTATCTTGCTTGGCGTCGCACCCTGTACGGCAATGGTCTTTGTCTGGAGCCATCTAACCAAGGGTGATGCGAACTATACGCTTGTTCAGGTTTCGGTTAACGATGTAATCATGATTTTTGCGTTTGCGCCACTGGCGAGTTTCCTTCTGGGTGTCACCGACGTTGTCGTGCCTTGGGAAACACTTTTGCTTTCTGTTACCCTGTACGTAGTCCTCCCTCTTGTCGCCGGGGTGATTACACGCAAGATTTTAGAACGTCCCCAGGCAGCGTCCGATCAGCTGGAGCCACTGTTGGCTGGCCTCAAGCCTTACTCGATCGCAGGGCTTCTTGCGACAGTGATTCTACTTTTTGGTTTGCAAGCCCAGACAATCATTGCTCAACCTCTGGATATTGTGCTTATCGCTATCCCGCTTTTAATCCAAACCTATGGCATCTTTGCGTTGGCGTACTTGGCTGCACGCTGGTGGCGGGTGGAGCATGCCGTTGCAGCACCCTGCGCTCTGATTGGAACGTCCAATTTTTTTGAGTTAGCAGTCGCGGTAGCGATTAGTCTATTCGGCCTACACTCTGGCGCAGCGTTAGCGACAGTCGTGGGTGTGTTAGTCGAGGTGCCGGTTATGCTTTCACTCGTTGCAGTTGTGAATCGCACTCGCTGGTAACAAGACTCGCTCTCTAATTTCATAGTTCTTAAGTTGTGAACTCCATGAATATATCGGTGAAGATTTAAGTAGCTAATTAAGCAGTCAAACGACATTCTAAGTGGTGATGACAGGAACAATAAATTGAAACAACTGGCGACCTGCTAACAATCTCACCAACTACACTATCACCTATGACCTACCACCCCAGACAGCAATTACTTCTATAGAGACTAGAGTGGTTTATTAGTTTTTTTTAATTTATTTTTTTCGCGCGAATAAAAAATTTTAACTATACATGAGCTGTTTTAACGCAAAATTTCCTAGGACTGTGCTCCGATTTTTAGGTGGTGAGGATTTGGCAGTAACCTTCACCTTTGCTAACTAACAATAAACTTACCTTTAGATTCAAATCTTCTTAAAAAATGGCCTAGAACTGTGCTCGATTTGAACACAGCATTATGAATGCTGTGCTCTAACCAGCTGAGCTACGTAGCCACATTTGGGTCTATCTGAGGGCGCAAAGTGTCTAATTTAGGGTCGTTTTAGTCAAGGTATTTTGACCAAGATTTAGTCCAATTCGAGCACAGTATTCGATTTTCGTCTGATGCTGTGCTCATGGGCCTCTTATACGTAAATAGAGAACAGCGCTTTCGAACTCTTTATTATATTTAAGCCGATAGGATTCCGATCACCGTGGGCTGTGATCCAATTATCGGATATTCATCAAGGTCGCTATCGTTTAAATATTCGGTGCATGCCTTGAGCGAATCAGATTTCAGAAAATCAATTTACCATTAGGTCAAGAGCGCGCCATTTACTTACTGATGGTGGCACATGCTTCTTTGATTAGTCCCAGTTGTTTTCCAAAGCGATCTGGCTAGCTCTTTTATATTACCAACACACCCTTTTGATATCCAACTTGCTAATTCATTAGCTGTACTGCCATAAATTACTTCGAGCTTTGTATTATTTAGAGTGTCTAGCCACAGATTCAGTTTCGATAGGTTCAATGATGATATGGTGGTCGCATACTTTAGCTGCGATAGAGCCAAGGCGTTAGATTCTTGCTCGAACTGGCCTATTAGTGGTTTTGTCAACACTGGTTTCTGCCATTGAAGACACTCGCTAATAAGTTCGAAGCCTGAATTGCATATTACTCCGCCGCAATTAGCCAAATCAATTTTGAACTTAATCGCATCCGTTTTATGTAACTCAACTCGTCCGCTGGTTCCATATGTTAACGTGGGCCCATACAGTTTAAAGCTTTTTCCATGAGATGAATTAAGCCAGTTGCAGACTTCGTTAGGATTTTCAAATGGAAGATATACCAAAATGAAGTCACCTTGATTGGTAGAGATTTCTGGCAAATCAAGAATGGGCGGTAGAATAGCATCATCGTAAGGATACCAATGAAGTCCTATCGGTAAATCCACGGGAGCAAACTTTTTCATGATCATTTTGGATAACGGATTTTGACCAGTGGTCGGTATATCTCTTCCGAATGCATATTGATGACCGATACCAATACATTCTTTATTTTTGGCGATGGCGGACCATGCTGTGATAGGCTCGAAGTCTGAAATTACTAGTTCGAAGTCATCTAGATTCAAATTTTTCACATCACAAAGAAACTCAAAAATATTATTCTTTTTCAGGGTCTTATAGTAATCAATCTTCCCACCATTTGTACTGAAGGTTAGACCACGGTAAGTCATATACTTCTTAAACGGATCCATTCCAAAATAGTTAGATCGATCCCGTCCTGAGAAAAACCATGTTATATCGATAGAATAGTCCTCCAGTGCCTTGGCCATTGCTCTGGCTCTGCTTATGTGACCTTGGCCGGTTCCTTGAACTCCATAAAGTACACGCATATTAATATCCCAAAATAATTGAGGAAGTAAGTATTGGTATAAGTATACCGAGCAACATTCCAGCGACGACGTCACCTGGATAATGTACTCCGAGGATCACTCTGGACATTCCGACGGCAGAGGCCCACATCAGAGCTAACAACTCTAGTCTATTGGTTGTCAGGCAAATGACTGTAGCAAGAAGAAATGCAGCTGAGCTGTGACCAGACGGGAAGCTAAATTTATCTGCTGGAGTAAGAAGTCTCTGATGTGATCCTAAGAAATCAGAGGGTCGTCGGCGTTTTAGGATATTCTTCAGACAAAAATACACACATCTCTCGACTAGAATACTGGTGATGAACAAAGGTAGAAGCTCGTCTGAAACGGCAGGTACAAAGAGTAAAAAGGCAATCGGGATCAGGATATGAAGATATCCATCTCCTGATTTTGAGATGATCTTAGCGATACCGCGCGCGCGAACTAGGGCGGAGTGGTTAAACAAGATAAGAAAGATCTTGTTATCGAACCTGCCTAGCGCTAGTAATAGTCGCATCGCGGCACTTTGCCGCTATGAAATGACAATTCTGTTAAGCCCAAATGAAGTTTTAATGAATCAGTTATTCAATCCCTTGTTAACGGGTCTTTCCTGAACCTACACTAACTAACCCGTTCTTGACCTTTCCTAACCCCCCTACCTTAATAGGGAGTTTGACTTGTGTTTATAGGGGTTTCAAGAGATGACTTGTCAATCTTCAACCACCTTAATTAGTTTCTCAATCTTGCTGTATCTAGAACTTTTAGGGAGAAGATTCTTATTTGAATCAACTTTGACGACAGGATTTGAAAGTCGCCTACAGCCCTCTGATTACCTTACTATATGTTAATTTTTCTATCTGAGATACCCCCAGAAGTACCCCCAATCTTAGCTATCCGCGGTGGCATGGGTGTGTTGAATTATACTTACATCTTATCTTAAAATTTTAAATTAGATTTATAGGATGACTATTGGTGGAGAGTTGTAAATTTTTAGTATTCGTGTGTCTTGCATTCTGGAATGCGCATGTCGCGAACGCCATCGAACTAAAGGATAATCATTTCGCTCTTTTAGACCTCGATAGTTCAATAGCAGTAACTGGATCAAGAAGCAAAAGCATCAACCGATTTCGATTGGATATCGGATATGAAAAAGCTCTTCCCAGCTTTTTCGGTGACAAGGATTTATAATCTCACGCAAGCTACAGCCTCAGATATGGACGAAATGCCTCGGATTTTACTGGAGACGCACAGGGAGCCAGCAACAACGATGCAGACGAGTACAACAAAGTATATGAAATTTTCATGGGTACTAATTTATTCTCGTTATTTGATATAAAGCTCGGGACCATGGATGCTATTAACGACTTTGGAGCTCCCGAGAATGGTAGCGAATTTTTAAATGGACCTGCGGGTTCTAGTCCTACAATTTTAGGTATCCCTGCTTTTCCAGCACCGCAACTTGGTGTTGTAATGCAAACTGAACTCGATTACCTAAACTTCAAAATCGGTCGATACCCTGGTGGAACAAATCGTTTGAGCTTAGGGGACACCTTCAGTATTGCGGAGCTAGGATTACCAATTAGGCAGAAGGGAGTCTTTAGGTTTGGATTTTGGCGTCACACAGAACTCGAGAGAAATGATGCCACCTTGGGAACAGTTCAAGACGTGTATGGAGTCCTCGAATACGATTTTTCAGACAATGTCTCTGGATTCTTCCAGTACGGGACTGTTGATCCCAGTTTCAGCGAGATAAAACGGCATTGGGCGCACGGTGTGACTGTCTCTCCCACGAGCTCAGGCGACATATTTGGGGGAATCATGATGAGTCACGCAAAATTCCGAAATGAAAAAGAGGAGAGATTGTGCGAACTTTTCCTTTCGTTCCCGTTGAAAAAGAGATTTTCTATTAAGCCAAGCTTGACCTTAATAAGAAGGCCTTTCGGGAATAATGAATCTCCAGAAGCGATTATCTTCAATGTGAGATTAAATCTTACTTTGTAACTAAAAGTTTTTAAGAATGGCTCTAGTTAGAGCAAACTAAAGTTAAAAGCCTAATCGATTAGCGTAAAGCTACCGTAAAATATATCCACTCATTATCGCAGTTAGAGCAGAACCCTAAAAAGGACGTTCTGTCCATCGTGGTTGGTGCCATATATAAGTTTAGTAACTTACCTCATATTGGTAGGATCAGGCGGAGAAGTTGTAGAGGCTTGGATTGCCTCTGGAGAGCATTGCGCCGGCTCACTGCGCCGCCTGCAATTCTGGGTCGATCAATTCGGTCGCCTGCCCATCACCGGCGTCGTGCCAGCGGCAGCCCCGGTAGCGATCCGCATCGGCGGATGGACTTTGGAGCACGGTAATTTTACCGCCCTCGCACAAAAACCGCTGGACTTCATCCTCGATAGCGTCGCGTAGAGCGCGCTTTTCCGCTCCGCTAGGACTGACTAGAAGATGCATAGAAGCTCCCATTACCCACGCTATACTTAGCGATCCGCTGTTGCAGAAAATTGAACATTGTTTGAACTTTTTGTGATCACGTCGCTTCGCTGAAAGGGCGCGGCAATTGGAGTGATACCGCTATTGTTATTTTTTCTTAACAATCTTGTGCCACAATTGCATAGTTGAAGATGCCAATATAGGACGTTGGAGTGAAGCGCCGACAAGTACTCACTGGGGTTGCAAGCCTACCGATTCTTTACACCACTGAACTCGCAGCTGATACCGCCCCCTCCTTTTTGCACGGTGTAGCCAGCGGAGATCCGGACCAAGAAAGCGTGGTTATCTGGACACGAGTGAGTGGCTTGACCAAGAGTCACTCTGTCAGCTGGCAGATGGGATTGGATTCGAAGTTTCAGCAAATCGTTTCTCATGGTGGTGAAACGACCAACCAATATCAGGACTACACGGTCAAAGCGGTTGTCGACGGTTTGGAGCCCGGGAAAAATTACTTTTATCGATTCAGTTGTCGGGGAGTCATCTCCCCCATTGGCCGCACTCGAACACTCCCCAAAGGCGATATAGATAGTCTGGGGCTAGCCATAGCGTCTTGCTCAAATTACGCCTTTGGGTTCTTCAATGGCTACGATGCAATTGCGCGTGACGACGCTGTCGACTTCGTTCTTCACTTGGGTGACTACATCTACGAATATGCTGCGACAGGCTGGGGAGCGCAAACAGCGCTGGCACTGAATCGAGCCCATACCCCAATTAATGAAATTGTATCTTTGCAGGATTACAGAGTAAGGCATGCGCAGTACAAAGCGGACCCCGATTCCCAGCGAATGCATGCTGCCAAACCGCTACTGCTGGTTTGGGACGATCACGAAAGTGCCAACAACCCGTGGGTTGGTGGCGCGCAGAATCATCAGCCCAGTGAGGAAGGACGATGGACAGACCGGAGAGACAGCGCCATCCGCGCTTACTACGAGTGGATGCCAATACGGGAACCCAACAAAGGCGCTGATCGGAAAGCATTTTGGCGCAGTTACCAGTTCGGGAGCCTAGCGACGCTCATCAACCTGGAGTCACGGCACACCGGTCGCGGTGAGCAGATTGACTACGCAGACCATGTTCATCAGATTACGTCAAAAGCGAACGCTTTAGCGTTCCAGCGCGATATCTTGGAAGCCCCGGGTCGCACTATGCTGTCCACTGATATGGAGTCTTTCCTTTCCGATGAGCTTGAGCGCTCCAAGAGAGAAGGCACAGCGTGGCGTCTGATCGGTAACGCAATTCCAATGGCGAGAATCCCCGTACCCAATCTTGAAGAGACGGGAATTAGCATGCCAGAGAAACCGGGGGTCGTACCGGGCGTTTCAGCGGATCTGGTTTGGAAAGGCAAGTGGGGTCTCCCGCTATATCTGGATACCTGGGACGGCTACCCTTTGGCTCGCGAACAACTCTATTCCTTGTGTGCCGCCTGTGGCGTCTCGGACCTGTTGGTTCTGACCGGAGACAGCCACAGCTTTTGGGCTAACAAGCTTACCAGCGTTGGTGGGCAAAACTTTGGTATAGAGATAGGCACCGCGGGAATTACAAGTCCAGGTGATTTCATCGAGCAGGGTTTTGATCCTTCAACTGCGGGGCAGATCGATGAAGCATTCGCAACACAAATACCTGATGTTCGCTGGACCTCAAATCTCTATCAGGGTTACGTCAGACTGTTACTCACCCAAGCTAGAGTCACAACTGACTACATTGCGGTGAGTACCGTTAACGACCGGCACTATCACACTTCCACTATTAGGCAAGAACGTATTATACGCGACGACCAATCGCTTAAATTTGTCTGAGAATGCGGAGGGTAAGCCCTCCGCATGATTCACCCACTTTAGAAGTCAAACGTCAAGCCTACTGTAGCAGTTCTGGGGGCGCCCAGCCATATCGCGTTGGAGCTCACCACACCCTCGTACCGTTCATCAGTCAAGTTGAAGATCTGCGCATGCAGCCTAAAACCTGACAGACTGTCAGAGATCGCCTCACCAGACACAGAGAGATAGGCATCGACGAGCGTGTACTCGTCCGTGTGCCAGGTGTTGGCGGTGTTTACTGCGCGATCCCCAGTGCTCTTGACACTAATGCCGGCGTCGATCCGATCGACAGAGTAATCCAGCGACAACACCCACATCGTGTCAGCGATGCCCGTGACGTCATTACCAGCAAAGATTCCGTTCTCACTATCGACGGCGCTATCGCCTGTGCCCTTGTATTCGGCATCGAGGGAAGTAAAGGCCCCATAAAGTGACCAACGGTCGCTCAAATTATAAGTGGCCGCCAACTCGAAGCCAGAGGAGTCGATACCACCGGCATTGAAGTAAGTCCCGCTGGTGCCAATGAGATAGTCATTTCCCGCGGCGCTGCCGGGTGCCAAGTAAATGATCCTGTTCTCAAATTGCGAGTCAAAGTAGGTGGCCGTCGCAAACAGGCGAGACCTTGCGAAGCGTAATCCCAGCTCCATGACCTCTGATGTTTCAGGCTCAATACTGCCCAAATCTGCAGATTCCCTCTCCAAGATATTGTCTGAAATCGACTTAAAGTTCTCGGAGTAGCCACCGAATAAACTCAGGCCATCTAGACCGGTATCTAAAACGAATCCAGCAGAGGGCAATACGTCGGAATCAGAATCAACCTTTACGTCTTGACTGGCAGCAAAGAGGTCCTTTCGAGAGACCTCGACAAGAAATTGACTGGCGCCCACATTAATTGTCAAATTGCCAAGGGTGAAACTATCCTCGACGTACCACTTGAGCACGTCCTGCGGATACTCGCGATCGTACTGCACCCAGTAAGCAGGATTCTCAAACGGAATGCCAATTCGGGCATCCACCAGCTTGTGCCAGTCACGATACTCTTCCCGAGTCCCATCTTCGTACCAAACCCCTGCACGAATGGTGTTGTTGTCCGAGGTATCCCAACTCACATCGAATGTAAAACCCAGTCGATCTTTGGCGTAGTGTGAGTGACGATAAGATTGCATTGGGATTGCGCCAGCAGAGTAGCAAGCTGGGTCATAAGCAGCTCCCGCCCCGCCATAGGGGAACGTAATAGACGATACGCATCCGTCTCGCGGCGCCAGAGCCACGCCATTCCCGTCGACAAAATAGATAGTGCCTAGCGCTGGGCCGCCCAGCACCTGAGTGCCGCCGAATTCACTTTCCGGGTTCCCCGCACCATCAGCCACGACATCAACGAGGTAAGGCGGAATCCAGTCACCCCGTCCTTCATTGTCGTGGTAGTAAATAGAGGCGGCCACATTGATGTTGTCGTTCACTATCCAATCCAATTTGCCATAGGCAAATAAATTCTCTCTCAGCGTCGACCAACCACGACGATATGCCTGGTTCACGTACGGCGTGTTTGTCCAGTCGCCGATCAACTGGTCCCAATCTGGGTAGGCTTCAAAATCCGCTTTTGAGTAAACGCGCTGATAGTTATCCTCATGAATTTCGTCGTAGGAAACATAAGCCGTGAAAGTTAGATCCTCACTGCCTGTCAGCAATTTTGCTGCCAGATGGTCACGCTCATTTTGTGCGGAGCCCTCCATCCAATCCGTCGCCTCCTGGTGAGAGGCCGACACATAAAAGCGAGTCGATGAGCCAATAAGCCCCGAGTCATAACGAGCATATAATCGCTGTGCGTCATATTGACCTGTTACGTACTCGAACCGAACGCGCTGATCTAGCGTAGGGTCCGACGTGACATAGTTCAGCGTGCCACCCAATGACTCGAGGGATCGAGATGAAATGTCGGCCGTACCCTGGGAGACCTCAATCGTCTCAAGGTTTGCCGTATCAATGTATCGGTTGGCCTTGGCGCCACCCCCGTAATTTGAGTTGCCGTTGGGTAGCCCATCGATAGTTGAACCGACCTGTTGTTCGGCCAAGTTGGTCTGAAAACCTCTCACTGTAATAGCGGTTGACCAGTCATCAAATCCAAAAGCGTCCCCCTCGTGCACCGAGACACCGGGAAGGTTGTCAATAAGGTTATTGATACTGGTGATAGAGGAGTTTTGAAGCTTCATGCTGTCAGTAATTTCATTATTCGCGTACGTGGTGGCCTTCGACACGATCACCACCTCTTCGAGGCCGCTTGACTCAGATGTCGCGGTTTGGCTCAACGCGCCGTGCGAAGTCAGCGCAGCACAGACGGCAGAAACCATTGGTAATTTCTGGGAAAAAAGATGATTCATAGTATCTCCAATAAGTAGGATGTGAGTGGTAGCCAAGTGAAGTCCTTTGTTCCGTGATTCCACTTCAGATTGGAACCATGCTCGCCGACGTACTTTTCATTCCTGTTTATAAAAGTTGAATTTACGTTGAATCTTTTATGACTTATTCGTTACCGGTACTTTCTCGGGTCCCGTAATTTTATCGTTGTGACTTGCGGGCGACCAAGTCGACCCAACAAGCGAAGAATTCGCTAGCCGCCTCTAGCCAAATCAAACACCCGTGCCTCACGAGAAACACGTGGGCGCTGAAACATAAAATTCACTGGAACTGCACGAAACTGACATTGGCGACAGGGTACTGTGATGCAGGTCCCGGTTCGGGAACCGGAGACTATGAGTGGCTTCTCTTGCCCCGTTGCAACACAGCAAGGCTTTTTTTACCAGCTATTAAGACTAGTGCTGACCCAACGTGAAGTCACGCTCTTAGTAACCGTTTTATCGCTCTCGTGATTCAAGTACTGGGGAGCTTCGCTTTGATATCAACACTCCGTGATGAACTATTCTCGACACGCCCAAGCAGCACACTTTATCACTACACATCGCTGCACAGCTTCATGGGCATCATTGAATCTCGCCAACTGCGCGCATCAGAATTGCGATACATGAACGGCTCTACTGAGTTGCTCTATGCTCTTGATCTTCTTCAGACGGCTATCACTGCGCGTTCTCATCAGACAACGGGCAACAAGGTTTTATTGTCCAACTTCTCAAAGTGGCTACACAACCAAATCGCCCGTGGGCCAATGCTTTTTTCAGAATCCTTACGAGCCAACAGGAATTTATTGAGCCAATGGCGCGGCGGGTGCTCTAATCATGGCGAAGGCGTCAGCCTCGGCTTCAACCATCAGGCAATTCAATCGCTCGCATCGGCGCAGAATTGCGGTGGAGAAGACTATGCTTTTACGTGACTGAACCTTGAAACGCAAAGTGATAAACGCAAAGTGATATAAATGATTTCCAAACCAAATACTCTATAGCCACTTTCAAGCAGCCGCTTACTTATATGAAAACCTATGAAACCAGCAGCACCGCTGACGAGAACGTTCATTCTATTCCAAATAATGCAGAGTTTCGTCCAATGCCTTCAGAGATTAATCCATAATCTGCAACGCGAGCTGGATGATAGATATTACGGCCATCAAAAATAAGTTTTTCCTTAAGAGAATTACTCAAGCGTTGAAAATCTGGTTGCTTGAACTCTCTCCATTCCGTGACTACGATTAATGCATCGGCATTATCCGCTGCACTGTACGGATCTTCAACATAGGTAATATTCCGTTCACCCAAAGCTTCCCTGCTAGACTCTAGGGCTTCAGGATCGTAAGCCCTAATTTGAGCGCCTCGAGCTATTAGCTCCTCAATAATAACGAGACTGGGAGCTTCTCTGATGTCATCGGTCTCAGGCTTAAAAGAAAGACCCCAAAATCCAAAACAATAACCAGCCAAATCTTCACCAAAGTGACGGCAAACCTTATGAACGATCAATCTCTTTTGTTGATTATTTCTGGACTCAACCGCTCGAAAAATTGCTCCGTCAATACCGGCGTCTGTCGCCATTGAGATCATTGCTTTAACATCTTTTGGAAAACAAGAGCCACCATAACCACAACCAGGA
>CAJWTO010000024.1 GCA_913047675.1 uncultured Pseudomonadota bacterium | reverse complement strand
CCAGTATCTCGCGTACAGAGAAAGCGTAAATAGTTCAATTAAATCTGTGGGAACACATTTTTTTCTTGTCGAACTATCCAAGACACTAGGACAATCTAATGCCAATTACCCACATTAAAACCAAATCAGCTCCGAGCGCGATCGGCAGTTATTCGCAAGCAGTACGTTTCGAAAATATAATTTACTTGTCCGGTCAAATACCAATTATTCCCGAAACTAATCAAATTTTAGCCAAAGATTTTAAAGAGCAGGTTAGGCAGGTTTTTTCGAATCTTCAGCAAGTTGCTCTGGCAGGCAATTCCCGGCTGGAAAATTGCTTGAAATTAACTATCTTTCTCACAGATATGGGCAATTTTTCTACGGTAAATGAAGTGATGAGAGAAATTTTTAGCGAACCATTTCCTGCTAGGGCGGTAGTCGAAGTTAGTACGCTACCCAAAGGAGTCGAAGTGGAAATTGATGCGATTATTGCCGTAACCAAGTAAGCTGTTTTTAGTTTATGTTGAAAGATAATATAACTATTTACGAGTCAGTTGACCGACTGTACGGTGTCGGAAAAGCACTGGAAAATAAACTCAGAAGTCTGGGTATCTCTCGCATAAAAGATCTCCTATTCCATTTTCCGAGAAGGTATGAAAACAGAACAAAAATAAATCTCATAAATTCGACTGACAATACGATCGCGTCGCTGATTGAAGGAGAGATCAAAAGCTCTAGTGTGGTATTCGCTCGCAGACGAACCTTAATGTTGAGAGTATCCGACGTCAGCGGCGATGTTGTGGTACGTTTTTTCTATTTCAACAAATCGCAACAAAAATCATTTCGAGAAGGCGTGAAAGTCAGGCTGTTCGGGCAAATCAGGCAAGGACGCTACGCAAAGGAGATGGTACATCCTGAGTGTCGAACTATAGATCCTGAAAACCCTCCACCATTAGAAAAAACTCTCACCGCAATATACCCCACAACCGATGGACTAAGTCAGATCAGACTTCGGAGACTAGTTCAGCAGGCGTTACTCCTATCCGAGAACGTTGACCTATCACATGAAGAGGAATTGCTACCAAAAGAACTCCGCCAATCCCTAGATCTTCCGAACCTACATGAAGCTATAAGAATTATCCACCATCCGCCTAAAGGTACTGAACTCTTCTTTACATCTACCCGCAGCCATCCTGCGCAAAAACGACTGATCTTTGAGGAACTCCTTGCTCATCAGATAAGTCTCAAGGAAAAAAGGCTTAATCGCAGCAAACATACTGCACCAACGTGTGGAGAATTAAAAAAAGATACTTTGCTCAAAAATCGAATTGGATTTAGTCTAACAAAAGGTCAAAGCGACGCCATCTCCGACATATCGAATGATTTAGGGAGTGGAGTCCCAATGCTTCGATTACTTCAGGGAGATGTTGGCTCAGGTAAAACTGTAGTAGCAGCGATGGCTGCGTCCATTTTGATAGAAGAGGGCTACAAAGTGGTGATTATGGCGCCCACTGAGCTATTAGTCGACCAACATCACAAAACTTTTAGCGCCTGGTTTCCTGATCTCGAAGTGATTTTATTAACCGGAAAGTTAGGCGAGCGCGAACGTAATCTAGTTAAAAGAAAAATTGCAGATGAATGTCCATCAATAGTCATCGGGACGCATGCAGTTTTCCAAAAAGATGTGGTTTATACGAAGCTGGGCCTGATAATAGTGGACGAGCAACACCGATTTGGTGTCGGACAGCGGCTTGCACTTAATCAAAAGGGCGATTCTCGAGGACTCAAAGCACACCAATTGATTATGACAGCAACCCCTATCCCTCGAACATTAGCTATGGCGGCTTATGCCGACTTAGATATATCGACTATTAAAGATTTGCCTCCTGGCAGGAGTCCAGTTACTACTGCGGTAATACCCGAGGAACGCAGAAAGGAAGTAATCGCTCGCATCTCTTCAGCCGTAGACGATGGTACCCAAGTATACTGGGTATGTCCCCTTATTGAAGAGTCTGACAAAATAGATACAGAATCTGCCATCAAAACTGCCTCCTTGTTGGCTGAAGAAATCAAAAGCACCAAGGTAGGTCTTATCCATGGTCGAATGAAAGAAATCGATAAAGAAAAAATTATGAATGACTTTATAAATGGGCACATTAATCTTCTAGTGGCAACGACAGTGATAGAAGTAGGTGTGGATGTGCCAAATGCAAGTTTAATGATAATAGAGAACGCGGAACGGCTAGGTTTAGCGCAATTACATCAACTGAGAGGACGAGTTGGCAGAGGCGAGAAACAATCAAGCTGCTTACTTCTATATAAAACTCCTCTGTCGGAGATGGCTGAGAAGCGACTCCGAGCTATACGTACCTCAAATAATGGATTTGAGATTGCTGAACGCGATATGGAGTTAAGAGGTCCGGGGGAACTTTTGGGAACTAGACAAGCGGGAATAGCACAATTTAAAATTGCCGACCTAACTTTAGACAGCGCTCTAATCGAATTAGTAGAAAAAACGGCAGAATCACTTCTACTTGAACAGCCAGCGGTGGCTAAAAAGATTCAAGAAAGGTGGCTAGCGGATAGACGAGGCTATCGATATGTCTAGCATTAAAACTAGCAGCCAAGAACTTAATGTATGACTCAAAAACTAATGCCCTATATAAAACTAATCAGGCTAAATAAACCTATAGGTATCATGTTACTACTTTGGCCGGTTTTGTGGGCTATATGGTTATCAACCACTGGGACGCCGGACTTGAAATTGCTCGTGATATTTATATTAGGTACATGTGTCATGAGATCTGCGGGTTGTGCAATAAACGATGTAGCAGATCGCGGCTTTGATGGGCAAGTAGAGCGTACAAAAGATCGACCGATACCTCAAGGAGAGCTAACTGTTCCGCAGGCACTTTTGACATTTGTCCTGCTCATTGGGATTGCTTTGTTTTTAGTAATCCATACGAATAGTTTAACAATCTTTTTAGCCATACCGGCTGCAGTGCTTGCGGCCACCTACCCATACGCTAAAAGAATATCTTATCTCCCACAACTACACTTAGGTATCACCTTTGCGTGGGCTGTCCCTATGGTATTCGCAGCTCACCTTTCTACCGTGGATAATACCGCCTGGCTAATATTTCTGACTACTATCGTATGGGCTATCATTTACGATACCCAGTATGCCGTGGTAGACAGGGACGATGATATAAAAGTTGGAATCAAGTCGACCGCCTTGCTGTTCGGCGACGATGTCCGCACCATTATGATTTCACTCCAAGTATTAATGTTATTAGGCCTAGTCTTAATAGGATATTCTGCCGCCCTCCCCTGGCCTTTCAACGTGGGGATAGGAGGTACAATATTAGTATTTTTATACCAAAACTATACAACGAGACAATTTTCCCGAATAGCTTACTTCAAAGCTTTTAAGAGCCATAACTTGGTTGGACTAATCATCTTCCTAGGAATAATGTTTAGTTACCGCTGAAACTGAAAAAAATACCCCTAGCTGTATCGAAAAAACCAGTTTTGGGGTATTGTTACATCTACGAAAAAACAAGGAGACTGACTCAATGAATCCACTAGATACTATTAAAGGAACACTAATTGCTGGGTTCGTCTTAGCAGCCGTCTTAGCCTATGTTGCTAAGTGTATTGCAGGTATGTGAATAAAAATTTTAAATATTTGAAAGTTTAGGGAGTTGAAGCAATGGAACTAATGTTATGGCTAGATAGAGGGCTACACATATTCTTTGGCGTTTTGTGGATTGGCCTTTTGTATTATTTTAACTTTGTACAGGTGCCAGCTATGGCTGAAGCTGCCAATGATACGGAAGGTCCCGGTCCAGCCGCAATAGGAAAATATGTAGCACCAAGGGCACTTATGTGGTTCAGGCATGCCGCTCTGTGGACTTGGCTTACGGGATTTTATTACATGATGTCGAAGTACGGACATAGCGCTTGGATGTTAGGAGTGGGTGAAGAAAGCATAGCTACAACCAGTATAGGTATCGGGGCTTGGCTAGGCACGATTATGTTGTTTAATGTTTGGGTATTGATCTGGCCTAACCAGAAAAAGGTCCTAGGCATAGTAAGCGCTACCGATGATGAGAAAGCAAGTGCTAAGCGTGTTGCCTTCTTAGCGTCGAGAACAAATACCATGCTCTCTATACCGATGCTTATGTTTATGATGGCATCAAATCACGGGCTTCCTCTGTTTTAAGAAATATAATGTTCACGAAAGCCCGGGAAATCCCGGGCTTTTTTATAGCCCACTAATAAATAGAGAGAGCCGCTAAATTTATTGAATCATTGAGAAAACTCTTAAATTATTATGATAGAAAAATCAGACATGAGACCCTTGAAGGGAATGCGAGTTATAGAAGTAGGTCAGCTACTAGCAGGCCCTTTCACTGGCACAATCCTTGGCTATTTTGGTGCCGAAGTCATCAAAATTGAACCTCCGGAAACTGGGGATCCAATTAGAGGCTGGCGGGAGGTAAAAGATGGTACCTCTCTCTGGTGGCGCAGCTTAGCGCGAAACAAAAAATGTATCACTATTGATTTAAAAACAAAAAAGGGACAAAAACTGCTCACGGAGCTGGTACAAACCGCTGATGTTTTTGTAGAGAACTTCAGGCCTGGAACTATGGAAAAATGGGGGTTAGGCCCAGATGACGTTAAAAAGAAAAACCCTGGTTTGATTTACGCACGGATCTCCGGTTACGGACAAACCGGGCCTTATGCAAAGAAAGCTGGATTTGCCTCAGTATGCGAGGCATTTGGCGGTTTCCGATACGTAAATGGTTTCCCTGGTGGGGCGCCTGTAAGACCCAATATAAGTATTGGTGACACACTTGCAGGAATACATGCCGCTCTAGGCGTTCTTTTGGCGTACATTGGTAGACAAAATAGCGGAGAAGGACAAGTCGTAGATGTTGCGATATTCGAAGGGCTATTTAACTTGCTTGAGGGCGTCATACCCGAATACGATGGAGCTGGTATTATTAGAGAACCATCTGGCACAGCTATCACTGGTATTGTTCCTACAGGCACCTACCGGTGTAAGGACGATAGGCTCATTGTAATTGGCGCTAATACTAACAGTATGTTCAAGCGACTAACTGGTGCGATGGACAAACCTGAATTAGGAGCTGACCCGAGGCTCGCAGAGAATATCGGTCGAGTTAAACACCAAAAAGAGATAGAAGAAGCGATAGAATCTTGGACACTAACACTTGACTCGGAAGACGCGTTATCGAAACTTGATAACGCGTCAGTCGCAGCTGGTCCGATACTAAATGTAAGGGATATGTTTGAAAACGAACAGTATCAAGCAAGAGAGCTTTTTCAGGAAGTGACAATCGATGGCGAGCCTTTGTCAATTCCGGCTATTATCCCGAGACTGTCGAAAACACCAGGAGAAACCGATTTCCCTGGACCTGGCTTGGGCGAGCATAACCAAGAAGTTTTAAAAGATATCCTGAGACTGTCGGATGAAGAAATAAACACATTGAAAAGAAATCGGATCATATAGTACCAACATATTCGCGCAAAAAAAGAAGGAGTATTATGTTATGAGCACTGATGAAACAATTATGGCGTTGGATATTACAACTCCAGAAAAATCCTCTCTACCTGAAGATATGCAAAAATATCTTAATCTATGTGAAGAAAAACTTGGGATGATCCCAAATGTAATTTCGGCTTTTTGTCATGAACCCGAGCAATTCAGGACTTTCACTCGCTTTTACAATGAAATCATGTTCGCAAAAACCGGTTTGACTCCCCTTGAACGAGAAATGATCGCCGTCGTAGTTTCCTCAACAAATCATTGCTTTTACTGCTTAACAGCTCACGGTAAAGCTGTCAGAGAGTATTCCAATGACCCAATACTAGGAGAGCAACTGGTCATGAATTATCGGGCAGCGACATTATCTGATAGACACGTTGCTATGCTCGATTTCGCGGTAAAACTAACCGAAGCCAGTGATAAGATTGTCGAAAAAGATAGAGAGGCTCTCCGAGTAGCCGGGTTTTCAGAGAAGGAAATATGGGATATTTCAAACGTTGCAGCGTTTTACAACATGACTAACCGATTAGCTGCAGCTATCGATATGCAACCAAATGAAGAATATCATTTTCAAAATAGAGCATCGTCCGACAAAGCTATGTGATGCTGCGGGCTATGTAAAAGCTATGCAAGTTACTTTAGCTTCACTTTTTCTGATCTTCGTTGGTCTCTTGGCTCCAACTTTCGCAGAGAATAGTGGTCCCGAGATTCCCAAGAAACTCTCAGAAGCTCTCAGTCAATATAAAATCTCTCAAAATGACGTGACTCTGTTAGTTCAAGCACTGGATGAAGTAACGCCTCGAGTGGCGCTAAATCTTGATATCGATAGAAACCCAGCCTCTCTAATAAAACTGATCACCACCTGGGTTGCATTAGAAGTACTCGGCCCCAACTTCACCTGGGAAACAAATTTGTATGCGGCTAAAAGCGCTCATCGGGGCAATATTGTAGGGAATATTATATTAAAAGGAGATGGGGACCCATATTTTTTAAACCGAGATCTGTGGACGCTCCTTGGCGAACTTAAAAATTCTGGAATTTCTCAAATAACAGGAGACCTATTGATCGACGAAACGAAGTTTTTAGTCGACGAAACCGACCCCTACCTTTTTGATGGGGATGGTAGACACATATACAACGCTCTTCCCAAATCGTTTGTCTTGAACTTTAACTCAATAGAACTCAAATTTAAAGTTGATCAGGCTGGCGAAGTGATATTGCTGACGACAAAGCCGAGTATGCCCGACTTAAATTTGATCAACAATATTGGTGTCATTCAAAAGCCATGTATAGGCGATATGCCAAAAATTAAATTGTCTCTAGTAAATGTCAATGAGTATCTTATATCAGGAGTGATGCCGACATCTTGTGATGAATATAAAATATATAGAGATCTAATTCCCCATAACCTGTATGTAAAAAACATGTTTGAGAAATACTGGGCTCAATGGGGAGGGACATTTAGTGGCTCCGTAGGATTCGGGGAAGTTGGAACCGAACATGAACTACTAGCTAGTTTTAAATCCCGCCCGCTCGGTGAGTTGGTAAGGGTAACAAACAAGTGGAGTAATAACCTCATGGCGCGAATGCTAGTCTATTCCCTAGCAGGAGATATAGGGGAACCTCCCTACACGCGTAGTTCGGGACTTAAAGTCATAACGCGAGAGTTAAGAAAAAACAATCTTGATACTTCGAATCTAGCTATAGACAATGGATCTGGCCTATCTCGCGATACTAAACTCACTGGGAGATTTTTATTCCAATTTTTAAAAAATGCCTGGGGAAAACCATATATGCCAGAGTTCGTATCTTCAATGTCAATTGCTGGAGTCGATGGGACTGCGAGAAAACGATTCCAACACCCGAGTCAAATTGGTGTCATGCACTTAAAGACAGGTAGCCTCGAAGACGTGAGTGCTATCGCCGGGTACATCCATAAAAAAAACGGCAAAACATTTGTGGTTTTTAGCATCATAAACTCTCCAAACGTGAATGATGGCATCGGGAAAAAGTTTGAAAGCGCGTTACTAGATTGGACCGCCGATAATCTTTAACTTATTAAATCTAACGCACTGCCAACCTGTGCAAGAACTCTTTCCAATATTTCTGGTGATGTTGCAAAATTAACCCTAATAAAACCGCGTCCCTGGTCACCAAAATCTTCTCCGGCACTCACTGCGACTTTCGCTGTATCCATTATATAGCTTTGGTAGGAAGGCTTAGGTTCAAGTTTTCTCAAATCTAGCCACGCTAAATATGTCGCCTCAGGTGGGAAATACCCCACTTTCGGTTGCTTCTCTAAAATAAATTGGCTCACTAGGTTTCGATTGTTAAAAAGAATAGCCCGTATGTCATTCAACCAACTATCGCACGAAGTCCATGCAGATCTGACCGCAGCCACGCTAAGTGCATTGGTACCTCCTCGAACATGCGACGGAATCGATTCAAACTTTTTCTTCAAGGCGTTACTACCAAAATGAGCAAACGCCATACACAAACCTGCTATATTAAATGCTTTACTAGCTGACATTAGAGTGACAGTGCGAGCTCGAATCTCTGGTGAAATACTCGCGATCGGAATGTGCTGTTTAGGCTCATACACAAGGTCGGCATGTATTTCATCAGAGATAATAATTAAGTTATGCCTGCAGCATATTTCACCGATTTTAGTTAATTCTTCTAAATTGAAAGCCCTACCGGTGGGATTATGTGGATTGCATAGAGCAAATACTTTAGTTGACGAATCTATGGCAGATTCAATTTTATCAAAGTCAATCTCAAATTGCTCATGAGTAGCGATCAACGGCTGCAATAACGGTAGCCGACTCAGTTCACTAACAGCGTGCAAAAATGGAGGATATATTGGTGTCTGGATCACGACACCCTCGTTTTTATCAGAGAAGACAGAAATACCGAGATACAAGCCCTGAACGACATCGTTCAAAATTAGCACCTCAGACTCATCAATATCCCAGTTAAAACGCTTTTTCACGCGCGACTGAAATAGGCTTAATAGACCACTATCTTTTGCACCCAACGGATAACCAAAACCTGAGTCACTTATCTGGCGACTCAATGCCTCCCGAATTGGCTCGGCAACATTAAAGTCCATATCCGCCACCCAGGCAGGGAGGATATCTGGCGGGTAATAATTCCATTTGGCACCCTGCTTTCGTCTTAGCGCCGATTCGGTAACATTTGTAACTGACATAGGTTATAAGTGTACTTGTAAATTAAAAAATTGAGTATATTAAATAATGAATGTTCTGATAACTGGCCACTCGAGTGGTATCGGAGCCGGCTTAACTAAGGTTCTCCTAGCGGCTGGAAACCATGTCTTGGGCCTGTCGAAAAGCCGCGGAGCAGAGACTCACCCTAATTTGTACCAGGAAAACGTCGACCTTCAAAATGAGTCCGAAGTATCCTCTGCATTATCACGTCTTGTTTACGAAAAACTCAAAAAGCCTGACTTGATATTTCTGAATGCTGGTGTATTAGGTCCGATCGCCTCTCTACAGGATACGAAAAGTGAAGAACTTCAATATGTCATGCAAATAAATGTGTGGGCTAATAAAGTGATTCTCGATTGGTTTTTAAACCATAAATTGTCTCCAGCACAAATCATCACCATTTCATCAGGAGCTGCGATTCGAGGTAACTTCGGTTGGAGTTCCTACGCGTTATCAAAATCAACTTTAAATATGCTAACGCAACTATATGCCCATGAATTTAAAAATTCTCACCTATTAGCCTTAGCACCAGGTTATGTCGATACTAAAATGCAGTCGGTCCTAAGAACGAAGAGCTCATCCAAATTTCCTTCACTAAAGTCACTGCATCAGGCGCACGGTACTGCCCACATGCCATCCCCAGAAACTATAGCCTACAAAATAATCAACAACTTGGCGGAGTTCAAAAAATTAAAAAGTGGGTCCTATTTCGATCTAAGGACTACCAAATCCTCAGGTTAAACTAAAACACTTTCCCTCACTTTGACTGGAGCCCCTCGATTGACTCCAATTCTTTTGGAGGCACTCTGTTCCGAACAAGCGATCTCCAATACACCAAAAGAATTAATTAGCCCCAGAAAGTCACCCGGTCTCACATCACCGTAAGTTTTTGCCATTCGTATTTTATGCCCGCCGAGTTCAACTATTGGCGTCTGGAATTGTGCAACATCAATAGCGTCAATATTCGTAATTAAATTGCCAAAATTATCTATCGTTATAACTACACCGTTAAGACTATCGTTAAAATTTGTGGGTTTCTCTAACCCGGACGGAACAAAGTCGCTGATGATGGGACCACACTCATCCGGACCTATTTTACCAGCGGCTAAAGCCGCAACCACCGGCCCAAAAATATCGCGTCCATGAAAAGTATCGCTAATATTTGGAAGTTGATACTGACTGACTACGTCAGCACTCATTAAGCGCACGGTAGCGTTGGTTTTCTCTATTACTTCCGCCAGTAATCCATTGTCAGGCGCCACGAATACTTGTTCCTCCCCTTCCGCCACGAGCAGAGTTCTATCGGTACCGACACCAGGATCAACCACTGCCAAGTGTACCGTGCCACGCGCGAAATACTCATAGGATCGCGCGATCCAAAAGCCTGCTTCGGCGGGCCAGTGGACATGGGATTGATTCGTCAGATCTACGATTTGAGCTTTTGAAAAACGAGATAAAATTACACCTTTCATTACCCCAACATAAGGCCCCACGTGCCCAAAATCGGTTGTTAAAGTAATAAGTCCACTGGCCTTGAAACGACTACTCATGACTGTAAAGCAATTAATAGAACCATAAAATTAACTCTCCCAAAATATCTTTGTGCTATTCTTAAACCTATCGAAATCATGAACCCATTGAAAAATAAAATTCATAATTAATCAACGAGCGACATGTCAGTATCCTACAAAAATCCTGAGTTTGAGCTGATCCCCTGCCCGATCTGTGGTGGACAAGAATTTACGCACCTATTTCACAAAAAAAAAGAGCCTTTTGTCCGCTGTATCCAATGTCACTTTACCTTAATTAATCCGCGACCAAGCTTCGAACAAATAGTTAAGACATACGACTCGGTTTATAGTGGGAACTATACAAAAAAAGCAGGGAAAAAACGGAAGCGAGCCTTGCGACGAGTGAAAAGACTGAAAAACAGCTATGGGTTATTCGGAAACTGGCTTGACGTAGGTTGCTCTGCCGGATTTGTGGTCGAAGCAGCACAAAGTCAAGGGTTTTTCGGATATGGCATCGATATAGAGGCCGGAGGTCTCGCATATGGGAAAAAAGAGTTAGGTCTCTCGAATTTGATTGAAGGAACATTAGGCGAACACCAGTATCCAAATCAGTTTTTTGACGTAATCTCAGCATACGATGTGATTGAGCATGTCCCAGATCTAAACTTGTTCTTAACCGAGATAAAACGCATCCTAAAACCTCATGGAATTGTGGACATCGGTACGCCCGATATTGCTCACTGGAGAGTGCCTAAAAAGCTGTCAACATGGAATGAATTTAAGCCATCCGAGCACCTTTATTATTTTAATAAGGATACGCTTGGTAAATTGCTCGAGAAAAATAATCTCAAGATAGTAAACCAACGATTGTCTTTGAAACCTGGTCTCAAAGTCACGATATCGCATGCCACTTAACTAATTAGAATGTTACTACTCAAGAAACCACTCAGGTTTCTTTTTCCCGAAAAAACTACCAATTCCTTCTGTAGCTTCAGCATCAATTCGCTTTGCCGCATGCTCCGTAATTAATCTTTCATACTCGACGCTGTCCGTATATATCTTATTTACCCTTTTCAATCCGATCTTACTTATTTCTACAGCTTTCGGCGCCGACCTGAGCAGTTTGGACACAAAATATTCGGTTAAGACATCCAACTGTCCATCCTGACATGTCTCGGTAACCAACCCTATTTTGTGCGCCTCAGTAGCATCAAATTGTTCTCCAGTGAGAGCGTAACGGCGTAAATTGGAAACTCCAATTCTACTCACTAACTGAGGAAAAATGATATTCGCTACTAAGCCCCACAACACTTCGCTGATAGCAAATCTTGAACTTTTTTCAGCGAGCACAATATCACATGAAGATACTATTCCTGTTCCGCCTCCCATGCATCTACCTTGAACCACCGCAATAGTAGGTTTAGGGAATGAATCTAGGGCCCAAAATGTTTGAGCGGTCAAGCTAGACGCCGCCTGATTGGTCTTCATGTCCTGCTGATTCATCCGCGCAAGCCAGGCTAAATCAGCGCCTGCTTGAAAATTTTCTCCTCTTCCCTTCAACAGTAACACTCGCACTGATTGATCACATTTCAATTTCACCAAACAGCCTGCGAATTCTTTCAAAAAGTGCTCGTCATACGCATTGTTTACATTTGGTCTATTCAATTCAATAGTAGCAACACCATTTTTAGATATATTACTAATGCAAACAGATGATTTCATTTTCTCCACTGCCTTTAACGTAAAAATTTTTTAGTCATTTTAGGCTTCACATATAGCTGAGAATCCTGCGCTAAGAAATGGCACCATTCTTTTATAAATGCCAACTAAATCAGTCGTTTTACATAACTCTTTGGATAGGATATCAATTCTACCCGTCTGAGCAAACGTGAGAGTCATTGCACCCAATAAAAAGTGAAAGCCCCAAAAGACATCTTGGTCTTTTGCGGATGGAAAACAGATCTTGGTCCGCCTGACAAATTCTAGCGCTACCGGATCAAATTCATGCGACATAATCTCCCTACTCCATCGCGCTGAATTAGCGATTTGAGCAACTAAACGAGAGTAATTTTGCCAGCCTATATCTCCTGAAATAGTTCGTCTTAGAAAGGGTTCAGTGAAGGCGCTAATTATAGAATCTATCGATGCCGAGTTTTCAAGTCTTGTCAGCGCGCTCATGCGTTCCTCATTTAATATTTCTGAGCGACGTTCAATCACATGCTTGAAAAGCTCTAGCTTCGTCCCGAAATAATAATTTGGTAAAGCGAGTTCCACACCAGCGTGCCGCGTAATATGCCTTAAAGACACGCCATCATAGCCACTTTCAGCAAACAAGGCCTCAGCTGAGTCAAGAATTTTTTGCGCAGTTACTGACTTTTTAATAGCGATAATTTTCACCCTATTGCACTGTATTTATAAAATCATATATATTTGAACAACTGTTCAAATATATATGATTTAACCTGGTTGTACATTGATTAAATTGTCTAACCCACAGGGAGCTACTTTTGAAAACCTTCATTTGCGGATTGGATATCGGCGGAACTTTTACTGATTGTGTGTTAATCGATGAACTCGGCAAGCTCACGATCGCTAAATCTCCATCAACTCCCTCTGATTTTTCAGAAGGCGTCCTAAATGCGATTGAAAGCGCCGCTACTAAATTAAGTCTATCTTCACCAGAGCTTCTTAAATCTATCGAAGTCCTCGCTCATGGAACAACCGTTGGAACGAATGCCATAATTCAGCGAAAAGGGGCAAAGGTTGGTTTGATAACGACCAAAGGCCACAATGATGTAATTCACATCATGAGAGGCTCTAGAGGACTCGCAGGCCAAGATATTAAACTCATTGTACATATTCCTGAGAGTAGCAAGCCCGACCCGCTCGTGCCCAAAAAGCTTATAAAAGGTGTGTCAGAACGGGTAGATTGCTTCGGAAATATCGTAGTTGATCTCAATGAAAATGAAGTTAGGAATGCAATACTAGAGCTTAAACAAGCTGGTTGCGAGTCTCTTGCAGTCTGTTGCTTGTGGTCATTCTTGGAACCGAAACATGAGCTACAGATAAAGAATATCGCCGCAGAAATTGCGCCGGAGATGTATGTGACATGTTCTACAGATCTCGCGCCTAAATGGGGGGAGTATGAGCGAACGACAGCGGTAGCGCTTAACGCTTACATTGGACCGACAACTGTGGGTTATATCACTAGACTCGACGAGAGCCTAAAACTCATGGGATATAAGCCGCCACTACAAATAACCCACTGCGCCGGAGGGACTATAACCGTACCCAAAGCGCAAGAAGCGCCATTATTGACTTTAGATTCTGGGCCAGTCGCAGGTGTAACTGGCTCCAGCTATCTTGGCTCCCTTATGGGTTATCACAATGTTATTACTACAGACCTAGGAGGTACCTCTTTTGACGTGGGTGTTATTCACGATACGAAACC
This sequence comes from uncultured Pseudomonadota bacterium, assembly GCA_913047675.1. Taxonomy (GTDB): domain Bacteria; phylum Pseudomonadota; class Gammaproteobacteria; genus UBA4457. The sequence continues at coordinate 8,527 of CAJWTO010000024.1, read as the reverse complement.
TGTGGTTTCGTATAAAAGCACGGTACACCAATACGAGTATTTTTTGCCCAAGGTCGACGTTCAAACTCTCGGTACCGGAGGCGGTAGTAAGGTTTGGATCGATCCCGCCACCAAAGCGTTACGAGTAGGTCCGGAAAGTGCAGGCGCCGATCCTGGACCGGTTTGCTACGGTAACGGTGGAACAACTCCAACCACGACGGATGCCGACTTGGTACTTGGCTACTTAGATCCCGAAAATTTTGCCGGTGGTAAGATCAAACTTGATATCGCGGCAGCACAAAGTTCAATGCAAACTTTAGCTGATCAACTAAATATGTCCCTCTATGAATTAGCTAGCGGAGTAGCGACAATTGCTGAGTTCCAAATGGCTGATCTCATCAGAAAAGTAACGGTACAAAAAGGCTTAGATCCTCGCGAATTTGTAGTTTTTGCATTCGGTGGAGCGGGACCTGTACACATGGGTGTAGCTGCCAGAGAACTAGGGGTATCTAAAGTAATCGTGCCTCAAGGTGATACAGCTGCCGTATGGTGCGCGTTCGGTGCGGCGTCTGCAGACATCTTACATGTTAGCGAACAGGCCAAAATCATGTCGTCTCCGTTCGAAAAAGAATCGGTGAATAAAATACTTTTGGCTCTCAAAGAAAGGGGTATTCGCCAGCTGAATTCTGACGGTGTTCATGCAGATAAACACCAATTTCAATACTCCCTCGATATGCGTCATAGAGGGCAAATAAATGAGGTCGAAGTATTTCTAGACAAAGATTCTCTGGAGGAGAACTCATTGGCCCTCTTGCGTGAAAAATTCGTCTCTCGTTACGAACAACTTTATGGACACGGTGCCGCACTGTATGACGCACGTCTAGAAATCGTGACTGCCAGGTGCCGCGCCTCCGCTATTTCACTCAAACCTAAATTAAATACGAGTCAATTAGACCAGAGAGAAGTCTCACCTGATATGCAAACCGGCGTGAGGAAAATATACTGGGCAGAGGATAAAGAAATCCGCTCAACCTCTATCTTTGATGGCTACAAGATGCGTCCTGGCAATTATCTAGAGGGCCCGTGCGTGATAGAGACCGAAACCACATCAATAGTCGTACATCCGGGTCAAAGTATAGAAATGGATAGTTTCAAAAATTTCGTAATTAACCCATAAACTGCGAGGAGCATGTCATGTCAAGAATCAGTGAAATGCCAGATACTAATTTTAACGGCATTGAACAACCTTATGTTCCACCGAAGCAGTTAAATATATCTGAAAAATTGAAATTGCATCGCAAATGGTCTGAAACAATCGATCCCGTGACATATGAAGTTATCAGACATAATCTCTGGCAAATAAATGAAGAACACGGCGCCACAATTCAGAGGCTATCGGGTTCTCCGGTCGCAATGTATGCACTCGACTTAAATCCGTCAATTCTAACGGAAGATGCTGAGTTTGTTTATTTTGGGCCGTACATGCAATACATGTCTGGAGTAACCGATACGCAAGTCAAGTGGACTCTAGAGTATCGGAGTGAAAACCCTGGAATAAGCGAAGGTGACATGTTCATCGCAAACGATCCCTGGGTTGGTGCGGCACACCAACAGGACGTGATGCTCCTCTGCCCAGTATTTTGGGAAAACGAATTATTTTGTTGGGTCACAAATTGTCTTCATCAATATGATATTGGAGGAATCACTCCAGGGAGTTTTTGTCCATCGGCTGAGTCGGTCTACGAAGAAGGACTAATGCTTCCTCCGCTGAAGATAATCGAAAATTATGAAATTAGAAAGGACATAGAAGCGGTCTACCTGAGATCCTCCAGAAAACCACAGCTAGTAGCACTAGATTTCAGGGCACAAGTAGCTGGGAATACTACCGCACGTGAACGCATAGTAGAACTTATAAAGAGATACGGTGCCGAGACCTTAAAAGGTGTGATGAAAAAAATAATTGATAATTCCGAGTTGTCTTATCTCGAAAAAATGTCTCGCCTACCGGATGGGGAGTGGTCGGATAGAACTTACATAGAGGCTTGTAGGCCAGGAGATAGAAGAACACATAAGGTAATGCTAGGTCTTCGCAAAGAAGGTAGCAAACTGATTTTCACTAATGATGGCTCAGCACCTCAGGAGGGTGCGATGAACGCAACCTACTCTGGCTGGAGAGGATCAATTATGGTAGCAATTAACGAGCTACTTTCTTGGGATCAATATTTTGCATGCGGTGGTGCACTGCGACATATAGAGTTCGACCCCACTCCAGGGACGCTAAACTGCGCAGAATTTCCTGCATCTGTTTCAACGGCACCTATCCAAGCAATGGAGATCTCTCTCTATCCTGCCTATAACGTGATTTCAAAAATGATTTATCCAGATAAAGAATTACGCAAAGATATCATGTGTATCGGCGGCACTAGCCAATGGCCTGCGACTCTATTCAGAGGCACAGATCAATGGGGCGAAAAATATGGCTACTTATTAGTGGATCCTATTGGGGGGGCGATTGGCGCATTCACAATGGCAGATGGGATCAATACCGGGGGTCAGGCTAGAACACCCATATGTCAATTACCGAATATCGAGCACACGGAGCAAAATTTTCCTATTTTGTTCTTGTACCGAAAAGAGCTAACCGACTCTGGAGGCGCAGGAAAATATAGAGGTGGACTCTCTGCTGAAAGTTGTTTCATTCCGCATAACACCGAAAAAGTGACACAAGATACCCTATCCTCTGGTAATGCTATCCCTACCTCCCCTGGACTTATGGGCGGGTACCCTTCCACAACAAATGGATACACTTTCATTCGTGATAGCAATATCTTCGATCACATGCAAAAATCCACAATGCCAGAAGATACATCCGATTTGAGTGGACACCATGAAATACTTCAATTAAGGCAAGAGAATTTCACACAAAATCCCAGCGATGTCTACGCTGTCAGATGGAGTGGCGGTGGAGGCTTTGGTGATCCGTTCGATAGAGACCTGGAAGATATTGCAACTGATTTAGATACTTTCGCAATCACACCTGAAGCCGCTAAAAATATTTATGGTGCAATCATTTTAAGCGACGGAACCATAGACGCCGAAGCAAGCATACTCGAGAGAAAAAAAGTTAAACAAAACCGTATAGCTAATGTCCCTCAGATAGCGAAGCGCAAAGGGACGCGGGTATACGAAAGCTCGGATACACTCAATATCTATTCAGATGCCAACGGCGAATACTGGTGCTGTGCCAAATGTCAGCAGCCACTTGGAGATTCACGAACAAATTATAAGACTCTGTGTATTCAAGAAAATCGAGAAATCTCGACTAGTAATCCATTGATTGGCGATCCAAGTCGATTTGTCGACGATGCAGTGGAATTTCGTCAGTTTTACTGTATCGGATGCGGATCACTTCTCGACAACGAAATCGCCATCGCTAGCGATCCGGTCATACACGATGTACGCAGGGCCTAACTATAAAAATTAACGCTTGACCCGATAATTATCATGGCAATCCTTACATACATTTACCGTCGCAATAAATTGTTTAACGACAGCCTCTCGCTCGCCATTTATAGTTATTGCTGCTAAGTCAGAAGATACCTTTTCTAATTCGGCAAATCTTTGATTAAAATCCTCCAAATTCTCCCACACCTCGGGCCGAGTATCTGATTCTGCAGAGCTACTACTCTCAATGAACCCCTCGCTCGCCATTGGAGCTAAGAGTGCTAACCGTTTCGCAAGGAAACGAAAACGCTCCGCGTCATAAGGTACTTTGTCTTTAACCATTGCACCCATAGGACTAACATTCCATCCCAAGGCCATCAATATCCCTTGGCGATAATGTACCGCATCGTCGGGTTTTGGGTCAGAGTGCACATACTGAGTGACAGACATTAATACAAACAAAAACAATATCCGTAGTATTCCATTATTCATAATATTCAGCTCCCTTTATAAGCTCACTATAAGCGTAACTATCGACCCACTCAACACTAGAAAAAATAATGCACGCCAAAGTGTCACAGGTACCACACGACTCTTTTCCGGAACCTCGCTTAAATAGCCGGTGATCATCGCCCGCACCAGATGTTGCTTTTTCCAAAATTGATAGAAAGCTATAACGAGAATATGTAGTAATATCAAGCCGATTAAAAAATTAGCTATCACTTCATGAATGCCGGTAAAAAAATCACTTACCTGGGAGCTGACATACTGATATAACGGACCCTCATTAAAGAGATCATCGTTGGCGAAAAGTCCAGTAATAACCTGTAACAGGAGCGCCACAAGCATTACAATTACGGCCCACCCGCCTAACGGATTATGAGTAAAGTACCGCACTGAATTTTTATGAAAAATTGTTTTCGAGTAACGCCAAACCTCAGCAGGTCCAAACAAAAAGTTAGAAAATAGAGAGGACGACGTACCAAAAATGCCCCAAAAAAAACGAAATAAAACAAGAGATAAAATACAGTAGCCGCTTAGCATATGATACTGCAGAAACATTCCTCCTTCCCTACCGCTCCACCATGAAAAAACAAATAAGACTAAAAGCGCCCAGTGGCAAACCCGCGTGGGAACATCCCAAATATAGCTATTTTTATTCGTCCTACTCACGTCAGTCCTTTGGCTTTCATCTTTCACGATTTATAGCAAAGCTGTCCTAAAAATTTACCGATTTACTGCTGTTTAATCAATCAACTTGTACAAACATTCGCAATCAATCCTGAACTATATGTGGCTGAGACGTATAGATTTTTATGTTGCCTTATTCTAAATACTCGCAAATCTAGATTATATCGGTATGATTTACTAAATACATGAAATGCACTTACATGGGGACATGATAATGAGAATTAAGCGGCCTACTATCGATGAAATTGACGAGATAGCAGATGAATTCGGCCTGAACTTGGAATTCGAAGACATCGAATCGTTCAAAAGCCTAATGGAGGGGCCGATGTCCTCTTACGAGCGAATCGATGAGTTAGTAGAACCATGTCCTGAAGTAAAATACCCGAGGGGTAAGGCATTCCGTCCGGAGCAGAAAGATAATCCACTAAATGCTTGGTATTATAAAACCTCAATCCAAGGGGCGTCTCGTGGGAAATTAAAAGGCAAAACAGTCGCTATTAAGGATAATGTCTGTGTGGCCGGAGTTCCTATGATGAATGGTTGTTCAGCATTAGAGTCCTTTATCCCCGAAATAGACGCTACAGTCGTTACTCGAGTCCTCGATGCTGGAGCGGAAATTGTGGGTAAAGCAGTTTGTGAAAATTTATGCTTTTCAGGGGGAAGTCATACGACCGCGACTCCGGCCGTAAAAAATCCACATAACCACGCACATACGAGTGGGGGATCTTCTAGCGGCAGTGCGGCTCTTGTTGCATCTGGCGAAGTAGATATGGCGATAGGAGGTGATCAGGGAGGCTCTATACGCATGCCGGCAAGTTGGTGCGGTGTTTACGGGTTAAAGCCTACACACGGACTTGTGCCATATACCGGAGCCTTTCCGATAGAGATAACCTTAGATCATTTAGGCCCGATCACCAATAACGTAACCGACGCTGCTTTGATGCTGGAGACTATCGCAGGAGCCGATAAAATGGATCCGAGACAATATAACGTCAAAACTGAAAAGTACTCTAAAGCACTCACTAACGACATCAATGGTTTGAAAATCGGGATCATAAAAGAGGGTTTCAATTGGAAAGACTCGTCAGAAGAAGACGTTGACCAAAGTGTAATCGCCGCTGGCAAGCGGCTAGAATTACTAGGTGCGAAAGTAGAACAAATATCTATCCCGTTTCATTTAGATGGTATTCATATATGGAACGCAATTGCGATAGAAGGCGCAAACGCGCTAATGATCAAAGGCAACAGCATGGGTACAAACTGGAAGGGCTACTACAACACAAGCTTGCTGGATGCTTTTGCAAGGGGGCGATTGACACGTGCAGACGATCTATCTGAAACAACCAAGCTTGTAATGCTCACGGGCGAGTACATGAGTACCAAGTATCATGGCCGCTACTACGCTAAGGCACAAAACTTAGCGATGAAACTTTCGAATGCTTACGACACAGCCTTAAATAGCTATGACTTACTTATGATGCCTACGATGCCTATGAAGGCTACTAAATTACCAGCGAAAGACTGTTCACGAGAGGAAATTATAGCAAGAGGACTAGAAATGGTTAATAACACCTGTCCGTTTGATGTAACAGGTCATCCCGCAATGACCGTTCCATGTGGCTTTTCAGACGGTCTACCCATAGGTATGATGTTGATTGGGAAACAATTTGACGAGGCTACTATTCTCAACGCAGCATACGCGTATGAGCAATCTAACCAGTAGCAAGGGAGCGACTTAATGAGTGACCATGAAAGTGAACACGAACATCATCATGCCAACAGCAGACCACTGAGTGAAGTAGAACTCCGAGTGAAAGCTTTGGAACAAGTACTTACAGAAAAAGGCCTAGTTGATCCTGATGCAGTTGATGCAATAATCGAGACATACGAAGAAAAAGTTGGCCCCCGCAATGGTTCTAGAGTTGTTGCTAGAGCTTGGAGCGACCCAGAGTACAAGAAGCGACTGCTCAAAGATGGCACCAGTGCCATCGCCGAATTAGGTTACTCGGGTATTCAAGGTGAAGATATGGTCGTAATAGAAAATACTGCCGATGTGCATAACCTATTAGTCTGCACCTTGTGCTCCTGCTACCCTTGGCCTACCCTTGGCCTGCCTCCTGTTTGGTATAAATCTGCACCCTATCGCTCCCGGGCAGTGAGTGAACCCAGAAAAGTCCTAGAGGAATTTGGAGTCTCACTGCCTGCTAATACCGAGATTAGGGTGTGGGACAGTACCGCCGAATTGCGGTATATGGTACTTCCCGAGCGACCCTCAGGGACAGATGATATGGATGAAGAGGCACTTGCTGAACTGATTACAAGAGATTCGATGATTGGAGTTGAGCGTTTAAAACCAATCGATAAGGGAGCTAGCTAATGAATGGTGTACACGATTTCGGCGGAATGCACGGATATGGGGAAATTAATCCTGAGCAAAACGAACCCGTATTCCATGATGAATGGGAAAAACGAGTCTTAGGATTGTTTGTACCTATAATGGCAGCAAGCGGCATGTGCGTCGACGAATTCAGGGCACAAATTGAGCTAATGGGTGCCAGTAATTATCTCAAAACATCCTACTACGAACATTGGCTGCACGCTTTCGAAAAGTTATTGTTAACATCCGGTCTAGTGACTGAAGAAGAATTAAGAAGTGGGAAGGCATCTATGGTCGATCCTGCAATCAGTCCCCCCGTGACCGTTTCTGATATTCCTGTCATCACGGCTACTGGATCTTCAGCGCGTAGAGATGGTAAAGCTGAGCCTAAATTCAAAAAAAATGATTTAGTCTTGGTTAGAAATGAACACCCAACTCATCACACCCGATGCCCACGATATGTTCGAGATAAAATAGGACAGATCGATCGCGACCATGGGGTGTTTGTCTTTCCTGACACGGCCGCGCACGGCAACGGTGAAAAACCTCAGCACTGCTATAGTGTGAAATTCTCCGCACGAGAACTTTGGGGAGATAACGCGTCTGAGAGTGATTCAATTTATGTCGATTTATGGGATGACCACCTGATACTAGGTTAGTCAGCGCAAGGGTCAAAATGAATAAAAAAAAAGTAATTGCGCAGTTAGCCGAGCTAACGGATGCACCCGTTGACGTCAATCATGAAATTACGTTCCAAAGCCCGTGGGAAGCGAAAGCATTTGCGTTAGTCGTGCAACTCCATCAGGAAAAGCACTATGAATGGAATGAATGGGCGGAGCAATTAAGTGCTGAAATAAAGCGTGCTGGTGAAAAACAATCTGGCGAAGACTACTATCATCTGTGGTTGAAAGCTGCCGAATCGCTTGTAGTAAAGAAAGGACTATGCGGGGAAAATGAGCTTCTAAATAAAAAAGAGAGGCTGGACGCTCTACAAAACAATGCGAACTAGCCAAGCAATCTGCGGAAGCGACGTCGGTGTGCTTGGATTCTAATTGGTCTTAGCCTGCGTCTGACGGGAGACGTTTTTCTCACTCATGTTGAGATAAATTGGCGCCGTAATCGATAAGCATAGATTTTCTAAGTTAGCTTAAACAAAAAAGTGACTAAAATTAATCGCTCTCTCTCGAGTGATCTCCAGTATTCGATGAACATAAGGTCACTATCATGAGACTTATGAAAACAATCGCTCCGCCGGTGAAAAGCGAGTTCGCTAAGGGTTCATTTAAGAAAACATGAGCCGAAAGTACACCGAAAATTGGTACAAAATTAACGTACACAGACGTACTGATAACTCCGATTTGAGATACCGCTTGATAGTACCAGACGAACGCTAGCGCCGATCCGAATGAACCTAGAAAAAAGATCAATCCTATCGACTTAGGATCAGAGTAAATAGCAACAGTCTTGGCTGTGTCGGCAATCGCGAAAGGAAATAGAAATATTAGGCCTATCAAGGCTGCGTAAGTGGTGACCAGG